>CAZHTA010000001.1:0-127604 GCA_964535515.1 uncultured Gammaproteobacteria bacterium
CTATTGCCAAAAAATCACTGCCCACGGCAGTTGACATAAAAATCGGGCTACCATCTGTGTCAAGATCGGCTATAACAGTAGAAGTGGCCGACCAAGTAATAGCATCGGTTGAAGTTGTGATTAAAATTTCCGTATTACTGTTATATGAAAAAACAAGATAATAATATCCACCATTATTATAATAACCAAAATCATAATCCCTAATAACATTGACCAAATCTATAAATGAACTCCAACTCGCACCATCAGTTGAGGTAGATAATTTTAGTGGCCCAACACCACTTGGTTTGTTTAGCAAATAATAGATGTCATTAATTTTCTTCAATTTCAACATGTTATTTTCTCCTGGTGCATTTTCGCTAATCAACGTTGGTTCAGCAAAAGTAGTAGCTTTGGCTATATTGTTATCTAAATCAAAAAACTGAGGAGACAAAACCCCAATAATAACAAAAACAAAAAATAAAGCTGCTTTATTAAAATAACCCAAAAAAAATTTATTTGGAAAAAATGACATACCAAAATATATTTATTTAACATACATATTATACCACATCTTACACTTTTACCCCCCCCTACAAGGTTGTGTATAACTTTTAAAATAACAATCCAAATCTCAAAATCACAAATCTTAGACACTCCTTTTCCAACCAGATTTTTATACACAACCCACCCCCTATTGCATACTTTTAATAGAAAGTGTATAATATCCCCATAAATTAGGTTTTTATTCTTAACCATAAAACTTATGGCAGGTCTAACCAAGTCAGCCCTGTTGTCTGCTTTAGCAGAAACAACAGGCCTAAGTAAGAAAGATGTTACCGGTCTCATGGAGGCAATGGTCACATTAGCTTACACAGAAGTAAAGAAGAACGGTGTGTTCATCGTGCCAGGTCTTGGCAAATTGGTAAAAATGAATCGCGCAGCTCGTATGGGCCGCAATCCAGCTACCAACGAAACAATCAAGATCCCAGCTAAAACTGTAGTTAAATTCCGCGTAGCAAAAGCTGCTAAAGAAGCTGTTTTGTAAGTTTCTAAACAATCCTCAAAAAAATCCCGACCTAGTCGGGATTTTTGTTTCTTTGACTTATCTCTTTTTTCACGGTAAAATACCTCATCACTTTTAAAATTATCTATGGGTGCTCAATCAGAATTATTTATTATCTTCAGCGTCATCATCGTCGGCTTTTTAGCAATCGACTTAGGATATTTTAACCGTCGTAGCCATCGCATTGAACCAAAAGAAGCTCTAATGCAATCAATTTTTTGGATTGCCACTGCTATTGCTTTTGGCTTTCTTGTTTTTCTTTTTATTGGACGAGAATCTGCTGCCGAATTCTTAAGCGCCTATGTCACCGAGAAAATGCTCTCAGTCGATAACCTCTTCGTGATGATGTTGATCTTTAGTTACTTTAAATTAGAAGAAAAATATCATCACCGCGTCTTATTTTGGGGTATTATGGGGGCGATTGTTTGCCGCGGTATCTTTATCTCCGCTGGCGCCTACATTATTCACCAATTTTTCTGGGTACTATACATCTTTGGCGCAGTTCTAATCTATACCGCCATCAAACTATTACGTGATAAAAAAGAAGAACACATCGACTACAACCACAATGCCGTAGTCAAATTCGCCAGAAAAATATTACCTTTTACTCCCAACCACCACAATGGCAAATTTTTCTTTAGAGAAAATGGAAAATTTTACTTTACCACTCTTTTCTTAATTGTCATCTTAATTGAGGCGACCGACATAATCTTTGCTGTTGATTCTATCCCCGCGGTTTTTGCTATCTCTCAAGATCTTTTTATCGTCTTTACCTCTAACATCTTTGCTATCATGGGCTTGCGGGCTCTCTTCTTCTTGATTGAGAGCGTCCTCCATCGTTTCCACCATTTACAAAAAGGTTTAGCTTTTATCTTGTTCTTTATCGGTCTAAAAATGTTGTCCGGAATCATTGGCCTGCACATCTCTTCTTTAATATCATTTGGTATTATCATCTTAGCCCTCGCCACTTCTATGATTTTATCAGTTCTTTACCCGAAGAAGATATAACAGGCAGACATTGACTTTTACCCCTTTTTGTATTAATATAGCCACTACATTTTCGTCAGAGTAGCTCAGTTGGTTAGAGCGTAGCACTCATAACGCTAAGGTCGAGAGTTCGATCCTCTCCTCTGTCACGAATAATATGTACATCCTTGGTATCGAATCATCTTGCGACGACACCTCTGTTGCCCTAATGGACTGCTCCGAAAAGGGCTGTTTTGTTGTTAAAGAAGTCACGGCAACACAAATTGAAATCCACCAAAAATATGGCGGCGTAGTACCTGAGATTGCCGGACGAATGCACGCTGAAAAAATAGTACCTTTAATTGAAGAAATACTAAAAGATCAACCTACCCCCGACGCCATTGCCGTCACTTCCGGCCCAGGCCTAATTACCGGTCTAATTGTCGGCACTGAAGCCGCCCGCACCCTATCCTGGGCAAAAAATATCCCCCTAATTTCTGTAAACCACATTGCTGGGCATATCCATGCGGCTGAAATTGAAGCCGAAAAAATATCCTACCCAGCACTTGCTTTAATTGTTAGCGGCGGACACACGGAATTAATGTTAATCACTGAACCTGGCAATTACAAACTACTCGGTGCCACTCTTGATGATGCCGCTGGCGAATGTTTTGATAAGGTAGCAAAACTGCTTGGCCTCCCCTATCCTGGCGGACCACAAATTTCTAAATTAGCCGAAACAGGCAATACCAAAAAAATCGACCTCCCCCGACCAATGATAAAAAGCAGCGACTTTAATTTTAGTTTTTCCGGATTAAAAACTGCTGCCTTGTATTGGTTGCGTGATAATAAATTGGCTGCCCTACCCACAAATGATTTTCAACTCCCAACTGGAGTTTATGGACAACCAATGTCTGAACCAACCATTAATGATTTCTGTGCTTCTTTCGAACAGGCAATAACAGATGTATTGGTAAGTAAAACATTAAAAGCCGCCAAAGAATTTAAACCGCAAACCATCATCCTTTGTGGCGGTGTGGCGGCTAACAAAAAATTACGCCAAACATTAAATGAGGCAACCGCTTCGCTCTCACCTACACCACAATTTCGCACTCCCGCAATTAAATATTGTATGGATAACGCGGCAATGATTACCGTCGCTGGATACCATCAAGCGATAAAAAAAGACTTTGCTAACTGGCAAAGTCTTAGGGCTAATCCAAATTGGGAATTAGGTAGATAACAGAGTTTTTAGTTCCTCTAACAAAGCCTCACTCGCCTCCACTTTAAAGGAGGTTTTTATTTTTTTATCTCCAACATTTAAATACAAAAACAAATCACCTGGATACTTGGCTAAAATACTTTTAATATCATCAGCATGCGACTTAACTAATGCCGGTGGCACGGTTATTTCCAACCGATCAAAAAACTTTTCATACCACCTAATAGGATTAATTGTTTGTTGTGGCAATGCCGGACTTGTCTTAGCAAACCCGGATAATTGCGAAACTAGCGCATGAACATTTTCTGGGGTAACCTCATATGCTTTTTCTACAAACAATTTGTTATCCTCCGCATCCTCTGAAGTTTTGCCCATCACACACACCATTCTTCCTTCTACCCAAACATCTTTAGTAATTTCATAAGTACGTGGAAAAACCAACAACTCCAAAGTACCGGTAATATCTTGGATATTAACAAACATCATCGCCTTGCCCATACGAGTAATTTTCTTTTTGGTAGAATCTATTACTCCGCCTACCACCACCCAAGTATTTCTCGGTTGCTGTGCCAAATCTTTAATCGGCACTAACACCTGACCTAAAACCTGTTCAAATTCGGTAAAAGGATGGGCGGTAATGTACAGCCCCAGAAGTTCTTTTTCCCAATACAACTTTTCTTTCTCTGTCGCCTCCGGTCCCGGATCTAAACGTAATTTAACCGACAAATCAATGCTAGAATTAGCAAACAGTGAATGTTGCTGGGTATTCTTTTGTTCATCAGACTGATGTACAAAAGACAGTAAATTTTCACTATTGGACAACAACAAACCACGATCATAACCAAAGCTATCCAACGCACCACACTTGATCAAACTTTCCAAAGACTTCTTGTTCAGATCTTTATCTTGAACACGTTTAAGAAATTCTTCAAAATTTTGATAACGACCGTTATTTTTCCTTTCATGGAAAATAACATCGGCGATATGTTCACCTAAATTTTTTACACCACTCAAACCAAAACGAATATGTGGTGTTTCACCATTCTCCCAACCAACCATCGCAAAATTCTTAAAGCTCTCATTAACATCTGGCGGCATTACTTTTATGCCCATATGCTCACACTCGTGAATAATTTCCGGCACCTTGTCCATATCCCCTGACTCGGCGATTAAAACCGCTGTCATGTATTGCACTGGATAATTCGCTTTTAAATATGCTGTTTGATAGGCCACCATACCATAACTCGCCGCGTGCGCCTTGTTGAATCCATATGCCGCGAATGGCTCAATCAATTCCCACAACCGATTAATTTTAGCATCGGGTACTTTACCAAACTCACGACAACCTTTAAAAAATTTCTCTTTTTGTTTTGCCATTTCCTCAGGAATTTTTTTACCCATAGCTTTTCTAAACTTATCGGCTTCTTCCCAATTGTAACCGCCCAAATTAATCGCCGTTAACAAAACATCGTCCTGATAAACAATCAAACCTAAAGATTGATCCAAATAGTCTTTCATCCGTGGATCAAGATACTCAATTGTTTCTGGGTGATGTTTACGTCGAATATATTCTGGAATCTGTTCCATTGGACCCGGACGGAAAAGTGCTACCATGGCCATGATATCAAAGATGGTTGTTGGCTTAAGCTCACGTAAATATCGAGTCATGCCCGAACCAGATAGCTGAAATACCCCCATAGTCTCGCCACGTGCCAACATTTCATAAGTCTTTTTATCATCCCAAGGAATTTTAAAAATATCAACTTTTTGCCCAGTAGTTTTTTCTACAATTTCAACCGCATGACCTAAAATTGACAAATTTCGAATACCCAAAAAGTCCATCTTTAAAACACCCGCGGCTTCAACAGCATGCATCTCGTATTGCGTAGTAATTCTGTCCCCACCTACCTCGTGTTGAATTGGCGTAAAATCCGTTAAAGGTGACGGCGCAATCACCACGCCCGCTGCGTGAATTGAAGTGTGGCGGGCACAACCTTCAATTTTTTGTGCCAAATCAATCAAACGATGCACTTGGCTGTCTTCGTTGTATTTCTTTTTCAAATCTGGCTCCAAATTTAAAGCCTTGGCAATTGTCATCTGAAAACCTTGTGCCCCAAATGGGATCAACTTTGATACTTGATCACAAAAAGAATATGAATATCCCAATGCTCGGCCAACATCACGAATAGAACCGCGTGCGGCCATCGTACCGAAGGTGATAATCTGCGCCACTTTATCAGCGCCATATTTCTCTGTCACATACGCGATCATGTCATCGCGTCGGTCATCAGCAAAGTCCGCGTCAATATCCGGTGGTGAGGGACGAAACGGGTTTAAGAAACGTTCAAACGGAAGTTTAAAAAACAAAGGATTTACGGTGGTAATACCCATAGCATAAGCGACAATCGAACCAGCACCTGAACCACGAGTGGTTTCAACAATATCATGGTTACGAGCATAATTTACATAATCAGCTACTACTAAAAAATATGGAGAATACCCTTTTTTAGCAATAACATCCAACTCGTAATCCGCTCTTTTTTTAACATCTTCGGTTATCTCAATTAGTTTAGGTAATCTTTCATAGACCAAATCATGCAAATATTCATCCACAGTCTTACCTTCTGGTAAATCAACATGTGGAAAATTCCACTTGTTTAACTCCAATTTTAAATCTACTCGATTAGCCAATTTAACCGTATTGGCCAATGCCTCGGGTATATGTTTAAAACGACTAGCAATATCTTTTCCTGTCGCCATTGAGCAATCAATCCCAACCATTGATTGACGATCTGGTTCTTCCAAAGTACGGCCATCACGAATACAAGTTAAAATATCTTGTGCCTCACCATCTTCCGGATTAAGGTAGTGAACATCACGAGTAACAATTACGGGAATACCAGTATCTTTAGAAAGTTGAATTAACTGACTATTCACTTCATTCTGCCCTTCATTCGCGGGCAAATCCATTAATTCCAAAAAGAAGTTGCCTTCACCAAAAATATCTTGATATTCAAGTGCGGCCGTTTTTGCCCCCTCGTAATTACCCGACTGCAGCAAATGTGGTATCTCTCCTCCTAGACAAGCAGTCGAGGCAACCAACCCTTCGTGGTATTGGCGCAAAATTTCCTTATCCATTCGCGGTTTGTAATAGAAACCCTCGATATTGGCTAATGAAACTAATTTTATTAAATTCCTGTAACCCGTATAATCTAACGCCAACAAAACCAAATGATTGTAACGATCATTGGTGTTTTTATCAAAGCGACTATTCGGAGCAACATATGCTTCCACACCAATAATTGGTTTGATACCTTCTTTTAAACAAGTCTCATAAAACTCAATCGCCCCATACATGTTGCCATGATCAGTTAACGCCAACGCCGAAAAACCGCGCTTCTTGGCAGCTTTTACTAATTCATCAATCTTCGGTACAGCATCGAGTAGCGAATAGTGACTATGGACATGTAAGTGGACAAAATCAGACATATTTATAATAATTTCTTTTGATGTATTTTCTTTTCCTCTGGGCTAAAAACATTCACATGACCATATTGCCCATCAAAACCAGGGATAACTGTAAGTTTACCTTCACGTACACGCCTAATCCCTTCAACAATATCTGGTGAGGTAATTTCATTTAATTTAGAATATGGTAGATCTAATAAAATATTAAATTCACTTCCCCCTTTAGATAAAAGTGCCACATATTCTTTTTGCACTTTAGTACTGGCTCGACTTTTTACCCCAAGTGTTTCGGCAATAATTTTATCAAGTCCAACCAAATGTATAAAAGGCACGACGTCCTTAGGAACAAAACCTTCCGGACGATCAGCTAACTCCTCTACTCGATACAACACGCCAATCGTTAATGCCTTCTTACATACCGGACAAACCCCTTTGTTCTTTTTGGTTTCTTTCGGAGCAAAACTCACTCCACACGCTCGGTGCCCATCAACATGATACATTCCTTCTTCCGGATAAAACTCAATTGTTTTTAAAAATACTTTTGGATCTTTCTTTTTAATAACAGCAAACAATTGATCATAACTAACACTCGCAATATCCAAATCAAACATATTTGCTTCTCGGCCGATATTTGGCAAACTGTGTGCGTCAGAATTGGAGACAATCGTAACTTTATCTAATTGCGACAAACGCCAGTTCATGGCCGGATCAGATGACAAACCAGTCTCAACAGCAAAAATTTCTCCCGCTAATTCTTCAAAACATTCTTCTAAAGAATCAAAGCCAGACTTTGAGCCAAACACTGCAAACCACGGTGTCCAGATATGCGCGGGAATCATGACACCACGCGGGTTAACTTCCTTTAAGATTTTCAAAACTTCTTTAGCTGACAATCCCAAAATCGGACGACCGTCCGATCGGATATTGCATCCACGATCAACTAGCTCTTTATTAAACTTTTCTACTGAAACAAAATCCGGTAAAAATATACAAAGATGAACCCGGCGCGTCTTCCCACCTTGCTTGTATATACAAGACACCTCTGTTCCAAGAACAAACTTGATTTTACCGTCACTATCCTTTAATTGCAAAAGTCCATTATCTAATTCAACTAAATTATCCTTTAATTCTTGCAACCAAGCCGGATGAGTAAAATCACCAGTTGCCACCAAATTGACACCCTTAAGACGACACCATTCATCAATGTTGCTAGGAGTTAATTCCTGAGAACAAGCCCGGGAATAGCGGGAATGAATATGTAGGTCAGCGATGATCATAGCCGGTGTATTTTAACCCAAAACACCAGGTTTAGCAAATGCATTTTTTACTAAAAAACGCCCTCCAAAAAGGACGCTTTATATCTGAGGATGGCCGCTTATTTCGCATCCTTTCACCGCCAGCGTAAACGCCGGACAGCAGAATGCAAAGCGGCCGCTGGATTTGTCTGTCTCCAGCGCGGAATCCTCGTAGTTCGGTTGCTTCCACGCTCCCCTCCTAGTTGGCTCAAGCCATGGTAGTGGTTGGCGACAACCACGCGAACGGCACACGGAAGACAATACTCTCCGCGTTCTTCGCATATTTCCGTACCACAGCCTTGTTCGCGAACTCGTCCAACGTGACGAATTCGCACCATCCGAGGTTGCGCACCATCACCCCTTCATCGGGTTTTGGCAACCACGGACGGAATTTGGAAAACAGACGTCTCTTCCTCGCCATGATGCACCTCCTTTGGTGGCGAAGGGTTTGTCCAATAGTATTATATGCAAACTAATACGAAATTGGAATGAGATGTCAAGGGTAAAACAAAAAGCACACCGTGTTGATGTGCTTAGGTAGTGTGAATCTTTTACTAATTACTTTTTTATCTTCTTCGTTACTTTCTTAATCTTCTTCGCCGTCGCTGTTACCGCCTTGCTCACTGCCTCTTTGGCAGCAGCATTAAATTTTTCTGTTCCTTTGGCTGACCACTGTGCGGTTTTGCGAGTAATCGCACTCTTTACTAAACCCGCAGCACCGTCAGTAATTACTGACATCAGACCAGACATATGTTCTACTTTACCGCGAATATAGTTAATCGCTTCGGTCAAAGATTGTAGGCGCACTCGAAACTCTTCGATAATTTGATTAGCATTGCGAAGCAATCGCATGACATAGTAAAACATCCAGCACAAGAACACAGTAGTCCACAAAACGCAAAAAGATATTACTAGATACAAGATATCTTTTGAAGTTTCAAACATATTTCCCCTCTAAATATTTTCCGACAAGCATGGTGTCGAAAAAAATTAAAATTAACAAATATAGTATACCACAAAAAAAAGAAAAAACCCAGCCAACTAGACTGGGGATAATTCTTTAGCGGATCTCCGCTTTAAATTTTTTTTCTAAAGTTGTAATAACCTTCTTGTGTGCCTTGTCCACCTCGTCGCTAATTAAAGTGCGAGTCGGATCAGCATATATTACCCTATATGCCATGCTCTTTTTATCACCCGATATTTTTTCTCCCGTATACACATCAAACAATTCAACTTCTTTAATCAACTCATCCGCCGCGCTTAGAGCATTAACCAGTTCTAAATGACTAATTTTTTTATCTACCAGGAATGCGATATCGCGTTCTACTTCTGGATATGCCGAACCAGGTGTATAGCCAACTTCTTTAAATTTACCACCCTCTAACAAATCACTTAAATTCAGCTGCAAAAACCCCACCCGATAATTTATTCCAAATTTTTCTGCCACACTAGGCAAGATTTCCCCTACTACTCCAACCGGACCACCTGATTTAATTAATGCTGTTCGAGTAGGATGTTCACATGATGGGATATCTTTCTCTAAAACTGCCTCCCAATCTAAATTTAACTCCTTACCAAGTGACTTCATTATATTTCTCACCAACCAGTATGGATTCTGATCTTTCTTACTTACATACATTGCGGTAAACCAAACATCCTGACGTGGTAATAATTCGTCGCCATTAACCGACGCTCTTTGTCCAGGTTTATCACCCCTAAACACTTTCCCAATCTCAAAAATCTTTACTTCCTGATTGTCGTTAATGTTGTTTGCAACATTAGTTAACAAATTAGATAAAAGATTGCGACGCAAGTATGGCTTGTCTTTGGCTAGTGGATTATCCAATTCAATATATAACTCCGGCTGATCCGATAAATTTTTAATCTGTTCGCCACTAACAAAAGAATAGTTATGTGTTTCAACAAAAGCAAATTCTTTTACTAAAACATCAGAAACCTTATACTCTAGCTTCCTAACTGCGTTAACTACTGGCGAAGCAATGGAAAAACTAGGCAAAGCGCTCGCTACTTGATCATACCCATAGACACGCAAAACTTCTTCCACTAAATCTTCAACCAACGCAACGTCCTTGGTGGCACGCCAAGTGGGAATCTTAACGGCCCAACTAGTTTTCTTATCTTTTAATTCAAAACCCAACTTCTCCAAAATCTTAACAATTTCTTTTTCTGGAATACTAGTACCAATTTTTTGCTCAAACAAACTTTTTTCTACTTCAATTGGGCCAACCGGCAAAACAAAATTTGATTCATCAATTACTTTACTAGCAACTACTGCTTCAGGACAAATTTGATTCACTAACTCAACTGCTTTTTTCAAAGCTAGCTCACACAAATTTGGGTCCAAGCTCTTTTCAAATCTCTGTGCTGAATCCGTACGCACACCCAATCGCGTAGAAGTCTTACGCACACTAACGGCAGAAAAATTTGCTGATTCAAAAACAATCGTTGTGGTATTGTCTGTGATAGCGCTGTCCTTACCACCAATTACACCAGCAATTGCTAAAACTTTTTCCGTATCGGCAATAACCAAATCCGATTCTCCCAAACTATACTCGTTATCATCCAACGCTTGAATCTTTTCTCCCTCTACCGCTAAACGTACACTAATTTCTTTTGTATCTTTAGCGCCACTAATTAAACTAGCATCAAAAGCATGCATCGGCTGACCAACATCCAACATTACATAATTAGTAATATCAACAATGTTGTTAATGGAGTTAACCCCTAAAGACGCCAACCTCTTTTTCAACCAATCAGGTGATGGGCCAACTTTAATACCTGACATGGCAACTGCCATATATCGTGGGCATAATACCTTATCCGCAACTTTAACTTTTACTTTAATATCTTTGCCTTCTTTAATCACTTCTGTTTTGTAAGTAGACAAATCTTTGTTAAACAAAACCGCCACTTCACGAGCAATGCCATAGTGACCCCACAAATCCGGACGATTAGAAAGTGATTTATTATCAATTTCTAAAATGGCGTCAGTTAAATCCAAAGCTTTAGCTAATGATTCACCCGGGACAAAATTGTAACTAGTCAAATCTAAAATTTCCTTTTCACTTTTAAGAGGAAACATACCCCCCAAACCAATTTCAGTAGAAGCACAGATCATACCAAAAGATTCAACACCGCGAATCTTGGTCGCTTGCAATTCGATCAAATCACCTTCTCCATGCCATTGTACCTTTGCTCCAATTTTGGCTAGTGCCACCAGCATACCTTCAACTACATTTGAACCACCACAAACAATTTGTAATTGCTCATTACCAACATCAACTTTACACAGTTTTAATTTATCGGCATCGGGGTGTTTCTCCGCAGATATTACCTTTCCCACTACGATATTCTCCAAATTCTTACCCAAGTTTCTTACTCCTTCTACTTCCACCGTAGAAGCTGTCAATTTAACACCTACCTCTTCGGCCGTAATTGAATCTGGTAAGTTGATGTATTGTTTAAGCCAATTGTAACTTATTAACATATTAAAATTGTTTCAAGAATTTTAAATCACCACTTTCTAACAAACGAATATCTTCAATGCCATATTTTAACATCACTAATCTTGTTAACCCAAAACCAAAAGCAAAACCCTGATAGACATTCGGATCAATCCCGCCCTCTCTTAAAACATTGGGGTGGGTCATACCCGCACCAAAAATCTCTAGCCAACCTGTATTCTTGCACAAACGGCAACCTTTTCCTTTACACAAAAAGCAAGTCACTTCACCATTTACACCTGGTTCAACAAAAGGATAGAACTTCGGACGCAGACGCACGGCTGTGTCAGCACCATACAAATGCTTTGCTACTGCTTCTAGCACACCCTTCATGTGAGCAAACGTAATCCCTTTATCAACCACCACACCTTCTAATTGATAGAAAGTGTGCTCATGGCGAACATCCGTTGCTTCGTTGCGATAACATTTACCCGGAACAATCATACGCAATGGTGCACCATATTTTTGCATTGACCTAACTTGCATCGTTGAAGTATGAGTGCGCATCACCCATGGTGAATCAGAATTCTGCCCATGTCCTTTAATGTAAAAAGTGTCTTGCATATCACGCGCCGGGTGAGTAGCAGGGATATTTACCGCTGTGAAATTGTAATACTCACTTTCTAATTCTGGTCCGTCTAGAACCATAAAACCCATAGAAGTAAAAAACTCTTCTAAATCGCGTTGAATAATCGTATTTGGATGATAGTGCCCGCGTTCGCTTGACGGCAATGCTGGCTGAGTAATATCTACTCGCTCTGCTTCCATCTTTTCTGCTCCACCCACTGATTGCAGCTCTTGCCTTTTAGCACTAATCGCTTCTTCTACCGCCACCTTAACATCATTAGCCAACTGCCCAGCTTCCTTACGCGCATCATCCGCTAAATCTTTTAAACCTTTCAAAAGACTAGTTAGCTCACCCTGCTTACGACCTAAAAAGCGATTCTCTAATTCTTCCAAACTTAATTTGTCAGCCACTGCTTTAATAGCGACCAACGCTTCTTCTTTGATTTTTTTCAATTCATTTTTCATACTACGCTTTAAAAAATCTTATTAACCAAGTTATTATTTCAAAAACCTAACCGTTTTTAAATATTTATCCAATTCACCAACTGAAGAGGAAATTTCATCACCAGAAGTACTAAATTTAATAAAACTATTATCTAACGGCAAAACATACACATCAATGCCGCCGCCTCGCCCTCCAGCCCAAGGATCTCGAATAGAATATATTTTATAGGAAGTTCCAGGGACAGTAGTTAAAAGACTTTGTTCATTAACACACTTGCTCGCTAACTGATCGGCCGGATAATCCCAACAGTCCGATCTTAACAAACCACTGCTAGCCAAACTTTCATTATTAAAAACAACAGAAAAAGAAGCGCCATACCTCTGGTCGCATAAATAACTATCAATAAAAACATACTCTCCCACCGGCGAATCGCCAACACCCTTAATTTTATTTTCCATGATTTCCATCCTAAAATATTCTGGCAGTTTAATTGATATGTTGTAAAAACCCATTTTAAATATTTCCTCTTTGGTAGAACAATATTTTGCACGATAGGTACTTAACATTTTTTCAATCTTTTCTTTTTCAGTACTATCATTAAGAATGTATGGTGCTGGAATCATCTCATCAAAACAAGCAACTATTTGGTCGGCAGTATAATCCGCAACAGACACGCATTTTTCTTGAAATTTGGCATCCAACTTTTCTGCAGTAAGAACGTCTTCGGTCGCATTACTTAAATCAACCACATCATCCTGTTGCTTTTTACCAATAACAATATCTACTTTGTTTTGTGCATTGTCATTTGTGCTAGTTGTTCTGTTATACCCTGTAATCATTTCACTTTTAGATTGAACAAAATATACCAACGCCAAAAGCATCGACAAAATGAATAGGATACTAACCGGTATAAACCACCACAATTTTTTCATACTACTCTTTAAAATATCTTATTAACCATATTAGCAAATACCACTCGGAAAGCCGCCAAATCTTTGATTGTCACTACCAATACTAAAAGCAACAACAAAGAAAAACCTACACTGTGAATAATTTGCTCCCACTTTGGATTAACTGGCGTGCCTTTTATCTTACCAATCAACAAAAATAACAACCGACCACCGTCCAACGCTGGTAATGGTAAAATATTAAAGATTGCTAAATTTAAAGACAGCATCGCAGTGAATTGAATCAAGTACGCCAAACCTAAGCGCGCTACCCTACCGGTCATCATTGCAATTCCAACTGGTCCTGCAACAGCTTCGCCAGTGCCTGCACCAGCGAACAAGCCGCTAATCAAAGTATAGAAAGCTAACAGAATTTCTTTTAAATACCAAAATGTATCCGTTACGCCGTAGTAAATTGCTCGATACCAAGGATATTGTACTGTACCAATCTCAGCAATACCCACACCTAAACCTGCTTTACCCGTATCAGCATAAATCGCTGGTTTAATATTTTTTGTAAAAACCTCTTCTCCTCTTTTTATCGTCACCGCGATTTCTTCGCTCTGGTGATCGTTTACATATTTTTGCAATTCTTTCAGACGAGGATTATTTATGTCCCCAACTGACACGATTACATCACCATTAACTAAACCCGCAATCGCTGCTGGTTTGCCTGCAATGATTTGAATGATCTCTGTCCGCCTATCTTTAATGCTTGATGCGTCCTCCATGTCATTAGTCGCCTGTGGCAAGCCCATCATATATCCAATACTAAGCAAAACCATCGCAACTAAAATATTCATCACTACGCCGGCAGACAAAGTAATCGCGCGCTTCCAAACCTTTTGTGCTGCAAAACTATCACTACTAGTATTATTTGCATCATTCTCGCCTTTCATCTGAACAAACCCGCCAAGTGGCAACCAATTAATAGAATAAATTGTTGCCGGGGAAGGTGCACTTTCACGATCAAACTTACTACCAACAAATTTTATTTTCTTAGTCAAAGGATCACGATACCAACCAAACGCCCGTGGTGGGAAACCAAAACCAAATTCATACACCCGCATGCCAGATTTTTTAGCAGCAATAAAATGCCCAAATTCATGGGATAAAACTAAAACAGCTAAAACGGCGATAAAAATGAGTAAGGTGAACATAATTAACTATTTTTATTTCAATTTTTTAAAATGACTATTTAGCTTCTTTGTCTTTACTCTACTAAACCCCCTTGGAACGCTCTTCATCCCAAAAAGAATTCTTCAAATTAATCTCCGTACGATTAAAACCCGATTCGTCATTCAACACAACAAAACAATGCTGACCTTTCATTATTAACGCTTTAACCTGAAGCGATTTCCCTTTTACAACAAAAGTATCGCCTAGGTGTATTCCTTTTTGTTCGGCCATCGGCCAATATACTTCATCCACCCTGTTACGCTGAACATCGGTGCGTTTCGCTAAACCCGCCAAATTATAATCACGCCTCAAATCGTTATCTAACCTAGCAGTAGCACTAGCAGCAGGATTAAATTCCCTCATATTACCATGGTCTCTTCCGCCTGGACACATATATTATTGATTATCTATTTATAATAGTATATAATACAACAAATAAAGGTAAAAAAGCAAGCCGCCATTCGGCTTAAACCTAACATAAAAAAATATGATGGGACTATATATCGTTTTAGGGATAGCCGTTTTGGTTATCATTTGGGTAATTGGTACATTTAACGGTTTAATCCGTTCAAAAAATCAGGTAGACGAAGCCGTCTCTGACATTGACGTTCAGTTAAAACGTCGCTACGACTTGATTCCAAATTTGATGGAAACCGTCAAAGGATACATGACCCACGAAAAAGATACTTTGGTACAACTAACCGAAGCCAGAACTGCCGCTATGGCAGTGCATGATAACAAAAATGCCACCTTGGCAGAACGTGAACAGGCAGAAAATGCACTTTCTAACACTTTAAAATCGTTATTCGCTGTTTCTGAAAATTATCCTGATCTAAAGGCTAGTCAAAACTTCTTGCAACTACAAGACGAATTGTCTGATACTGAAAACAAAATCCAAGCAGCTCGTCGTTTCTACAACGGCAATGTTCGTGACTTCAATACCAAAATTCAAGTTTTCCCAACCAACATGATCGCCGGAATGTTGAAATTTGTTAAATACGAATTCTTCGAAGCTGCCGACGGTGAACGCCAAAATGTTCAAGTAAAATTCTAAAAGTTAAAAGCACGGGATTTAAATTTTTAAATCCCGACTTCTGATTTTTAACCACTCTTCAATATGTACAACGAAATTGCCGCCAACAAGCGCCGTTCCGTGTTTTTAATAATGATCTTTATCGCCGTCATCGTTCTGCTTGGTTTTGTTTATGATCGTCTTTGGGGCATGGGTGGTTATGGTGGAGTAACAATCGCCATATTTCTCTCTTTTTTCTTAACCACCATTTCATATTTTCAAGGTGATAAGATTGCACTTTTTACAAATGGTGCCAAACCCATTACCAAAGAAGATAACCGCTATGTCTACAATCTAGTAGAAAATCTCTGCATTACCGCTGGACTACCTGTACCCCATATCTACATTATCGAAGATCAGGCAATTAACGCTTTTGCCACGGGCCGAAAACCAGAGCTGGCCTCAATCGCTTTAAGTCGTGGTGCAATAGAAAAATTAACCAATGAAGAATTAGAAGGGGTAATCGCTCACGAGTTATCACATATAAAAAACTACGACATTAGATTCATGACTTTGGTTGCAGTGTTAGTTGGAGTAATCGTAATCTTATCAGACATGATGTGGCGCGTACGCCTCTTAGGCGGACGACGATCAGACAAAAGTGAAGGTAGTGGACAATTAGGAATGATACTACTAATTGTCGGAATAATTTTCGCCATCCTCTCCCCCATAATCGCCGAATTAATAAAACTAGCGATCTCTCGCCGTCGTGAATATTTAGCCGATGCCTCTGGCGCACTACTTACTCGCTACCCAGAAGGGCTCGCTAAAGCACTAGAAAAAATTTCTCAAGAAAATTTACCGATGCAACACGCGGCCACTGCCACCGCCCATCTCTACTTGGCTAATCCATTCAAAGCTAAAGGGTTTAAATCTTGGTTCTCCACCCATCCACCAATTGATGACCGGATTAACAAACTCCGCACTATGGGAAACTAAATTTAACTCTTTATTTGTCTTTCAAATATGAAACTAGACGCGATCTTTAATCCAAAATCAATTGCCGTCATCGGCGCCTCTACTGAAATTGGTAGTGTAGGTAATGATGTTGCCAAAAATCTAACCACCGGAAAACATGCCGGAAAAATATTTTTAGTGAACCCTAAAACAACTGAGCTATACGGCTTGCCTTGCTATCCAGATGTCTCAGCCATACCAGAAAAAATTGATCTAGCAATAATCATCGTCCCGGCTCAAATAGTGCCAAAAGTTTTAGAAGAAGCGGCTAAAAAAGGCGCCAAAGGAGCAGTGGTAATTTCCGCTGGTTTCAAAGAAGTTGGCAGAGAAGATTTAGAGACTGAATTAAAAGCCATTAGTAAAAAATATGATATTGCTTTAATTGGACCTAATTGTTTGGGGGTAGTAAATACCGATAACCATCTTAACGCTTCTTTTTCTCCGGTAATGCCCCACCCCGGGAAAATCACTTTCATTTCTCAAAGTGGCGCCATGGGCACAGCGGTCTTAGATTATGCCAGAAAATTAAATCTAGGATTTTCTAAATTCATTAGTGTTGGCAACAAAGCGGTAATCGACGAACTAGAATTACTCAAATATCTAGCTGATGACGAAAACACCAAAGTAATTGCCTTATATATTGAACAATTAAAAAATGCACCGGCATTAATTGAACTAGCTAGAAAAATTACCAGCGGACACAACCCTAAACCAATCATCGCTATTAAAGCGGGACGAACAGAAGCTGGTGCACATGCTTCGGCTTCACATACGGGCGCGCTAGCTGGCAACGATGCTGCTTACGACGCACTCTTCCGCCAAGCTGGCATAATTCGCGTTAGCACGATGGTTGAACTGTTTGAACACCTACGCGTGTTCTCCCACAACCCACTACCTAAGGGTAACCGAGTGGCGATTATCACTAACGCTGGCGGACCAGGTGTTTTAACTACTGATGAATGTATTGGCAATGGTTTACGCTTAGCACCAATTAATTTAAAAACCGAAGTCGCCTTAAAAAAAGTATTACCACCATCTGCCAACTGGCATAATCCGATTGATATCTTGGGAGACGCTCGTTCTGACCGTTATTATCATACCTTAAAAATATTGGCTAATGATCCAGACATCGACAGTCTAATGGTAATCCTTACCCCCCAATCAATGACAGATGAAGAAAAAATCGCCGAGGCGATTATTGACGTAAAACAAAATACTAAAAAACCAATTGTCGTCAGTTTCATTGGTGGAAAAATGGTAACCGAAGCGGTAAACACCCTACAAAGCGCTGGCGTCGCAACTGTTAACTTCCCTGAACAAGGGGCGCGTGCTTTAGCGGCTCTCACTCATTTTGCGGAAAACACCAAACAAGGAAAAAGGCACGAAGTAAGTTTGCGTAATGTTGAAAAGAAAAAAGTACAACAAATTTTTTCTGCTGCTCTCGCAAGTGGCAAAACTTCTTTCCCGGAAGCAGAAGCAATCCGTATTTTATCAGCCTACAATTTTCCATTAGTAAAAAGTCGCGCTGTCCAAAAAATAGCCGAGATAAAAGAAGCGGTAAAATATGTTGGCGGACTAGCAGCGATCAAAATAATCTCCCCAGATATTTTACACAAAAGTGAAGTTGGCGGCATCATTTTGAATGTTACTCCAGAAAATGCGGAAAAGAAATTTGTCGAGCTTTACGATACCGTTCAAAAACACGCTCCGAAGGCAGTGTTAGAAGGAGCCCTAGTATCTGAAATGATAACCGCTCACGGTGCTGAGTTTATTCTCGGTGCTAGCCGTGAACCATCGCTTGGCACAATGATCATGGTAGGCTTGGGTGGAATCTACGTAGAAATTTTTAAAGATGTTGCTTTTGGTATCAACCCACTTAGTCTAGAAGATATCGAAGGAATGATTGACCAACTAAAAGCTAAAAAAATACTTGAAGGTGCCCGTGGCAGCAACCCGCTCGATCGTGATGCACTAATCAGTTGCATCGCTCGCCTATCACAACTCTTAATTGATTTTCCAGAAATAAAAGAACTGGATATCAACCCGCTATTAATTACCGAAAAAGGAGCAAAGGTACTGGATGCGAGAATAATTATTGACTAGACAAAATTCAAACAGCCTCGACTATGTCGGGGTTGTTTTTTTATTAAATTATGTTAGAATGCCAACATAAAAAATATCTATGCAAATCAAAATCGAAAAACTAATCTTCGGCGGACAAGGACTAGGTAAAATTGACCAAAAAGCAATCTTTGTTTGGAATGCCTTACCCGGAGAAGAAGTGGAAATAAAAATCCTAAAAAATTCTAAAACCTTCTCTGAGGCCTTGGCCACTGATATTATCCAACCCTCACCTGACCGAGTGGAACCAAAAGAAGATCATTATCTATCCTGCTCTCCTTGGCAGATAATGTCACTCAAAACCGAAAATGAATGGAAAGTAAAAATCGCCGCCGAAACATACAAAAAAATCGGTGGGTTTGAATGGTCTGATTTAAAAATTACTGGCGATAGCGTTTCATATAATTATCGTAATAAAATTGAATACAGTTTTACTAACGACCAAAACGGAGAACTATCACTCGCCTTTTTTGAACGTGCTAGCCACAACAAACGACCAATCTCCCCTTGCTGCCTAGCAAGTGAAAATATTAACATTGTCGCCAAAGAAATCTTAGCTTGGGCGAAAAAAAATAATCTAACACCTTACAATTTAAAAAGTGCCATCATTCGTTCTAACCAAAAAGGCGAGGTAATCGCCGGGTTGTTTATCAAAGACGAAATGAAATTTACCGACTTTCCGATTTCAGACAAGATGGTCGGTTTCCAGCTTTTTTACTCTACTCACAAAAGCCCAGCTTCCGTACCAACTAAAGAAATATATTCCACTGGACAAAAATATTTGGAAGAAGAAATTAATGGCGTAAAACTACGTTATGGTCTATTTAGTTTCTTCCAAGTTAACCCACCCGTGTTTACACAAACACTTAAAGACATGGCGCAGTTTATCCCAGATAACAAGCCACTTGTTGACTATTACTGTGGTGTGGGGGCAATTGGACTAGGATTAAAAAAACCCGGACAAAAATTAGAACTAGTAGAAAGCAACGCTGAAGCGATTGATTATGCTAACGAAAATATTGACCTAAATAATATTACTGACTGCACGGCCACCTGCCAGCCAGCAGAGAAAATTATCGAATTAATAACCGGTGATAAAACTATCATCTTTGACCCACCCCGTGCTGGTTTAGACAAAAAAATTATTGAACAAGTTTTAAATACTCAACCTGAAACAATTATCTACCTCTCGTGCAACCTCTCAACCCAGGCACGCGATTTAGCATTACTTTTGGTGAAATACAAAATAGAGTCGATTAAACTCTATAACTTCTTCCCGCATACTGACCACATTGAAGGCTTGGTAATCTTAAAAAAATTAAACTAAAAAAGCACTCGCCAATTCTTCAGCTTTTACTTCGTCTGGCCCATCAATCCAACTAATTCTTTGATCTCTTTTAAACCACGTCATCTGACGTTTAGCATACTGCCTGGTATCACGTTTTAAAACTTCAGTCGCTTCTTCTAAACTCATTTCGCCACGTAAAAAATATCCTATCTGACGATAGCCAATACCACTCATACTTGGCAACTTCCAAGAATATTCCTCTGCCAGTTTTTTTGTTTCTTCAACTAACCCATCTCTAATTTGTTGTTCCACCCGTTGATCAATTCTAGTATTCAACACCTCGCGTGGCCATAACAAACCAATTTGTAAAACATTGTAACGTGGGTCAGATTTGCCCCGACGAGAAACAAATGACTCGCCCGTAGACAAAACCACTTCCAAAGCCCGCAAAACACGTCGTGGATTTTTTAAATCAATCAATGCTGCTGACTCAGGGTCTTTTTCTTTTAACATTTCTATCAACTCTAATGGTGTTTTGCGTTCTAACTCAATACGCAGCTCTTTATTTGGTTCCGTCTTAGTTAAATCTAAATTATCAATCACCCCCCAGAAATATAGCCCAGTACCACCAACTAAAATCGGTAATTTACCACGAGACAAAATGTTATCAATTGTTCTAAAAGCATCCTCCTTGAAATTTGCTAGACTATAGTCCGTGCCTGGATCAACAAAATCCATTAAGTAGTGGGCAACGTCTTCAACCAAATATATTTTTCTTCCTTCAACCTCTTGCCACTCACCTTTTGGTTTAGCCGTACCAATATTCATTTTGGTATAAACCTGACGAGAATCAAAATTTACCACTTCCCCATTAAATTTTTTCGCCAAAAAGATTCCCAAATCTGTTTTCCCAGATGCGGTTGGACCAATAACTGCGACTACTTTAGGTAAAGACATATTTTTCTAACTCTTTACTAACTCTCCTCGCAACAACCAGGTGTCTGTCCAAGATATTTTAACATTAACTACCGTACCAACAAAATCATCATTCCCTGCAAAATGTACTAACTTCATTTCTGATGAATAGCCCATACATACTCCCTGTTCACACTTATCAACCAAAACCGAAACTACCTTGTCTTTAAAAACACGGTTCTTCCTCTCAGTTGTTTCTTCCATTAAAGCTTGAATCTTTTCCCAACGTTCTTTTTTAGCAGTTTTAGGAACATCGTCTTTAAACACCTTGGCCGCAGTAGTACCACTGCGCTCGCTGTAACGAGCGTGATAGGAAATATCAAAATCGCATTGCTTGTATAGATCTAAAGTGTTAGCAAACTGTTCGTCTGTCTCACCAGAAAAACCAACAATAAAATCCGTGCCAAGAGCAATAGTTGGTCGGGCAATTCTAATCTTCTTTACTAAAGCGATATAGTCCTCGCGAGTATAATGACGATTCATTTTTTTCAAGATCTCATTATCACCACTCTGTACTGGTAAATGTAAATAGTTAATCTGTTTAGGCAAAGTAAGCGCCTGAATTAAATAGTCATTAAAATATTGTGGATCAGCTGCTGTCCAATGCAATCGCTCCAACCCTTCAACTTGATTGATCTCCCATAACAAAGCAGCATAATCTTTGTTAAATTTGCTATCTTTCTTTTCTAGCGGGATCGTTTCGTTAAAAAACGGATTACAGCCACAAAAATTTTCCGGATCGGGCGCTCGATAGTTGTTAACCACTTGCCCTAACAAGATAATTTCCTTAGCACCATTACTAATCGCTGTTTTTATCTCCCGTAAAATTTCTTTAACTGAACGATTGCGTTCACGACCACGCGCATGTGGCACCACACAATAAGTGCAAAAATTATTACAACCGGTTTGAATGGCGATACATGCTCGATGATTTTCTGTTCGTTTTGGATCAATTAAGAAATAGTCAGCCAAGCTATCAACTTCTCCCATTATCAAATCCGGGTTAAGAGCTTTTATCCGTGACGGTAAAAAAGAAAGTTCGGCAATAGGAAAAAATAAATCTACCCCCGGCAATCTTTTCTGTATCTTCCCACCATCATCACGCCCGGGCATACAGCCAGTAATGGCAATGATCAAATTCGGCTTCTTAGCTCTAAATTCTTGCCAATTTCTCACAAATCCCCACACTCGATCTTCCGCACTCTGACGAACACTGCAGGTGTTGATTATGAGTAAATCTGCCTCTTTTGGGTCAGTTGTTTCATCAAAATCTAAGCTTAACAACAAACCAACCACTCGTTCTGAGTCGTTCCTATTCATCGCACATCCAAAGGTAAGAAGGTAAAATTTTGGCTTCATATAGATAAAAACATTCTATATTTATACCACCAAAAAGTCAACGGCTCTGGCCCTACCGTGGGTATTGACATCTTCCGCTATTTACGCTAAAATATGGGCATAAATGTGGGATCCCTACCCTTAGGGAGTTTGTACCACGTAACAACTTCGTTTATGTCAAAACGCATGAACAACCTTCAGGTCAAGGTTGAAAAAAATAAGACCTACAACTGGGACGAAGCATTAAAGCTCGTCAAAGAAACTTCAGGTGTAAAATTTGATGCTGGGATAGAGATCCACGCTAATTTAGGTATTGATCCTAAAAAAGGTGACCAGCAAATCCGTGCCACTGTAGTATTGCCACATGGTATGGGAAAAACAAAAAAAGTAGCTGCTTTTGTCGGCGCCGACAAAGAAAAAGAAGCTAAAGAAGCTGGTGCTGACTTCGTTTACGGCGAAGAAGATATCAAAAGAATTAAAGACACTGGTAAAATCGAATTTGATGTTGCTGTTACCACACCAGATATGATGCCAAAATTGGCAGTAGTTGCTAAAGTTTTAGGTCCAAAAGGTTTGATGCCAAACCCAAAGACTGAAACTGTCGGGCCAAATGTAAAGAAGATGATCGAAGAATTGAAAAAAGGTAAAGTTACCTTTAAGAATGACGACACTGCTAATGTTCATCAATTAATTGGTCGTGTTAGTTTCACTGAGGAACAACTAAAAGAAAATTTGGCTGCTTTCATGGGCGCTTTAAGTAAAGCTAAACCAACCGGCTCAAAAGGAACTTACATAAAGAATCTTATCCTCTGTTCAACGATGGGACCTGCCATCAAGATTAGTGAAAAATAATTTAAATAAAAACACCCTTTTAAAAGAGGGTGTTTTAGTCATCGTCTATGATGATTATTGCTACTGTACCAACCAGTCCATTTGACCCAGATAAATTAAAAAAAATGATGCTAGCCGGCGCAGACATCATGCGTTTTAATTTTAATTACGAATCTTTAACGGAGAATCTTCGCCGATTAGAGATATTCAACGAACTAAACGAGGAGTTTAGATCAACGATAAAAAGTTTAGTTGACTTACCTGGAAATCGCATCCGTTTTGGGCGTTTTAACCCCAAAAATATTTCCGTTGAAGAAGGTGGTGAATATATCTTCAAATCCTCTGATTATTCAGACAACCCTCTCCTCTATATCCCCATAATGACCGACCGATTAGGTAGCAAGGTCGCCGTTGGGCAAACCATACCAATTAATGATGGTGAGATAATGATCGAGGTGGTGGAGATAATAAACGAAGAAACTATCAAAATTAAAACTCTTAATAACGGAACGTTCTCAATCTTCCGTGGTTTTTATTTACAAGCACCAATCAATTACGAAGAAACAAAGAAAAAATATATCGACATAATCGAAAAAATCGAAGGAACAAATCCTGACTACATCGCTATCCCCTACATGCCAATTAATGAATATAACGAAATTTTAAAGATAGTCGACAAGAACAACAAAAGAAAAATAATGATTAAGCTGGAAGATGGTGAGTGTATAAATAACCAAGATACTATCTTTTCTAAATATAAATTCGACGCAGCAATTATCGATCGAGGAGAGCTCGGCGTAAATTTACCCTTTGAAAAACTTGGGTTAATACAAAAACAACTGATCAAAACCGCTAATAAATATAAAAAAACAGTGATCGTTTCAACCCAAATCATTGAGAGTGTTAGTAATACTTTTATCCCCGCCCGTTCTGACATCGCAGACCTAACCAACATTGTGCTCGATGGTGCTAACGGCATAATGCTGTGCCGAGAAACTGCCATTGGACCACGACCAACCTACGCAATTAATTGCGCAAAAAAAATCATTAACGAGGCAATCAAAGAACTAAACAAATAACAAACACATGTCTACAGTAATCATGTTTTTTGGACGACCAGCGGTCGGCAAAACAACAATCATTGGCTATACCTTCCCTGAACACCACAAAGTGGATGTACTTTCGTATGTTAAAAATTATCTAAAAAACTGCTGGGTTTCTAAAGAAAACATACTTAAAGCCTACCGCGAAGCTTACGCCAAAGTAAAAAGTATTAATTGCCCCACTCTAATTGCTGAATTCGGCTCATCCTGCCCAGAATTAGATATTTTAAAAATCAACGAACTAGTTCATAAAAAAAGAAAAATGATAATTTTTGTTTGCGAAGCGCCAAGTAAAGTTTGTTTAAAACGTATAGCAACACGAAACGGATTAAACAACGCTCAACTACGCAAAAAAATCTTACAATCAAATAACATTCAAAAACTCATCGAACAATTTGACCAAGCGAACATCCCCTACCACATGTTAGATATGACAAAAGATTTAGAAACGAACAAAAAGGTAATATTAAGCAAATTACCCCGCAACTAAACCTCCCAAAAACGGAGGTTTTTTGTTACTTGGCAGATTGGTCTAATTTTGCTAAAATTAAGTTACTTTTAACCTTTAAATATGACTGAAGAAAAACACGTCCGCCCTACCTGGGATGAATATTTCATGGAAATCGCCCAAACTGTTGCTAAACGTTCTACCTGCGATCGTGGCCGCGAACACCACGGTTGCGTAATCGTACGCGATAAACAAATTTTAGCCACTGGATATGTTGGTTCGCCTCCTGGATCACCTCACTGTGATGATGTTGGTCATTTAATGAAAACCGTAATCCATGAAGACGGACGTCAGACTCAACATTGTATGCGTACCACCCATATGGAACTAAACGCTATCTGCCAAGCCGCCAAACGAGGCGTGGCAATCGATGGTGCTACTATCTACGTGCAATATACTCCCTGCGCTACTTGCGCCAAAGCAATTGTCAGTTCTGGCATCAAACGCGTTGTCTGTATGAAAAAATATCACGCTGGCGACGAAGAAACTTTACGTGCCGGTGGAATAGAAGTACTAATCCTTTCTCCCGAAGTAGAACAATATGACAAACAGTAAGATAATCTTTGGTTTTACCGGACTAATGGGCAGCGGCAAAGATACGGCCGCTAATTACTTAGCTCAAAAATATGGTGGCGTGAACTACAGTTTTTCAACCATGCTAGGAGATGTTCTTAAACGTTACTACTTAGCCTTAAATCGAGAAAATTACGTAAAAATCTCAGAAGCAATGCGAGAAAAGTTTGGGGAGGATATTATGGCCAAGACTATGGCAGAAGATGTAAAAAATGACCAACACCACATTGTTTCAATTTCCAATGTTAGACGCCAGGCTGACATTACCTACTTACTACCAATACCAGGGTTTGTTTTGGTATCAATCGAAGCAGATTCAAAACTACGCTACGAAAGATTGGTAGGAAGAAATGAAAAAGCTGACGACAAAGACAAAACCTACGAACAATTCCTCAATGACCACAAACTTTCTACCGAAGTAACAATACCGCCTGTTATGGAACAAGCAACAGACAACATTGATAACAATGGTTCTTTAGAAAACTTTTATCAACAAATAGATAATTTGGTAAAAAAATATGAAAGTTAAAATTAAACGAATCGACATCTCGCTCCCACTCCCCGCCTACCAAACCCCAGGCGCTGTGGCTTTTGATCTTTACAGCCGAATTGATTTAACTATCCAACCAAAAACATTGGAGAGAATACCAACAAACATCATCATCGCTATCCCCGAAGGTTATCTACTAGAAATAAAAGACCGCTCTAGCACTTTAAAACGCAAAGGTTTGTGGGTTAGTACTGGTTTTATCGATCAAGATTTCTGCGGGGAACAAGATGAGATACTTTTACAGGTATATAATATTACCAACCAAGAAGTGATAATCGAAAAAGGAGAGAGACTCGGCCAAGCGGCTTTTATAAAAATAGAAAAACCTGAATGGGAAGAGGTAGAACAAATGAATAATATTGGTCGTGGTGGTTTTGGTACCACCGGAAAATAATTTAAAAAATATGTCTAACCCAGTTATACAAAATATAATGGAAAAAATCAGCCAAATATTTAAAGATTTTTTCCAAAAAGAAGAAGAAATTAAAAAAGCCGGACAAGAGGTTGTTTTAACTGCTATTAAAAAATCCGATGACAAAAAAATTACTGAAATAAAAGAAAAAATAAATAAAATATAACTTAACATACTTAACCCAAAATATATGGTTGATGGTACAATCAGCGACGAACAATATAAACAAATGGATGAGATTGCCGCCAAAAAAGAAAAAAGAGCACGAGAAGAAAAATTAGCTGCTGCCAGTGTTGTTGTAGAAAACAAACCAAAGAATCCTGGTAAATTAAGAAATTTTTTATCAAACCTAAATATCGGCTCAGCTTCATATTTAGAACAAATGAGTGAATACAACAAATGGACCTCTGAACATCCTGAAACAGCCGAAACCAAAGTAACATCTGAATCTGAAGAAGTAATAACAGAAGAAGCCGGCGACGTTGTTGGCGCTCTAGACACAGACGAAGGCGAATTGAGCACTATGGCTGAAAAAGGAAACCTTGATCCCGCAATTGCAGCTGAAGCAACACAACAAATTGAATCTTTAAAAGAAGCGGCCCAACAAACTGCCGCAGCGGCAGCAGCGGAAATAAAAAAACCCAGTCTTTGGAGTAGGTTAAAAGAAACTTTCACTGGACCAGTTGACCACACGGATGAAATTGCTGACAAAATGGCATTTGATAAAAAAGCTGAACAATATAAAAAACTAACTAAGGGAGACAAGGAAGTATTTGACCTTATCAAATCAATATCTGGTAGTGACGCAAAAAGAAAAACAGATATTGTCAAAACACTTAATCTCCACGGAAAAAATATTACAGATAATTTGCGTGAGTGGCTAGACAACGCTTCCTTTTTACCAACTGACGCTGAGATCGCTGATCCAACACTAATTAAGGCAAGCCAAACGGAAACATCTTCTGGAGGAACACCGATAGAATCACCGCGTGATCAAGTATACGAAAAAAACAGATTAGACGTTCTTAAAAATAGCTTCGTCAACAAATACATTGCAGACGCAACAAAAGAACTACGTCGAACAATCGAGAGGCTAAAAGCTGGTATCAAAATGAATTTTGACGATGTCATAAAAGATTTGAAAGATGAAATTGCTAACTTGGAATCACAACCAAATGAGCATATAATTAACATCATCGATGCTAACACCTCAGACATTGACGCTCTTCAAAAAGATGGTTTCTCTCCGGAACAAGTCGCAAAAATACTCGAAGCCACAAAAGCCCTCCTGGCTGAAGCTCAAGACGCCAAAAAATCTATTGCAACCAAAGAATCTGAAACAGCAACAGTAGAAGCAGCCGCTGAAACACCAAAATTCCGATCCGGACAAAAAGTAAAAGATGAGATATCTAAACAAATACTCACATATAATGGCGAAGACGGAAAGATGATGAGCCTAACAAATGAAAAAGGTGAGGAATTTAAAATTGAAAAATATTTTCTTAAAGATTTAAAAGCGATTCCAGAAAACCAAACAGAGTCCGAAGAGGCGGAAGATGAAGATGAAAACACAATAGTACCTGATATGGGTGGTATGAGAATGCCCGAAGCTCAAATCGAGGAAGACGCACCAATTGCTGAAAAAGAAGAAGTCGTAGAAGCAACAGAAGATGACGACGATAACGCAATCGTCCCTGATATGGGCGGAATGAGAATGCCTGAAGCTCAAATTGAAGAAGAAGCATCGATTGCTGAAAAAGAAGAATCTACAGAAACAACAAAGAGTGAGGGCGACACGACAGGGGCCACTGTCGAAGAAGCTACTACCAAACCACCCGAAGCAAAAACCGAAACAGCAAGTGGTTTTGATAAAATAAAAAACATTCTACGATTAGATGGTGGCGAAGAGATTAACTTCGCCAATCTTGGTTTAACAGCTGAAGAAAGACCAAGTAAGCACAAATCAAGCATAGATTTAAACGTGCTTGGCAAAGACGGTAAAGCTCTTTTTTCTGTCAGTATTAGAAAAGAAGATGACGGAAACTTTACTCTTCGCACTAATAAATTTTTAGAAGATAAAAATGCAGCTTCTGGTAGTATTGAAAAAAACATAAAACCCGTAGATCTAAAACGTAAAATCGACAAAGAGATTGAAACTATCCTAGTACATAGTGCAAAAGCCGAAAACAGTGAAGCGGCGGCTGCCTAAATTTAATTTTATACAATCCCCTTAACTACCATTAAAAAGATATGCCCGAAAATACTAACAACAAACTTAGTGTATATTCTTTGGACCACCTAAAACCAGAAGTAGTGGCTGTTGCCTTTGCTAAATGTTCACGCTCAGCTGAATCTTTTGCTGATATCGCTGCTGGACTAACTGATGAAAAATCAGCTGACTTCCATGAAAAATGGGTAGTTGGTTATGGCCACAGCAGCGTTGCTGAACACGCCACCTTACACATGGCAATTGAAAACGTATCAATCTTGGCTACTAAAACTTTGGAAGATAACCGACTTGCTTCTTATACTGAAAAATCCACACGCTACCAAGTATTTGATAAAGAAAAATATTACAAACCAAAAAAGATAATGGATTCGGAATTGGGCAACACCTATCAAGAAACAATGGACTACATTTACGATACCTACAATTCCCTCTTCGAACCAATGCAGGAATTCATAAACAAAAAATATCCTAAAAAAGCAGAGGAAAATGACCGGGCCTACGCTGCCACCAACAAAGCTAGAACCTGCGACAACACCCGCTATCTTTTGCCTACAGCCACGCTTACTAACCTCGGTATGACTGCAAACGCTCGGGCTTTCGAGCACGCAATCGTTAAATTGCTTTCCCATCCACTTGAAGAAATACAAGCAATTGGCGCGTCACTCAAAGAAGAAGCCCTAAAAATCACACCCACTTTAATAAAATTTGCGAATGAAAACAAATATATTAAAGCAGCAGCTGAAAAAACAAAACAAAACGCTCAAAACAACTTTGCTGATGCACCAAGAGGGACAACAGCCGTAGAAATTGTCGACTTTGACCAAAACGCAGAAAACAAATTGGTAGCAGCTTTGGTTTACAAATATTCACAGATGACTTTTCAGCAAATCCTAGAAAAGGTTAGTACACTGACCCCCGAAGAAAAAGAAAAAATCATCAACGATTCACTCGCCGATCGTGCCTCATTTGATTCTACTGTAAGAGAATTCGAACACATCTACTACACCTTTGATATCCTAATGGATTATGGTGCATTCCGAGATATCCAAAGACACCGAATGTGCACTCAGACCAACCAGGCGGTTACTGTAATCCATGGTTATGACACCCCTGAGGAAATTATCGAAGCTGGGATGGAAGATAAATACAAAGAAGTAATGAACAAAGCAGCAGAACTATACAACAAAATATATCCAATGTTCCCGGACGAAGCTGAATATGTCGTTCCTTTGGCTTTCCGAAAAAGAGTACTCTACACCTGGAACCTACGCGAGTTACACCATTTCATTTCCTTGCGCAGTGGTAACAAAGGGCATATTTCGTATCGACGCATCGCCCAAGCTTGTTGGGAAAAATTAAATGAAATTCATCCATTATTAGCAAAATATATACGAGTCAACATGGAAGAAGGAACCTCGTCTTGGGCCTCCACCATGTTTAACCCGGAATATAATTACATGCCTAAAAAAATAAACTAATATGTTTATCATCGTTGATAGTATTGATGGCGGAGGTAAAAGTACAATCATCGACACTTGGAAAGAAGCACTAGCTAAACAAGGTAACCCAGTTTTTGATTTAAAAAAATACATGCAAGAAACCGATCACTATCCAGAATTGTCTGAACTAAATGGCTATGACTTTATCTTCTCCGCCGAGCCAACCTACGTCGGCATTGGGGCAGTTATCCGCCAAGAACTAATCAAGAACGGCACTAGCTACCCTGTTGAGGCCATCGCCGAAGCCTATGCCCTAGACCGACTGATTCTCTACACCAAGCTGCATATCCCCCTCTTAAAGGCTGGCAAGTGTATTATTCAAGACCGTAGTATTACCACCTCGCTCGCCTACCAATCTTTGGCTGACCCCAAATTTACCATGAAAAAGATTTGCGCTTTACCTGGTAACAAGCTAGCTTTAAAATATCGACCCGATTATTTAGTTTTAGTGAAAATTGACCCACAAGAAGCAGCTCAACGATTAAACAAGCGTACTGGTAAAAAAGACGACGTCATTTTTGAAAACTTACCATTCCTAAAAAGATCCGCTAAACAATTTTTCTCATCTGAATTAAAAACTATCTTCACCAAACGCGGCACTAAAGTTATCAATTTGAACGGAAACCAAAAAATTGATATAATGAAACAAGAAGCCAACAAGCTTCTAAGCAAAATTTTAAAAGAAAACATATGCTAACAAGCGCTACCGACTTAATTGGCCGCGGTTGGAACAACTACCGCCGCTACTGGCGTAACTTCCTGCCATACATACTTTTAGTAATCACAACCGGTATAGTCGTCTTTTTAGCTGGATACATTGGAATGGAATTAGAACTTCGTTTAAAAGCCAGCCGCCTAATTAACGACATTATCATCCTTTTAATATATCTCGCTTCCCTAGTATTTAGTCTTTGGCTAACAATTGGCTTGGTCCAAACAACAGCATCCACTTGGAAAAACCAAACCCCCGTCAAATGGAAAGAAACTCTCATTAATAGCAACCACCTAATCATCCCCGTAATTATCAACTCCATTTTGGTAACACTCCTAGTTGCTGTTGGTTCGATCTTGTTTGTTATCCCAGGTATTATATTCTTTGTCTGGTACAACTTTGCCTCCTACGCAATAATATTGGATAACAAAAGTTGGTCGGAATCATTTACCGCCAGCAAATCTTTAGTAATTGGAAGATGGTGGCATATTGCTTGGAGAATGTTAGCTATCATCCTTGCTTACACAATCATATCAACTATAATGCAATTTATCATTGTTAGTATTGTTAGTAATATTCACGGGCTATCATCGACTACTTTAGCAATCATTAACAATTCGCTCGCCTCTTTTATTAACATACTTCTTGTTCCGCCTTTAGTTGGGTCGCTGGTTGGGCTTTACTTAAGCGCCAAAGAGACTCCAGTAGTCAATATACCACCAACAACCATCTAAAAATCATCTGAATCGTCCACTACCAAAAAGTGGACGATTTTTTGATTTAATGCTAAAATTAAAATACTAATTTCTCTTAACTATGCCAAAATACGTACCAATTATCGGTCTAGAAATCCACGTAGAATTGAAAACCAAAAGCAAAATGTTCTGCTCCTGTTTTAACGACCCAAATCGCTGTACACCAAACACAAACATTTGCCCCACCTGCCTTGCTCATCCTGGCACTCTTCCGATACCAAACAAAACTGCCATCGAGTGGACAGTAAAAATCGCTCAGGCTTTGGGGTGCGAGATAAACAAATTAAGTAAATTCGACCGCAAACATTATTTTTATCCTGACCTGCCAAAAGGATACCAAATCTCACAATATGACCAACCAATCGGTGAACATGGTAAGGTAGAATTAAACTTAATTGGTAAAAAAAACAAAAGAGAAACGGCTGTAATTGGTGTTACCCGCGTGCACCTTGAAGAAGATACTGCTAAATTAACCCACGCCACTAATGGTGATACTTTAGTAGATTTTAATCGTGCGGGTGTGCCATTAGTAGAAGCAGTATCTGACCCTGATATTCAAAGTGGAATTGAGGCTAAACTCTACTGCCAAGAACTACAAACAATTTTCCGCTATTTAGAAGTAAGCAACGCTGACATGGAAAAAGGACAAATGCGTTGCGAAGCTAATATCTCCCTGCAAGAGGAAGGTAAATTTAGTATTGAAAATGGTGTGGTAAAAGCAACACCAGGCTATACCTTAAACCACAAGGTAGAGGTAAAAAATATCAACTCTTTCCGAGCCGTCGAAAAAGCCATTGATTTTGAAATCAAACGCCAGACTACTTTGCTTGAAAAAGGTGAAACTTGGAAACAACAGACTCGCGGCTGGGATGATAATAAAGGAGAAACAGTGTTACAAAGAGAAAAAGAAACATCTGCTGATTATCGATATTTCCCCGAGCCAGATATCCCTCCTTTTGAACCATTGGTAATTACCAAAGAAACAGTTTTGCCCGAACTTCCCCAAGCTAAAAGAAATCGCTTCCATACCGAATTTGGTTTTTCCTACGCTGATGCTGACATTTTAACTTCCGACCCAAACTGGGCCAACTATACCGAAGAAGTATATACCGAATTAGTCGAGTGGCTACACTCTCTGCCAGAAAACAAAAAAGAGACTGACGAAATACTGGAAAACAAAAGACAGCAATTAGGGAAACTGACCGGCGGCTGGCTAACATCAAAATTAATGGGAGCAATGGCAGAAAGGAAAATTGATATTAGAATATTAAAATTAAAAGCCGAAAATTTTGCCGAACTATTAGTCCTCGCCTACTCTCAAAAAGTTAACTCTACTAACGCTCAAAAAATACTAGAAGAGATGCTAGACGACAACACCAATACTGACCCCACACATATCATGGAAGAAAAAGGCTATGGCCAAGTTAGTGATGAAAGCAAACTCGGAATGATTGTTGATGAAGTGATAAAAAACAATCCAGTGCAAGTAACACAATTCAAAGCTGGTAAAGAACCTCTCTTACAATTCCTCAAAGGAATGGTAATGAAAGCGACTGAGGGCAGTGCTGACCCACAGGTAGCGGAAAAATTACTAAGAGAAAAATTAAAATAACAAAAAACCTCCACAATCGTGGAGGTTTTTAAAACATTTTCTTTTTATTTAATATTCTGCAACGCCTCTTTCAAAATTTGTTCTGTTGTTTTGCCTTTCACATCAATCTTTTTTATCACTTCCCTCGCCTCATTAACTGCATAACCTAAAGACACTAACCCCGAAACAACATCACCCAATACTCCATCACCAGTGCCTTTATCACTATCAAAAGAAACTAAAATCTTGTCTTTCAACTCTACAATTATCCTCTCCGCTATTCTCTTACCAATACCACTAACTTTAGTTAAGTAATTTAAATCACCCCGAGCAATCGCCGAACTAATTTCATCAGTCGTACCTAAAGACAAAATATGTAAAGCTGTTTTTGGCCCCACTCCACTTACTTGGATAAGACGCAAAAACAATTCTCGTTCCGCTTCATCGACAAAACCATACAACTCCATGGCATTTTCTCGTACCACCAAGTATGTTAAAACAATTTCTTCGTTGCCCTCTTTCCACTTCTTTAATCCGGAGAGACTACCGAAAACGGCATATCCAACACCACCGGTAGTCAAAAGAAGTACTTGGCCATTCTTGTTACTAATTACTTTTCCTTGTAATAAAGAAATCATAATTGAATACTATTTCTTCCCCTTCTTAACCCGGCTGACACGGATCAAACCACCGCACGGTACAATGTCAATACCCTTTTTCTCCAATTCATCTAAATATAAATTCATACCGAGTGAATCAGAAGAAATGTGCCCAGCAATTACTACATTCATCCTGTTCTCGTTAGCTTTATCAACACAATCCTCTTTTATGTGCATATCAACAACAGTACTAATACCAGCCGCAGATAATTCTTCGTAAACTTTGTTGCTCGGGGTTGTGCCTCCAGTCATAGAGACCAACATTCTTCCAACTCGGTGGTTAGGACTACCAGCAAAAATTTTTGGACCAAAACCCATGTGCTTAGCTGCTCGATATTCTGGAATTTCCAACAAAGCGTCCATCAGATCCGCCAAAGTCCGCGGTTCTTTCTTTTTAAGAAAATCTTGCAAATACGCAGATACTAAGTTATCAGTAAATGTATGCGTATTAATTAAATTAATACCAAGATGTCGAGCGACATCGATTACTTGATAATGATTAATTGGATGCACCCCTCTGCCGATTTCTTTAATACGTTCTTCCATCAATTTTTCCGCGACATGTACTGGTATGCCAGCTTGAACAAAAATATCAACTATCATGCCCATAGTCTCATGTAGTTTAGCAAAAGTTTTACCAATCGGATGATGTGCTACTACTAAATCTATCTTTTTCCCGCGCTCATTTAATTGTGAAGCCAAAAGAATTTCGCTTGAACCAATATCTATGCCTGTCAAAATACGTTTTACCTTAGTTTTACCATCGTCTAGATGTATGCCCGAATCAGAATACGGGTTAGACAATTTTTCCAAATCAAAATACTCCCGATCACTCGGACGCATATTTTCATATTCTTTCTTGGCGCGCACTAAATATTTTTTCACTTCTCCTGGCCCACGTGGATCAGTCAAAATAGCATCTTTTAAACCCAGTTCAAATACCTGCTTTACAGTTAACATATAGTATAGAAAGTTAAAACCTTAATTATTACTGAATAATAACGCAAAAAAACCGGGTTGTCAAACCCGGTTTTGTCTAATTACATTATTAAAATTAAACGACCTTATTGTTCTTATCATTAAAATCACAGCACCTTATTCCAACATCAATTGGCCAAAAATCAAGCAGGACAAGAACTTTGGAACACACAATAAATTGGTCATAAAAGTTATTTATATTCTATCCCATAACGACTGCAGGCAGACTTTAAAATCTCCGCAATCATTTGCTCGTAATTTAATCCACTAACTATAGCTGCCCGAGGAAAACGAGAATTCTGTTTTGGATCAGGAATAATCCCAGGAGGACAATTAACTTCAATAAAATTCGGCTCACCGTCTTTATCAAGACGCACATCAAACCGAGCCCAGTCTTGCATCTCTAAAGCATTAAAAGAATCTAATACTAACTTCTCAATTTTCTCTTTCAATTCTGGTGTAATATTAGCCGGACAAACCAACGGATCTGGCGCCTCAGGATTGTCATATACCCATTTTGCCTCATAATGATCAAATGCTGGCATACCTGGTGGCAGAGCATCAAACAAAATCTCGATAATTGGCAAAACACGTGTTGGACGGCCTATTACCGCAACCGTAAATTCCCGTCCCGGTAAAAACTCTTCAATTAAAACTGGTTGATTAAATTCTGTTAATAACTCGCCAACGATTTTCTTCAACTCTTCTACATTATTAACTAAATTTTTCGCTCTAATCCCCTTACTCGAACCTTCGCCCAATGGTTTGGCAATTGCTGGAAAATATTTGAATTCATGAGTATCTAAATAGTCAATTTTGTTTACTGTCATCCAGTGCGGAGTGGCGATATGATAATATGATAATATTTCTTTGGCTACTGATTTGTTTAACCCCACAGCATAACCTAATGGCTTTGGACCGGTATATGGGATTTGTAACATCTCCATAATCGCTGGCAGTTGTGCTTCGCGATCAGCACCATTCATGCCTTCGGCAATATTAAAAACCATATCAATATTATTTTTTTCAGCTCGCAATTTTTCACAGGCAAACTCATCTGCCTCGATCTTGATCACACGATGACCTAACGATTCCAACGCCGTGACAATCCCCTCAATTGTTTCCGGTTCGTCAAATTCAGCCTCCTTTAAATATTGCGGGTTATTAACGTCTGGTTTAGTGTGACGAACATTGTAAGTAAAAGCAACGTTCATAATTATTTATTGATATTTTCTAAATTAGAATTAAAATCATTATTATTATTTTCTTTCTCCACATTAACTACAATTCGACGCAAAATTTCATCAAAATCTATCCCGTACATTTTTAAAACATGACTAATCGCACAATCACTTTCAAGTGGGCCAAAAGCTGGATTAGCATTGCAATCAATAAAATAGTACCGCCCTGATTCGTCTTGCCGCACATCAAACTTAGCATAATCATCCATCTTTAAAACATCAAAAGCCAAGCGAGTATAATTTTCTAACATCCCATGCCCATCTGCCCGTACATACTCATAACTATTAATATCACGCCATACCGCATCAAAGGTGGCCATCTTGTATTTATCACCTGTTTCTTGAAAAGCTTTTTCTCCTAAGTAAACTTTGCGAATTGCACCCTCTAAGATAAAAGCAGTAAACTCTTTGCCAACGATAAACTCTTCTACCAATACTGGCTGATGATAAGTGTTCATCAACTCCCGAAGACGCGTTCGCAACTGTGATTCATTCTCACTTACTGCCGTTTGATCAATCGCTACACTCCCATGAATTTCATTCAATTTAGAAATTAACGGAAACTTAAGATGAATATCCAAAACGTCATTAGGAGAAGAAAACAACTGATAACGTGGCAATGGCAAACCTACCTGCTCCATTAATTTTTTAGTTAAAAATTTATTAGAATTGATTGACAAGCCCAACATCCCTGTGCCAACATATGGAATACTCAATAGCTCTAAAGTGGCCGGAACAATTGCTGCCAAATGCTCCATACCCCTAACTGAATCAACTAGATTTAAAACAAAATCTGGTTTTTTTTCTTTCAAAATATCAGTCAACTCTTCATTGCCTGCTATTAATTCAACTTTACAACCCATTTTCTCAAAGTACGGTGCAATTACCTTGGCACGATCAAAAACCTCGGCCTCAGTAATATACTGCTGCTCAGTCGGAAAATATTCCCGCCTAGCGTCACTATACAAAATTGCCACCTTTTTACCTTTAAATAGTTCGTAACCATTTCCATTCATAAGACAAATAAAAAAACCCAAGCCAAATTAACTGGTCTTGGGTATGATTATACAAAAATTATTAGTTATCTTAAACGGGTCTTCAGAGACCGGTTGGTCCATAAAATATTAAGCTCGTTGATAATTGTATCACTATCACAAAGTGTGTCAATAGCACTATAACCGCTCCACACTTACCACTATTGTCCCACTACCGATCTTCTCCTCCACACCAGTTAAACTAGGTGACAAAGACAGACTTTCTGCCAATGTTTTGCGTGAGATCTCTGACCCATTGTTTACTATTGCCTGCTGCAATTCAGTAGAATCAGTCCGATAAGAAACAGCTGCCTGGTCGTTAAAAGTCAGATTCAGTTCCTTACGCTTCTGATTAATCAAACGAATAAACTCACGAGCAATGCCTTCATCACGCAATTCTTGCGAAATAACAGTATTTAGCCCAATCCTAACATTCACATCTTCTTTTACTAACCGATCAGTCTCTTCACGTACATTTAAAGTATGTTTAACTTCCTTAACATTTAATTCATCAGCGATAATTCTCTCAAACTGTTCGGACAACTGATCCGCTTGATAACGAATATATTGCAGCGGCTGTTTAACTTTAATCCCCGCTTCTGCCCGAGCCGCCAACCCTAACTCAACTACTTTACGTACCAAAGCCATATCGGTTAGTACCTTCTCGTCTACCAACTCCCCATCCACTTCTGGCCATGCTTCCAAATGTACACTGCTTTTTTTGCTACTAAATTCTAACCAAATTTTTTCGGCAATAAACGGAGTAAACGGTGCCAAAACTTTTGCTAAAGTTAAAAGCACTTGGTGCAAAGTCGCTGTTGCCTCCTGCCTATCGGTCTCATTCTCCTCTTTAAACCGATCGCGCGAACGACGGACATACCACTGGGATAATTCCGTAACAAATTCCACCAACGGACGACTGGCATTAACCAAGTGGTATGTTTCCATACCTTTAGTTACATCACCAACCAACACCTGCAATTTGGCCAAAATCCATTTATCTAAAACGTTGTTACTTTTTACCCCACTAACATCATTATCAGAATACATCTTGTAAAATTCCACTACATTCCAAAGAGTATTAATCAATTTGTTGTAAACCTCGCGTACACCCACTTCTGAAAAATTTAAATTCTCCGCTTCCATGACCGGTGAAATTAAAAGATAGTAGCGCATCGCATCGGCGCCATATTTCTCCAAAATCAAATCTGGTTCAGGATAATTTTTCAGACGCTTACTCATCTTCTTACCGTCTTCGGCCAATACTATTCCGTTCACAATTACATTTTTAAACGCTGGCACTGAATCAACCTTTTTAATTGGCGCATTCTCCCCCAAAGTCAAAGCCGTAGCTAGAACATGTAGGGTATAGAACCACCCACGAGTTTGGTCTTGTCCTTCAGCAATAAACTCCGCTGGAAAACCAGACTCAAATTTCTCTTTGTTTTCAAAAGGATAGTGCATTTGACCATACGGCATACTTCCTGATTCAAACCAACAGTCTAATACCTCTGGTACCCGACGAAATATTTTGCCATCTTTTTGAATTTCTAATTTATCAATCAAATGCTTGTGTAAATCCGTTATCTTCTCACCAGTAAAATCTTCCAGTTCCTTCACATTGCTAACACACAAAACTTCCCCATCTTCTGCTTCCCACACCGGTAATGGTGTGCCCCAAAAACGATTGCGGGAAATCGCCCAATCACGTGCGCCTTCCAGCCAATCGCCAAAACGACCTTCTTTAATATGTTCCGGGACCCAGTTAATTGCTTGATTGTTTTTTAACAACTGTTCTTTCAATTCTGTCACCCGCACAAACCAAGAGTTGGTCGCATAGTTTAAAAGCGGAGCATCACAACGCCAACAATGCGGATAGGAATGTTCAAATTTTTCTTTACTAAATAGTTTTCCGTTATGTGCCAACCATTTGATAATCTCCACATCCGTAGCAGTTGGCTCTTCAATTGGCTTAACCTCATGACCAGCAAAATCTTCCACTTCCTCAACAAACCTTCCATCCATCCCAAGATGTTGTACCAACGGTATGCCTTCGCGTTGACCCACTTTGTAATCATCCTCACCAAAAGCCGGCGCAATATGCACTACACCCGTACCATCAGTGGTAGTAACAAAATCTGCTTCTACTACTCGAAAAGCATTAGGTGTTTCAGAAAAATATGGGAACAATGGCTCGTATTCCAAACCAACCAAATCTGTTCCTTTCAAAACTTTTTCATTGACATATTGTTTCCCGGCTAACACTGTTTCTGCTCTCTCGCTCGCTACCACAAAATATCCCTCTTCTCCCGTGATAGCCACCAACATGTAACTAATCTCTGGATTAACTGCCAACAAAACATTGCCCGGCAAAGTCCAAGGTGTAGTGGTCCAAGCTAAAATATGGGTATTTTCTGGCAAACCAGCTTTTTCCGGATTTTTAACTTTAAATTTTGCTGTAACAGAAATATCCTTAACATCTTTGTAGCCTTGAGTAACCTCAAAATTTGATAATGGTGTTACACAACGCGGACAAATATGCATGGCTTTGTGTCCTTTGTAAATTAAGCCCTTTTTCCACAGACAACCAAACACCCACCATACAGATTCCATGTAATTTAAATCCATGGTTTTGTAATCATTCTCCATATCTACCCAACGACCCATTCTCTTTACTGTTTTTTTCCACTCACTGACATATTTCAAAACTGTCGATCGGCAGGCTTCATTAAATTTTGCCACCCCATATTCCTCAATTGCCTTCTTACTATTTAAACCCAAATCTTTTTCAATAATATTCTCCACTGGTAATCCATGACAATCCCAACCCCAACGACGCTCAACCCTAAATCCACGCATAGTAAAATATCGTGGCACTGTGTCTTTCATGAGCGACGCTACAATATGGCCGTAATGCGGCAAACCTGTAGCAAAAGGAGGCCCATCATAAAAATGATAAGGTTTAGACTCAGGACGCTCATTTACTGACTTCTCAAAACTTTTATCTTCATCCCAAAATTTTAATATTTCTTGCTCGTATTCGTTGGCATTATACATATATGAAAAAATAAAAAACACACCAAATTAGTGTGCCAAGAGTCAGCCTGATGCCGACGGTACCATCTTGAGCTTTTGCTTAATTAAAGCTGTAACGGGCAAACCCCGGAAAGTTCTACTTTTTGCTTAACAGCAAATTTCTTCTTTCAGCTCCTCGCTGATAACGAGTTAAGTGCTTTTGTATATATCCTAGATTACACTCACCGACCAAATTTGTCAACCTAGACAAAAGTACTCAAAAATATAGGAACATTGACATCTAACGGGTTTTTGTTACAATATTCGAGCTGCCACCAACCGCAAAGGGGAATTAAGCAAAATGAACCGCGGAAAAAGAGCGCAAACCGTAAGACTGCGGAATAAGCGAGATCGGATGAATCGTTCTGGCTGCCGCACCGAGGGAGTCTGGCTCGATCACGACCACTGGATATCCGAAGGCTGCAAGCAACACCACAGCTGGTGGTGCAAGCAGTGCCCCCGCACCGGAGCCTACAAGCCGCGCGACTACGATCGCCCCGGCAAGTGACGACTGTGTTCACTCAACGAGGGGGAAGTGAACACATAAAAATCCAACGTGCCCCCTATTATTCTTTTAAAACTTGAAAGAATAATAGGAGAAAAAATGCATGTTGGATTTTTTTAATTAAAATTTCTTACAATATCACAAAACAGCACTAAAACCACAGTTGTCAACAAAACCAAAAGCCGGTATAATATTAGTATATTAAATAAAAACCATATGATTTACTTGGCTTCAGACCATGGTGGATTTCAGCTAAAAAAATTCCTTGAAACCTACCTAACAACTCAATTAAAACAGAAGATAAAAGATCTAGGGCCAGAAAAATATGAAGAAACCGACGATTTTCCTGACTATGCCCAATTAGCAGGAAAAGCGGTTGTACGTGATCCAGGATCATTTGGTATCCTCATTTGTGGTTCTGGACATGGTATGTGTATTGCTGCCAACAAAATTAAAGGTGTGCGAGCTTCAATTGGCTACAGCATCGAAGGCGCTGAATTAGCTAGACGAGACACTGATGTAAACATCCTCTGCTTGGCTGGTCGGATCCTATCAGAAGAACACGCTGCTGCCATTGTAAAGAAATTTTTAGAAACTGATTTTCGTAAAGACAACGAAAAATATTCTCGTCGTTTAAAGAAGATAAAAGAAATTGAAGAAACAAAATAATATGAACGTAATTATCCCTGCAGTTTTAACTTCCGATTTTACTGAATTTAAAACTATTTTAAGTAATTTAACCGCGACGGAAATAATGTTCCCGTTTGTCCAAATTGACGTTATGGACGGCGTCTTTGTACCAAACAAATCTTTTTCTGAACGCGAAGAATTAAATACCCTTCCTCACGATTTTGATTTTGAATTACATTTAATGGTAAACAACCCTCTAGAAGAAATCGAGACTTGGAAAAACGTATCTGCCGTACGCAAAGTACTTATCGCGGTAGAAAGTAAAGAAGATGTTATGTCGGCGATAAAAATGGCACGTGATTTAGATTGGGCGGTAGGATTATCAGTTAACCCAGAAACCCCACTTGAAGCAGTTGACCCTTTTATCGACCACGTTGATTCGGTTTTATTCTTAACAGTTACTCCTGGCGCCCAAGGCAATCCTTTTATTCCAACTGTAGGAGAAAAAATAAAAAAATTTAAAGACCTCTACGCCCACATGACCTGTTCAGTCGACGGCGGTGTAACACCAGAAAATATTGCTCTAATTAGTAGTTGGGGTACTGACTACTATTGTGTTGGCAGTGCTTTGATAAAACAACCGGATATAAAAATAGCTTACGACAATTTAATTAACTCATTAGATAGTATTTAAAATATGTTAGATCTTGTTATTATCGGGGGAGCAGCCGCTGGCTCATCCGCTGCAATCTACGCCGCCCGAAGAAAATTAAACTTCGTCATGGTGAGCGATAATATTGGCGGCGAGGTAGCATTGTCCGGTGTAGTAAACAATTGGCCTGGGATTATTGAAATACAAGGATATGAACTAGCACAAAAATTCGCCGAACATGTAAAATCATACGATGTTGTAACTGAACAAGGTTGGCGGGTAGAAAAAATTGAACCCGTAGCAAAACACTACTTAATCACTGCTAAAAATGCGGTTGGTGAAATTAAAACTTACGAAACAAAAACTATTATCGTTGCCACCGGTATCCATCCACGTAGATTAGACATACCAAACGAAAAAGAAATGTACCAAAAAGGCGTGACCTATTGTACGGTTTGTGATGGCCCACTTTTCCGCGGTAAAGTTACTGCTACAATCGGCTCTGGTAACGCTGCCTTAGAATCTGCTCTCATGATGGCTAATATTGCCACCAAGGTGTACTTAATTAGTAAATATACCAACACGCTAGAAAACAATGGCGGTTTCCCTAAGGGAGAAAATATTTTAGTGGACAAAATAAAACAAATAGCAAATGTGGAGGTTGTCTACGGCGCTCAAACTACTGAAATTATAGGTACTGATCGTGTTAGTGGTTTAAAATATAAAGACGAAGCTGGTGTGGAAAAGACTATTGAGGTCCAAGGTGTAATGGTACACGCTGGTCAAATCCCTAATTCGCAATTTATTGATAATGTAGAAAAAACCCGAACCGGAGAAATCGTAATTGATTCCAAATGCCGGACAAATATGCCGGGTATTTTAGCTGCTGGCGACGTCACTAATATCCCTTACAAACAAATCGGCATCTCCGCCGGACAAGGCATAATCGCTGCCTTAGCAGCAATTGAATATATCAATCGCTTTGAAGAATAATATATGATCGCAATAGTTGCAAAAATATTTGGAGTGATTGGATTACTCTTAATCACTTACGGAATCTTTGTTAAGAAGAGGATCATCCAAGATGAGGTTTTCGCTCTTGGCGGAATATTTTTGTTAATTTACAGTGCTAGCTTACGCGACCCAGTATTTGTAACTTTGCAAATTGTCTTTACTATTTCTAGCCTATACGAAGTATATAAATTAAAAAAAGAAAAGTGGTATTCCATTTTTAAATCTTAACTAATTTAATCGTATGCCCTTCGCCAATTTCCTCCCCACTCTCCCCTGGCCACTAATTGATGTCATTGTAAACGTGGTCGCTGGATTAGGTGCCATCATGATCACCTACGCCATCTTCTTGGAAGCTGAACGCAAACAAGATGCCGTCTTCACTGTTGGTGCTGGCTGCTTGTTGGTTTATGCCCTCTGGATTGGAAACAAGGTATTTTCCGTTGCCATGGCTGGATTAATGATCGGATCGTTTATCGAACTAGTCGAAATAATGCTCGGACGACATATTCATAGCAGAGAACTAGTAACTAAATATGAATGCCCAAGCGGAAACTGCCCACACGAACAAAACAAGTAATATGATTAAACAACTTTTGGTTATCGGTGACGCTACCATTGATACACATATAATGATTGATGATGCTTCTTTGGAATGCGACGTTGACCATGGTAATTGCAAACTCTGTCTAGACTATGCGGCTAAAATTCCCGTGACAGAAAGCTTCCAAACTGTTGGTGGCAATGGTGCTAATGTTGCTATTGGTACTGCCAAACTTGGAATTTCCACTATTATTCTTTCCTCTGTTGGCAACGACGGCAGCGGCACAATTGTTACGGAAGAGCTCAAAAACAACAACGTTGAAACTGATTTGATAACAGTAGACACAAAAACACCTACCCGCTATTCCACCATTTTAAATTTTAAGGGTGAAAGAACAATTTTGGCATACCACCATAAACGCCAATATGTTTGGCCAAAAACAGAACCCGAGGTTGATTGGATATATTTAACCGGATTGTCAGATGGTTATGAAAACATCATCCAACCACTGAATAGATACCTAAACAAACATTTAACTGTTCGCCTAGCATACAACCCTGGATCATTTCAATTAAAAAACTCTTTAACAAGCGTTGGCGAGATGATAAAAAACACTAATCTCTTGATTGTTAATCTTCAAGAGGCAGAAAAAATACTTAACACCACGCTAAAAAAAGAAAAAAGTGTTCGCGCTTTAATTCATGAGTTAATAAGCCTAGGCGCTAAAGAAGTAGTAATAACCGATGCTAAAAACGGTGCCTACGCGGGCAACGAAGAAGAGATATATAAAATGGAAAGTTATCCCGTACCAGTAATTGCTAAAACCGGCGCTGGCGATGCTTTTTCTTCTGGATACTTAGCAGCAAAAATTAACGGCCATGACATTCCCACCTGCCTTGTTTGGGGAATTGCCAATAGCTGTTCAGTAATCCAAAAACCCAGCCCCCATCTTGGCTTACTGCGTCCAATGGGTATCAATAAAATGATAAACACGTTTCCAAATATTAAACCAAAAGAAATCTTTTAACAAAAAAGTAAAAAAACCTATCAAAAAATTCCGGCCTAACCGGAATTTTTTCTTTCCAACAGTTTTCTTTTACTCTCTTTTCTTTATTCCCTTTCAACCTGATCCGCGACTGATTCAAAAATCACTTCATTAATATCTTTTGCTTCAGTTAAAAGCATAACTAGACGATCTACCCCTAAAGCAATTCCACCTGCCGATTTTATCTCTCCTACTGCTTTGTTAAAATCTTCGTCAACTGGAGATAACACCAAATCATTGTTTGCTCGAAAATCATAATTGTCCTGCATACGCTTAGACTGCTCTTCAACGTCAACTAACTCACCATAAGCGTTTGAAAGCTCTAAACCAGCGATATAGCACTCCGCACGCTCAACATAGCGCGGATCGACTGCAGTAGGCCTACACAAGGCTGCCATAGGCAAAGGATAGTCATAAATCATTACCGGTCTAGTACTACCTAAGAACGGTTCTATCTTGTTTAAAAATATCTCATAGAAACTATTCTCATACGCCTCGCCTATTTTGATATTGTACCCCAAAGATCGAGCCAAATCAGCCATTGTTCCATCGGTTAAATAATCATCCAAATTAATATCCAAATACTTCTTCCACAAATCCTTCATACTAATCCTTTCCCAATCAACCAACAAATCAACTTCTTGGCCCTCTACCTTAATTTTTTCTACACCAATCTTTTTAGCGACAAACTTAACTAAATTTTCCGTGTCATCCATAATCTCAGTCAAACTACCGGGTGAACGATACCATTCCAACATTAAAAATTCTGTATTATGCGTATGACCAAAATCTTCATAGTCACGAAATACCGGACATACCTGAAAAATTTTAGATAACCCGGCGCCTAACAACTTTTTCAAACCAACCTCTGGCGAAGTGACTAAAAAAAATGGAAATTCCTCGCCATTTGGATTATGGAACTTAACCGGCACGGGTTGGAGATATTTCTCTTGAATCATTTTTCGAACTGCTACTGGTGTAGTAGGTTCAATAAAATCTAGTGACCAAAAAAATTCACGGATTGTTTTAATAATTTCCGCTTTTTTTTCAATCCGCCAACGTGCCTGGCTATTGTCTTTGATTTCTTTCCAGGTAACCATACACTAAGTCTTGATTATTTCCACAATTTTTTTACCAAATTCCTCTGCTGCAGCTGGACCATTAGCCGTAATTAAATTACCGTCTACTACCACTGGCTCTTTAACATATTCTGCACCAACATCAAGTAATACACCGGCTAATTCACCATCATCATCCCAACCAGTAACTTTTCTACCATCAAGCACTCCGGCAGCAGCTAAAATACGCGGAGAAATACAAATCGCTCCCCACACTTTACATTCTTTTGCCGCATCCCTAATTACTCGATATGTTTTCTCATTATTCAAAAACTCCCAAGCTCCTGGGCCACCTACAAAAAATATTCCACCAAAGTCACTAGCATTAACTTCATCTAAAGTTAAATCAACTTTGGCCTCCTCCTGAGTCAAAGCAGAAACTGCTATACCAGGTAAATCACTAGCTGTTCTAACTTCTAACCCAGAAGCCAACAATACCTTTTTAGGTGCTGAATATTCTAATGGCTGAAAACCTTCGTGAGCAATTGCTAAAAGTATTGGTTTCATATGATTAACTATAAAAATCTACTTCCGGAATCAAATGAGTACCACGCAATCGATTTAGATCTGCTTTTCTACCATGGAAAAAATCTACTGACTGACAAACCGCCTCGTAATCTGGCGTTGGCGCTAAATGACAAAGTCCGTGTTCAAACGATCTCACTCTCGCTCGAATCTCGCTAGCCAAATTTGGGTGATCTTGCTCACGCTCTGACAACACAACCATTTCGTCTAATTTCCCCCTAATCTCTTTTAGTACTTTTTTAAAATCTTCTACCCGCTGTAAATATTTTTTCCTTTCCATTCCCGCGACCTTGCGATCAACAAATTGTCGCAAATCTCTTTGCATTTCTACCATAGCAACACACAACTCTACGCGCTCTTCACTTTCAAAATATTCTGCTGGCCGACCAGAATGTAAGTCGCGTAATGTGCCACCATAGGCTCTAAACTCAGTATATTTATCCTGTACACCTGGCGATAAGCGTGGCAACAAAAAATGTTCCCCCACCTCTCCTTCGGATAAAGCCAAAAACTCTTGATAAGCCTGATTCCACGGCCAAACCAAATACCCAAAAGAGACCATCGTATCTTCCAATGATTCAAGTGACACGGTTGGATCTTTTTCTAAATGTTCCAAAGCATGGCGCATTTTAATTTTATCCTCCTCAGGAAAAAGCGGTGGAAGATGTTCGAACAAGTAACGAAAAAGAGAAATTGTTGATTGCATAAAAAATTAGATAAATTGGCTAATATAGTACATGGCAACACCAGCGGCAACACTAACATTCAAACTCTTTTTCTTACCTAACATCGGCAACTCAACTGACTCATCACAATATTTTAAAATACTTTTCGTTACGCCTGTCTTCTCATTTCCAACAATTAATACTAACGGAAAACTTGGTTGCCATTTATATATATTAACACTTTTTTCCGTTTGCTCCAAAGCAACAATTTTGAAACCTTCAGCTTTTAATCTCTTCAACAATCTGCCAGGTTGTTTTACATATTCCCACTCTACCCACTTTTCCGCTCCCAGCGAAACTTTATCTAACCGTGGATGCGGTGGGCAAGGTGTAAATCCGGTTAAATATATTTTATTCACTCCCGCACCATCAGCAGTCCGAAACATAGCGCCAACATTGTGGGCGCTACGAATACTCGGAAGTAAAATTGCAAAATTATTTTTTTCCACAAAATGAATTCCATTTCTGACTTTGACCAGCACACAATGCCACCGCAAGAGCATCAGCTGCATCGTCAGATTTTATCTTTTCTTTTAAACCTAAAATCATTGCTACCATTCTTTGCATCTGTCCTTTCTCTGCCCGACCATATCCGGTCATTGCCTGTTTAACTTGCAACGGAGTAAACTCCGCCACTTTTAAACCTGCGTCAATTATCGTTAGTAATATTACCCCACGCGCTTGCCCGACGTCCATTGCAGTTTTAGCATTGTTAAAGAAAAACAACTTCTCTACTCCAGCACTAGTCGGTTGATATTTTTTAATCACCTCTCTTAACTCATCGCGCAAAACCATCAAACGATCTGACAACTCAGTATTCGGCGGTGTTTCTACACACCCCCACCCCAATGCCTTCCATGAATTATTTTTCTCCTGTTTGATAACCCCCCACCCCATTCGCCCAAAACCCGGATCAACCCCCAAAATTATTTCGGGCAATTTCATATTATTCAGCATTGGTAAAATATTCTTCGACGTCATCATTTTCTTCTAAAGCAGAAAAGAGCGCTGATAACTTTTCTTTAACTTCTTCTGAAACCGGTACTTTATCTTTTGCTACCCACCCCAAACCATCCTCATCTGGTTCAATCCCCAACTCTTTTAACTTGGCAACAGTCTTTTGAAGATTTTCTATCTTGGTTTTTATCTCAACAAATCCGTCTGCCTCGGTAATATCCTCTGCTCCAACTTCGATCAAAGACATTTCTAGTTCTTCACGACTTAAATTGGGTACGCTAAATTTGTCACTCGCCACTGAAATCAAACCCCATTCTTTAAACATCCAAGCCACACTACCTTCTCCACCCATTGTACCACCACGTAAACTCAAAATGTGTTTTATATCCGCCACCGTCCGATTTTTGTTATCACTCAAAGTTTTAACTAAAATCGCCACACCACCTGGGCCATACCCTTCATACAAACATTCATCAATCTGAGCACTCTCACCTGATTCACCTGTTCCACGCTTAATTGCCCGATCAATATTGTCTTTCGGCATGCCCGCTTCTTTGGCCTTGTCTACTAAAATACGCAAAGAAAAATTAGCAGCTGGATCACCCCCTGCTTTTGCAGTAATAGTAATCTTTTTTGCGAACAAAGAAAAAATATTACCACGCTTAGCATCTTGCTTTCCTTTGCGTGCTTGAATATTGTGCCACTTAGAATGTCCCGACATATTATTAAAATTAATTTAATTCTAGTTTGTTATTTTCAAAAACCTCCCCACCTAATCGGCTATTTTTATTCCACCAAGTAAAAAAATCTGTCTGCCTTTTTCCGCTCATCAAACTATTCTGTGATTTAACTGCATAAAAAGGAAAAACATACACATTCTTAACCTGACCACCTTGCAAATTTAGCCCGAGACTAACACCCTCTTGTGTATCTTTAGAAAAATATTGATCAAAAACAAAATTACCTAAGGAATAGAAAATGGGGTGGTCTTTGTAAATCTCCATCTCCTGAATAACATGGGGGTGCATACCAATTACAGCCGTAACTCCGTTGTCGATAAACCAATGACCCAGCTCCCTCTGGCTAGCACTCGAAATTCTTTGGTACTCATTACCCCAATGCATATATACAACTACATAACGCGCTTCCTTTTTGGCAACCTCAATCGCTTCTTTTACTTTAACCATATTTAATGGGTGCTCAGTATTGTTCAAACCGATAAACGCTACCTTTTCTGGCAACCCCTCTTTCTCCCCCGCTATCCAAGTATATTCTTTCCCTTCCTTAGTTTGATAACCAAAATATGCCAAACCATTGTCAGTTAAAACTTTCCTGGTAAAATCAACATTTTTTATACCCATGTCCAACGTATGATTATTCGCCAAAGAAAAACCTGTAAAACCATACCGCTTTAATTGTGCTCCTAAATCAGGATTAAAACGAAAGGCAATGGACTTGGAGGTTTTAACACGGGCGGGTGCAAACGCACCTTCCAAATTAGCCAACATCAAATCAGATCCATAAAAAAATCTATTCTCTTGACCTTTCAAATTTTTAAAAACATAATCTAAACCACTTTTACCAAAACTTTTTTCTACATTACGCTCTAACATCATGTCCCCAAATAACTGAAGAGAGATAGCTGGTTCCTCTGACCGATTTTCTCGAGAAAAAAATCCCATCACATGTGATGTGGTTTCAGCTAAATCATTTTGCTGTAAAATATCCGCACTGTTAGTATGATGTGCTAGCATAAACTTTCCTGCCCCAACGATGCTATTGTAAGTTAACAATGCTCGAATGCTGTTCTGACTATCAATTTCCATCTTCTTAACTCTTCCAATATCGCCAGTACTTAAAACATTAATTGAAAGATCGTCGTGAAAATTTGCTACATTTTTAGGTAAGTAGTGAGAAAAATCAACGCTCGCAATTACCAAACTACCCATTGGTAAAACCTCATACAATTTCGAAGCTAACCCATCTACCAAATCATCATTTTTTACATTCTTAACTATCAAAGGAACAATTTCCGTACTTGGCCAAGTGTTTTTAATAAACGCCGTTAAAGCACCAATACTATGTTCTTTGGTTAAAGCCGCGTCATCAAGACTAACCAAATTGCTCGATACTAATGAATCAATAATTTGTGAATTAGAAGACAAAACACCCACTTCTGTTTTCCATCCTAACTTGGAAGATAAAATAAAACTATTACCCGCTTGAAAATGATTTGGTCCAATCACCACTACCACTGGTGGACGTAAATTTTTCATCACCCCAAAAACACCCGCCATATAATTACCAGCCACCAAATGATGTGGTAATACCAATGACATTATCGTGCCCGACGGTGCAATGGTTGGTCGTGGATAATCAAAAAAATCCTTGTACATCTCTTCTGGAGCAAAGATAGCCGGAATAACATCAGTTGAATTTTGATTGACTGTTGCTGCTAAAACCGGTTCTGGCAATTCCTTGGTATATTTGCCAATTTCCGGACCAAACCAAAAACCCAAGGCTCCTGCACCAAAAGCCAAGCAAACACTCAATATTAAAAAAGCTGCTTGTTTAAATCTCATATATCCCATATTTTACTCTAAAAAAAGATAAAAAACAACCCTTTAAAACCGTGCTTCTAACAAAAACCTACCACGCATTCTCCCTTCTCTTTCTCCAATAATTTTAGAGAAAAAGAAGGCGGCATGGTAGGCTCTGTCGATAACATTCGCCGCCCTTCTTACTCATACTTTGGCCTGAGATAGCCACAGTGCGGACACTTCTCGATCGACGAGAGGTGGATACGAGTAAGAGTTGCACACCCACAGATCCACAACCTGCAGACGTGGGTTTCCCACTTACCGTGTTTAACCGCACTTTTCCCTCCTCCGAGCAAACGGGCGATGATCTCATCCACCGAGGGCGACACCTTGTCTTTCCCTTGTGTGTCGGTCATTTTGTCCTCCTTTGGACAAGATGGTTATCTGCCTCTACCTTAGTCCAAAAAGAAATGACTGTCAAACAAAATAAAAACACGAACGCCGCCCCGGGTGGGACGGCGGTGTTTCTGGAATTTAGAAAGACAGGACAATGTCCACGATGGACATCAGGATGGCAGTGCCGGCGGGGATATAGAAATTATCCCATTTACCGCCTAACACCTCAAAGACAGGGGCAGAGCCTCGAGGAATAGAATCATTTAAAAACACAACTCCCGTCATAAAGACGAGAGCATGAAGAGACTAGCTGCACGCGAACCGATCGTTGCTGTTCCAGTCGTTGCTCTCCCAATTGAAGTTCAGCACCCAGCGATCGCCGTTGAAGTAGAGGTAAGCGACATGGCGATTACCGTCCGAGTTGCGCAAAATATGCAATGCGTCTTCCGTGACACCACCCATCGAATACTCTCCGGGTTGAATAGAATTTGAAGACGTGATCTCCCTAACACATCACACCGAGTATCTTCATTTTATCACTTCAATCTTACTCTGCAGCAAGCCTTGGCCGACCACATTCCGAAGTTTGAAATGACGAGATTCTACACGCCCAAATCGTAACCAGGGCAGTGTCTGTAAAATCTGAATTAATTTTATCAAAATTTGACATAAAAGCAAAGACCCCCGTCCCAACATCCACCTTGTGAGTGAACGCCGAGACGAGGGTCTGAGGAACCGAGGACCGGACAGTTGACGCCGAAGCGCCGAGTGTCCGAGTGACCTAGGTTCCGAGAGACTCGCTGCACGCGAACCGATCGTCGCTGTACCAGTCGAAGCCCTCCCAAGAGAAGTACAGCACCCAGCGAACGCCGTCGAAGAAGAGGTAAGCGACATGGCGACCACCGCCCGAGCCGCGCAACTTCGTGCCGGGCAACACAATGTATTTGCCCTGCATTTCCGTCGGGATCAGCTCGTCCTGGTGGTCGACCAAGTACTGGCCGTCGACCAGGCCGTAGTTGCCCTTCAGCACCACGGCGAGCCTGCGCATCGCCTTGGTGTTGCAGGACTCACCGGACTTGCAGAAGGGGACGAACGTGATCTTCTTGCCCACGAAATCCGAGGGCTCGACGTCGTCCTCGACCGTGTACCCGTACTGGGCGGCGATGGCGTCGGACGGGAACGAGGGACGAGGCAGCTTCGTAACGGGCTGAGACGACACCCGCTCGACGATGAGCTTGCACTCACCGCGGAGTGCGGCGCGCGCGACATCCGTGCCGCCGAGCATGTTGAGGAGCGCCTCATCCTCTCCTCGACTCCAATCACTGTACTTTCCCATTTCGTGGACTCTCTTTCAGGGCTGAAAGCCCGAAAAGCAATTTGCCCCTGCCCGGGGCCCAGGTCTCCCTCTCATGAGAAGAGCTTTTGTGCCACTTATGAAAAATGACACCAAAGTTCTTCTGATGATTTTAACTAATTTGTTCACTAATTATATAAAGAACCGCTTATTCTAAATCCTAGAATAACAAGAAATTATAGCAAAAAACAGAGAATTTGTCAAACTTCCCCACCAACAAAATAAAAACACGAACGCCGCCCCGGGTGGGACGGCGGTGTTTCTGGAATTTAGAAAGACAGGACAATGTCCACGATGGACATCAGGATGGCAGTGCCGGCGGGGATATAGAAATTATCCCATTTACCACCTAGCACCTCAAAGACAGGGGCAGAGCACACGCCTACCGTATACACGGTTACAACATGCCAGAACCCCAGTTCCACAGGAAAGAGCGGTGTAGCAAAGTGGTAGACCCCCACCCAGATTGCAGCGATGATTCCAACCCCCAATCCGAACAGCATGCCCCCGCGCGACTTACCGTTTTTAAAACGGGGCCCCATGGGAAAACGCTTGCCCAGCTTAGAGATCGGATCTACTACCCCCAACAGCAACCCAGCCAGCGCACAGATCCAGCGTGGACAGAAAACCCAAGCCACTGTACACCCGAGAATCGTCTGAAGGGTAGTAGTCAAATCACCGCTCTTCTCGTTGTCCCTTGTGAAATGACTCACAAAGGCCGTGACCCGGTCAGCCCAGACAGCCGAGCTACGTTGCGCTGTCTTTCTAACCACCTCGACGGCAGAGAAGACAGACGCCACGATAATCAAAGCCGCCCAAACCACCTGGTTGCCATAGAACAACGGGTGGAGCACCAGCCAGGCCGAAAGCCCGACCAAGAAGTGGAGCAACCCGCGCTTCACTTCTGTCCCTGTCGACCACTTACCCCAATGGGTGAGGTGGTCTTGCCATTCCTTTTTCAATTCCTCCCCCTTTAAGATAAATGATCTGATTCAGTTTTATCACACTGCTCAAAAAAAATCAAGATTAAAAAAGACCCCGATTTTTTCGAGGTCTTTTACAAATATTGTATATTTTGATTACTGTTTAAAACCAGTACCGGCTGGAATTAAACGACCGATAATCACATTCTCTTTCAAACCTTCCAAGTAGTCAACTTTACCGGTAATGGCGCTGTTGATCAATACTTTAGCGGTCTCTTGGAACGAAGCTGAAGACAAGAAACTCTGAGTGGAAAGCGCAACGCGAGAGATGCCTAAAAGCAATTCTCGAGCAGTTGCTAAAGTACCACCATTTTTCTTGGCCAATCGATTGGCAAACTCTAACTGAGATTTTTCTACCACTTCACCTGGCAACAACTCAGTTTCACCCGCATCTTCTACGTATACACGCGAGAACATTTGTTTGATCAAAAGCTCTACGTGTTTGTCGTTCACTTTCTGACCTTGAGAGGAGTAAATATTCTGAATCTCTTCCAATACATAGCGTTGTACTGCTGGCCGACCAGAAAGCTCAAACAATTCTTGCAAACTAATACTGCCATTTGTCATGCGCTGTCCTTTTTCCGCGACATCACCTTCTTTGACTAACATCTTGTACCCGGTTGGCACGATGTATTCACGTATTTTTGGACCGACGTAAGACAAAGTAATATTATTCTTAACAATTTTTACCTCACTGGTATATTTAGCAGTTACTTCTTCGCCAGTAGCACCACGCACTACTATCACCTGATCTTTTTGAACAGTATCACCATCTTTAGCCATCACTTCGTCTTCAGCAGTAACCTTGATCTTTGTTTCATCCATACCTTCAAAGTGAACACGGATGATTTTCTGACCACGACGACCTTCAAAAATCTTTTTACCACTAGCAGAAGTAACAATTTTTCCATCGGCATCTTCTACTTCAATCTTACCCGCTACCTCAGACAAAATTGCCTTGTGCTTTGGCATGCGATTTTCAAATAACTCTTCAACGCGTGGCAAACCTTGGGTAATATCGCCTCCACCAGCCACACCACCGGCATGGAAAGTACGCAAAGTCAACTGAGTACCTGGTTCACCGATAGACTGAGCAGCAATCGTACCTACCGCTGTACCAAATTCTACTGGACGGTTATGAGCCAAATCATTACCATAGCACTTACGACAAACACCCTTTGGTAATTTACATTGCAAAACACTACGCACATGAACTGACTCAAGTTTGTTATCATCAATCAAACGAGCAGCTTCGTCGATAATCACCTCACCAGTTTTAACAATCGTCTTACCATCAGCTATTACATCAGCTAAAGCATAACGACCCCAAACACGATCAGATAATTTTTCACCCATCTGCTTAGATTGTTCAACAGTAAATATTTCACCAGTAGTATCGCCACAGTCATCTTCCAAAACAACAACATCTTGAGATACATCTACTAAACGACGAGTTAAGTAACCAGCATTAGCCGTGCGAAGCGCCGTATCAGACAAACCTTTTCTCGTACCGTGAGAAGAGATGAAATATTCCAATACATCAAAACCATCTTTGTAGTTACCTTTTACTGGCAGCTCGATAACATCACCGGATGGTGATACCACCAAACCTTTCATACCGATGACCTGACCTAACTGACCCCAGGTACCACGCGCGCCTGAATCAATCATCGCAAACACTGGACCATTCTTGTCCAAAATCTCTTGGTTATGTGCCAAGATTTTTTCTTTAGCCGTAGTCCAGATTTCCAAAATCTTAGCATAGCGCTCAGCTTGAGTTAACAAACCTTCTTGATATTGGTCTTCCAACTCACGAATCTGTTTGTCAGCCCCTTCCAAAATCGCTGGCTTTTCTACCACTGGTGGAAAATCAGCAAAGCCTAAAGAGTAACCAGATTTAGTAACATAGCGGAAACCAAGATTTTTCAATTCATCCAAGAAGTAAGCAGTTTCCTGTTGACCATAGTACTCAAGACAATAACGGATGATCTCGGCCAATTTTTTAGTGTTAATAGTCTCGTTGTAATATTTTAATTTTTCCGGCAAAATTTCATTAAACAAGACGCGACCAATTGTAGTCTCGATTAATAATTTATCACCTTCAGCAAATTTATTCTTTGCTTCCACGATTTTAACATTAATACGTTCGTGCAAATCAATACGTCGGACTTTGTAAGCCAACTTAGCATCACGCTCAGAGTAAAAATATTTCTTTACTTCACCAACGTCTTTGCTTTCCGTACGAGTTAAATAGTAACAACCCAAAGCAATATCCTGTTTAGGAGTAATAACCGGCTGGCTAGTAGCAGGTTTCAAAAGATTCTTTTCTGCAGCCATTAGGTTATCTGCTTCCCAACGTGCTTCTGCGGTTAAAGGCAAATGCACAGCCATCTGATCGCCGTCGAAATCAGCGTTAAACGCTGTACAAACCAACGGATGCAAATGAATGGCCTTACCTTCTACGAGACGAGGGTGGAAAGCTTGGATACCAAGACGATGCAAAGTAGGAGCACGATTCAAGAATACACGAGTAGTTCTAGTTAATTCTTCCAAAATATCCCACACTTCATCATGTTCGCCTTCAATGAAACGAGAAGCCGAACGAACATTGTGCGCTAATTCACGTTTGATAATCTCACCGATGATAAACGGTTTGAAAAGTTCCAAAGCCATGCGTTTTGGCAAACCACATTCATCAATATTTAAAGTTGGGCCAACTACGATTACGGAACGGCCAGAGTAGTCAACACGTTTACCAAGCAAGTTCTGACGGAAACGACCCTGTTTACCTTTCAAGATATCAGCTAAAGAACGCAACTGACGTTTTTGACCAGTAGCGGCGATAACCGTTTTAGAATGACGTGCGTTGTTATCAATCAAAGCATCAACTGCTTCTTGCAACATACGCTTCTCATTACGACAGATAACCTCAGGAGCATCCAATTCTAACAAACGACGTAAACGATTGTTGCGGTTAATTACGCGACGATACAAATCGTTCAAATCAGAAGTAGCAAAACGACCACCATCTAACGCAACCATCGGACGTAAATCTGGCGGGATCACTGGGATACAACGCATAATCATCCACTCTGGACGAATACCATTAACCGCTAAACTCTTTAATAATTTCTTACGACGAACCAAGCGCTCTAATTTAGCACCTTTAGATTTTTCCTGTTCAGTAGCAATCTGCTTGATTGTCTCTTCTAAATTAATTCTTTCGAGCAAACGATAAACACCTTCAGCACCAATCGCAGCTTCAAACAAATGACCAAAGCGTAAAGAAAGATCTTGATATTTATTCTCGGAAATAACCTTCATCATCTGAACCTCTTTCAAATCTTTGTCTGCCTGTTGGAAATCTTCTTCCAAAGATTTGTTTTTACGTTCGGTTTCTTCTTGAATAGCATTCAACGCTTCTTTGCCTAACTTCTGATCATTAGCATTTTTAATTGCTGTTTCATGATCACGCTCAATCTGTTTCTTTTTTGTTTTAAATTCTTGACGCAACAAATCAATTGTCTGCTTCTTGGCGTTCTCGTCAACATGCATGATGATAAAAGCAGCAAAGTAAATAACTTTCTCTAATGCTTGTACCGACATGTCTAACACCAAACCAACTTTGGAAGGAACAGAACGTAAGAACCAAATATGCGATACTGGAGCAGCCAACTCAATATGGCCCATACGCTCACGACGAACGAGAGAAGTAGTTACTTCTACGCCGCACTTATCACAAACAATTCCTTTGTAACGGATCTTCTTGTATTTTCCACAGTAACATTCCCAATCTTTGGTTGGACCAAAAATTTCTTCCGCAAACAAACCACCTTTTTCTGGTTTTTGTGTGCGATAGTTAATAGTCTCTGGTTTGTTCACTTCACCATATGACCATTCCCGAATTGTTTCAGGAGATGCCAAACGCAAGCGAATGGCGTCGAAGTCTATGGAACGAATAAGGTCTCGATTCATATAATTAAAGGGTTAGTAGTTGATTTAAACTGCTGGTGGTGGAACTGGACCACCACTTTGCATGTCATCCTTGTTCTCACCCTCTACTGTTTCTTTAGCAACTACATACTCACCCGAATCAGAACGTTTCAATAATTCGACATCTAAACCTAGACCTTTAAGTTCGCGCACCAACACATTGAAAGATTCAGGAATGTTGACACGACTAATTTGTTCACCTTTAACAATGGCCTCATAGGCTTTAGAACGGCCGGGCACATCATCAGATTTGATTGTTAAAATTTCTTGCAAAGTATGAGCGGCGCCGTATGCTTCCAATGCCCAAACTTCCATCTCACCAAAACGCTGGCCACCAAATTGCGCTTTACCACCCAATGGCTGTTGCGTAATTAAAGAGTATGGACCAATTGAACGCTGGTGGATCTTGTCTTCAACCATATGGTTCAACTTCAACATGTAGTTGTAACCAACGGTAATTTTGTGATCAAATGGTTCACCGGTTCTGCCGTCAAACAAACGTACTTGGCCATCTACCGGCAATCCGGCTTTGATTAACTCATCACGAATTTGATCTTCACTTAAACCATTTAAAACTGGAGTAGCGATTTTGTATCCTAGTGCATTCGCAGCTAAACCTAAATGGGTTTCCAAAATCTGACCCAAGTTCATACGAGAGATAACACCAAGTGGTGACAAGATAATATCAATTGGGGTTCCGTCTTCGAGGAATGGCATGTCAGCCATTGGCACAACGCGTGAAATCACACCTTTGTTACCATGACGACCGGCCATTTTATCACCCACCTGAATTTTTCTCATGTCTGCCACCTTTACTTGAACTTGCTTAATTACACCTGGTTCCAATTTATCACCGGCTTCTTCGGAAAATACTTGAACACCGATTACTTTTCCATGTTCACCGTGTTCAAGATACAATGAAGAGTCACGCACATCGCGTGCTTTTTCACCGAAGATTGCGCGTAACAATCTTTCCTCAGCAGATAATTCAGTCTCACCCTTTGGTGTGATTTTACCAACTAAAATATCACCGGATTTTACTTCAGCACCAATTCGGACAACACCTTCAGAATCCAAATTCTTTAATTTTTCTTCACTCACATTTGGAATATCAGAAGTTACAACTTCTGGGCCAAGCTTGGTTTCACGTACGTCGATTGTATAGTCTTCAATATGAATTGAAGTGTAGCGATCACTCTGTACTAAACCTTCAGAAAAAATTACCGCATCTTCGTAGTTGAAACCATCCCAAACCATGTAAGCAACCAATACATTCTGACCCAAAGCCAATTCACCATTGTGAATACTTGGACCATCGGTTAAATATTGTCCCTTCTTTACTTTGTCGCCTACTTTAATTTCTAAATGTTGGTTAATACAAGTAGCTGCATTAGAACGGACAAACTTGTTTAATTGATAAGTATACAAATCACCTTTCTTGCCTTTCAAAACAATGTGACCACCGTCAGCTTCTACAATCTCACCATCTTCACTAGCAATAATCATGTGACCAGAATAGTGAGCAGCAGCTTTCTCTGCACCTGTACCAACCAATGGTGGCTCCGGTCGAATACAAGGAACAGCCTGACGCTGCATGTTTGTACCCATGAGGGCGCGCTGGCCATCATCATGTTCCATGAAAGGAATACAAGCTGTAGCCACACTAACGATCTGACTAGAAGATACATCTAAATAATCCAAATCAATAGTTGCGGCGGTGCCTGGATTACCATGCACACGTGCCGGCACCATCTCATCAAGAAAATATCCATTTTCATCAGTTCTAGTTTTAGCAGAAGCCGTCATTACTTTTTCTTCTTTAAAAGCAGAAAGATAAATAATCTCATTGGTTACACGTGGACGTACCGGAATTTTTTGTAATTTTGCTTTTGCTAATTTAGCGGCTATCTCTTTGGTAATTTTTGTACCATCCTTTACACCTTCGATATCACCACGCAAAATTTCACCTTCCAAAAATTCTGGCTTGTTTTCTACCTCACGCAAAACTTTGCGATATGGAGTTTCAATAAAACCAAATTCATTGATACGAGCAAAACTAGATAAGTGGTTAACCAAACCAATGTTCGGTCCTTCTGGAGTAGCAACTGGACAGATACGGCCATAGTGAGTGGTATGCACATCACGAACTTCAAAACTAGCGCGGTCACGAGACAAACCACCTGGACCCATAGCAGACAAACGACGTTTGTGTTCTAACTCTGACAATGGGTTGTGTTGATCCATGAACTGTGACATTTGTGAACTCATGAAGAACTCGCGAATCGCACTAGTTACTGGACGAGAGTTAATTAAACGATTCGGTGTTACCTGCTCCATGTCATAAGTACTCATACGATCCTTAGCAACACGTTCCATACGAGCCAAACCAACACGGAAACGATTCTGTACTAATTCACCAACGGCACGAACACGACGGTTGCCTAGATGATCAACATCATCTGGTTCTTCTTGAGTAACATTCAATCGAATTACTTCTTTTAAAACTGCCAACAATTTGTCAGCTGACAAAACACGATTCTCTTTTTTATCATAATCTTCGTGCTGACTTGGAATATCAAATTTACTGTTGAATTTATAAACACCAACGCGACCCAAATCATATCTTTCAAAATTGAAAAACATTGCTTCGATCAAACTCTTAGCATTGTCAGCGGTTGCTAAATCACCCGGACGAATTCTTTTGTATACTTCGATAAAACCTTCGCTTTGATTCTTTGCTAAATCTTTTTTAATTGTTGCGTCCAAGAAATCAATATTTGGATGGTTGTTTACATCTTTAAAAAGCTCTTTCATCTTCTCATCATCCTCATAACCAAAAGCACGCAAGAGTGAAGTTGCGGCTACTTTACGTTTACGATCAACCTTAATCCAAAGGGCATTGTTAGAATCAGTTTCTACTTCAATCCAAGCACCGCGATTCGGAATAATCTTAGCACCGTAATATCGGCGACCGCGAACATTCTCAGCAGTGAAGAAAACACCAGCAGAACGGATAAGTTGAGAAACAACTACACGTTCAATACCATTCACAATAAAAGTACCACGATCAGTCATCACTGGCACATCACCTAAATAAATTTCTTGTGACTTGGTTTGATTGGTGCGCTTATTAACCATTCGCGCTGTAATACGTAATGGTGCTTCAAAGGTAACATTACGCTGACGACAAACCACTTCATCAAAACGTGGTTCGTCTAAATAGTAGTCTTCTAAATACAATTCTAAATCCCTACCAGAAAAGTCTGTGATTGGAGACACCTCCTCAAACAATTCTTTAATACCAAATTTTAGAAACCAGCTGTAGGAGTCCTTCTGAACTTCAATCAAGTCTGGCAACGGCATAGCATCAAGTGCAGTGGTGAAGAATTTTCTTTCCAAAGTCTTGAGCGGGAGGCGTTTAAAAAGAGACATAGAGAATTAAATTATTTTTAATTTATTTATTTATTTAAAAAAAGTAGTAATTAAACAAAAAAACGGCCAAAAAAAGAGGCTTTTAGATTAAATTTCCTTATAATTTAGCCAAAACAAGCAAGGTGAGCATGATTTTTGTCTTAATGTCCTTGCACGCAGCCTTAACCGTTGGTATAGGTAAAAGCCACATTTTTCGCTTGATTAAGCAGAAAAACAGCTAATTTTTCTCCTAAATCAAGAAGCACATAGATTTTATATGATTTGTCAAGAAAAGTCAAATTTTAACGGTGGATAACTTATAAAAACAAGGAAACAATCCTTAAACGAAAAAAGATGCCTGGTTTGGAAGTTAATAAAAGCTCTCAAAATGAGAGCTTTTATTGGTGGTCCGAGTGGGGATCGAACCCACATGCCTTGCGGCACAGGATTTTAAGTCCTGCGTGTATACCAGTTCCACCATCGGACCATTCTCGCCCTGTTAGGGTAAAACCAAGAAAATATTATCACGACTACAAAAAAAATTCAATACCTTGCTTTTTTATTCCTTTTTTAAATAATTACTTACCATCAAAGCTTCTAACTCCTTCTTTTCTGTATCAGAAAAATCAACTGACGCTAATACAGCTGTCTTCATTTTCTCAAATTCAACCTCTTCGACTTGCACACGCATACCCTTGCTATCGCCAACAACTAATTTAAACAAATTACCTGCATTGTCTACACCCATTTTTTTCAAAATTTCTTTAAACTTTTCATTTACTGTTTCCACTATACTAATGGCATTTACTGATCCCAAATCAGAACTCCCTTCTAATTCACTCATTGGAAGATTAGTATTTTGATTACCAAACAAAGACAAAACCACTGGCTCTCGCCAAAAAGCAACTACCCAATCCCGTACGTTGCGCTCAGGCACAGCTAATACCTCAACAAATCCGATCTGTCTTCTTGTTGCAGCACCACCATCTCTTTGTTGTTGTTGACGTTCTTCGGCAATCAAATCCGACAAGGTCGGCCCTTGGTCTAGCAACGAAGTATTAAAACCAATTTTTTTTGGACGATTGTGTGGACCATCTGCTTCGTCGATCTCTCTAGCCGAAATACCGCGTGATAACTCACGCAGCATTGATTCACGATACTGATCATCCCCAAGAGACCCTCTACCTAAATTAATTTCTGGAGCCCCGCCATTACCTTCTGACATATAAATAAAAATACTTTCCTACAAAGAGCTGCGAGAAGAATTGCATGTTTTAGCTAACGAATCAAATGATGAAAACGCCTAATCCAGACAAATTAATGTAAGGAAAAAGGGAGAGAGAATGTTTTTAACATCCGATTCGGTTGAGACATCAACTCGTTCCGCAGCTCTTTAGAGAAAAGTACTAACATTATATCTGGTCTACACTTACCGTCAAGAGAAGCGACCTGTTGATAACTAAAAACAATACCCACTAAATGATTTTTATTTCTTCTACCCCTTCTTGAAAATTCACCCACCGAGCGGCGGTGAATAAATAGTCACTTAAACGATTAAGATATTTATACAACTCTGGCCGAACAGTTTGTTCTTTTCCTAAAGTAACTAAAACTCGTTCAGTTCGGCGACAAATAGTACGCGCGTGATGCAAGTGCGCACCAGCCAAACATCCTCCAGGTAAAATGAAATTCTTTAACTCTGGCAAATCTTCTGAACAACTATCAATATTTTCTTCCAGTTCTTTAATTTCTTCTTCGCCGACTTTAACCAAGCCTTCCCCAACAGTAGTTTGTAATGCCGCTACCTCCGCACCCACCTTAAAAAGATCATGCTGAATTTTTACTAAAAACTCTGTTAGTAAACTACCAAACAAATGCGCTACCGCTTCACCGATTTTAGAATTGAGCTCATCAATCTCCCCTACCACCTGCAAGGTGATACAATCTTTAGTAACACGCTCGCCGCCCAAAAGTGACGTTTCTCCGGTATCCCCGGTTTTAGTATATATTTTGATCATAAAAGTTGTTCTTATATCGAATAATTGAATTATATCCCACCCTAAAACATAAATCAAACAAGATTGACAATTTGCCTAAAATAGGCTAATTTAGCTTGGGATAACTGGAAAAAGGAGGAAGAACTTGAGACACGTCTTGATGTCCGTCAAGAAGCGCGGCATGAAGTTCGGACGTCGCCGGGTGTTCTAACCCCGACTTCTACGGCTACACCATCTCATATCCCCCATGCACGCCTGCTGCACTCCCATCCTGCAGGCATTCCATTTTTATAACTACTTTGGTAATTATAAAATAGAATAAAAAACCACTGCTTTAAAACAGTGGTTTTTTATTCCCCTCATTCATCAAAATATTTTAATGAATAAGGGATGGGTGGTGTATGCGCCGGAAACACACACCCTTCCCCCCTAGGAAAGAACAGTAGCATTTCACACTGAAACACGAACATTTCTCCGGCTATGTGAACGAGATTGAATGAGCGAAATTGAAGACCAGCGCGAACGCGCTAGGCCTGGTGTTCGTCGTTGGTGAGACGGGTCTTGACCTCGTCCCACACACCGGCGATGAACTCCACCGCGAGAACGGGGTTCCTGACGACGATATCGGCCACCATCGGATAGCGATTGCCGAGCATTTCGAGCAGGACCTCCACGACCTCGTGGTGCATCGCCAGCATCACGACCTTGCCGATGTCGACGAGACCGTCCGTGCGACCGGCAGGGATGAAGGACGGCGGCGGGATGAACACCATGGAGGGCGAAGCCACGCCATCTTCCATGCCATCCCGAGTTTCGGGCGGTTGGTCGAGAGCCGTATTGTCGGCGTCGTCATGTTGACCCACCAGCCCATCGGGGAACGGCTCAGCCGACTCGACGACCTCGTCGACACGACCTTCCGGCTCCCTCGACTCCTCCGACGAGATGTAACCGAACTGTGCCGACTGGAGTTGAGCGAACGCCTCGTCGTAGCCGCCTTCCCCGAAGAAACCGCTGTCCCGAATGACGTCGAGGGCGGCCTGGCCGCCATCGATCGTGGAGAAGCGCTCCCGAGGAATGGTCTCCCCGGTCACACTCTTCCACTCGTAGACGATCACGGTCGCACCACTTCCCTCGATCCGTTCGAGTTGCAGTCTACCGGCAGGAGTGGCCCTGATGGGCTCCGCCAGAACGGATTCCTGCTCGAGCACGGACTCGATGACCTCGGGGGTCGGATCGAGATCTTCGATCGGCGGCGCAACACCCACGATGGGCACGACGTCGTTGGCCTCGGCGGGTGCCGCGGCCATCGCGTCGTCGTTGACCTCGATCGAAGCCGCGTTGGCGTCAACCAGGTCGACGACCGCCTCGACGACAGACACCGGGGTTGGTGTAGCCGACGGAACGTAGGTGAACGGTTCATCGGTCCGGGGATGCTTGATGAACTTGATCTGACGATCAGCAACACCATCACCCACGAACTCCACGTAGCCCCAGTCACGAACCGTCCTGCAATATATCGAGGCCGAACAGGTCTCGTTCAGGTTCACCTTGGGACATTGCAGTCCCGAGATGCGCATGACCTCGGCGTAAGGCCCGGTGCGGCCATTCACGAGTTCGAACAGCTGAGCCAGACGCTCCTGCCGATCCATGCGAGCACCCGACAACGCCGGCACCTTGGTCCAATCGAACTCGTCCACCACGATGGCGACGGGCTCGATGACCTCAGAGGTCGGCTCGAGCTCTTCAACCGGCGGCGCAGCACTCACGATGGGCGCAGCGTCGTTGGTCTCGGCGAGGACGGGTTCTTCACGATCGGCACGCTTGCCCACGACCAGGCCGTCCAGATCTAGAACCATGTCGTTGGGATCACCCGCCCACACGAACTTGTCGGGATGATCCTTGTTGGGCTCGAGCGTTCCGTAACCCAAGTTCTCCATGAGGCGCAAAGCCTCACGGGCACCACCCTTGTTGACGAAGCAGCCCACACCTTCCCAGTCGAGGCTGCCCCACGGCACATCCTTACCCTGGTAATGAGCGTAGAACTTCACGGCCACATCGAGGGGCGCGGAGAGCGACTCAGCGGGGCTATCGGCGTTGACCGCGACCGGCTCGGCCGTCGCCACGTTAGCGTCGGTCAAACCACCGCCGTTCGCCTCCGATCCGACACCGAAGTCCTTGATGGCCATCGGATCGAGCAAGTAAATCTTGTGCTCGATCGTCAAGCTGTCCTGCACCTGCTTGTTCTGCAACTGGCAGAGGACCATAACGGCCTCATCACCGGCCTTGATCAGCCGACTGTAGAGGCCCAGGATGTTGCTGGAGACAGCGTAGGTGGGGTGTTTGGTCGAACCCTTGTTCACCACCCACTTGTGCCGTTCCATTTCCTTGAGCACTTCGACGACGAGGTTGCGCCTCTGCTGAACACCTTCCTGCTTGCCCAGGATCTCCTTGTACAGATCTCCCAGGCCGTGCTCGGCACCTTCGTCCAACACCTCCATAATGGCACCGAACAACTCGGCCTGTTTGGCCTTGCTCATGACTTGCCTCCCTTCTTGCGCTTTCATCCAGGCTTCTATCATCTCGCCTTTGTTCGAGACTCTCCTCTCTTGAGCAAGATCATCTTCGTCTTCTTCCGGGGCTTCACCTTTCGGCTCTACTCCGAGCGAAGCGAGGATCGTACGTGTGGTTTCACCTCCAGCCTTTTTTCGTTTTGCTTTCTCTGCTTGCCACTCACGCTCCTCGAAGACACCAGACGTGCCTTCTTCGGAGAACCCTTCACGATTCTTCCTTCCCTGCACGCAACGCCAACAACAGCTACGCTTTTTCTCCATCGCGTTTGCATCGAGGTAATCGTCGAGACATTGCTGCAACGACAACACCTTCCGGCGAGACTTGCACGGGAACGTGGTAGCCGCAAGTTGCGCCTCCAGCTCTGGACACCCTTCTCGATACGAAGGGGGAGCGAACGGATCACTCTTGTCCATCACCTCCTCCTTCTGGTTTGGGTTTCTTTCGCATACGCCTGTACGCAAACTGCGGACACCACTTACGGGGCGACCCTTTGTTTCTCACCTCCAACATCATCCCTCCTCCCGGTGTGAAAGTTGAGTGCTAGCCTAAAACGATCGAAACCGTCTATGTTACCTTTTATATATGCAAAACTGCCTAAGCAGTTTGTTAGGTTGGAAAAGAACTAATCGTTTCTCCTCCTTTCAGCTTTGTATTCTACATATTTAATACTAAAAGTCAACCATTCATACTAAAACTACGCACTTCTAAAACACAAAAAAACACCGCTTTAAACGGTGGTTTTTTGTTGCTAATTTTTTATCACCCCATCACATCAACATCGTGTGGCCCACTCTCCCGCTGACCCGCTTGAGTCATACGCACAAAAGTAACATTTTCTTGCAGTTCAGAGATGGTGTGTGAATTGGTATAGCTCATACCAGATTTTAACCCACCAACCATCTGCGAAACAATATCAATCACTGGCCCTTTGTATGGCACGAGCGATTCTACTCCTTCTGGTACTACATCATTCAAATCTTTCTTTTCCAAATTAATTGATTTACGTTTGTAACTCACTGAAAAACTCGCACTCCCCCGACACACTTTAAACTTCTTGTCCCCTCGTTTCATTAACACCCCTGGAGACTCTTCGGTACCAGCCAACATTCCACCCAACATGACTGTATCTGCACCAGCACCAAGTGCTTTTACCAAATCACCGGAACGTTGAATACCGCCATCAGCAATCACTGGTACACCATAGCGTTTAGCCACCCTAGAAGCCTCCATAACAGCTGTTAGCTGTGGCATACCACATCCAGTGACCAAACGAGTGATACAAGTTGTCCCAGGGCCAACACCGACCTTAATCGCATCTGCTCCGGCTTCACACAAATCACGGGCGGCTGTCGCTGTCGCAATATTGCCAGCGATAATCTGTACATCTCCCGCTGCCGCTCGGATCTGTTCAATCGCTCGAAACATATGTTCTGAATGTCCATGAGCAATATCTACCACCAACGCATCTGCCCCCGCTTCAGTCAAAGCAACTGCTCGTTCGATAAAATCACCATGCACGCCTACTGACGCTCCCACCAACAATTGACCAAACGAATCTAAATTAGCCAAAGGGTATTGTACAATATGTTTTAAGTCATCGGTGGTAATCAAACCAACAATTACATTATCCAAATCCACCAATGGCAACTTTTCAATTTTATGTTCCGCAAAAATTACCTTGGCCTCTTCGAAGGTTGTGTGTGGCTCACCCACAATTAATTTTTCTCGTGGTGTCATAACATCCTTAACCAACAAACGATCTTCATCCCCATTAGCAAACAAAAAATCACGGCGCGACAACACGCCTAGTAATTTTCTATCACCATTTGCTACCAACAAACCCGTTACCCCAACCTCAGCAGCAAAACGTTTAACTTCAGCGACAGTTTTATCGGGAGAAATTGTATATGGATCTTCCACGATAAAATTCTGTGCCCGTTTAACCCGCTTCACCTGTTCCACATTTTCTTCAATACTCATGAAACGATGCAACACACCAAAACCCCCAATCCGCGCTAACGCGATTGCCATTTCTGCTTCAGTCACAGTATCCATATTGGCACTAACAATCGGTACGTTAATATTAATTTTTTTAGTTAGACGCGTTCGGGTATTGGCTTCACTGCGTGAACTAAAAGATGAACGTTTTGGAACAATCAAGACATCGTCATATGTTAGTGCCCACGGGATAATATTCTCCATAGTAATTAAAGATAATTAAAAATGCATTTGTTTTAAAAGCCACCCTTTTTTGGGGTGGCTCTCATTTTAACTACAACCAGTGGTGCTGCCACAGTTCAAACATTTGTAACAACTACCGCTGCGAATGGTAATATGCCCGCAAGTCGAGCAAGGCGGAGCATCTCCCATCATCCCAGACAACTGTTGATCCGCACCTGAATCAGCCACTTCTTTTTTAAACAACGCCAACTGATCTTTGGTCGCTGTTTCGTCTTTCAAAATTATCTTTTCTTTTTCCACCTCACCATCAATCTCTTCTTTTATCTCCGGCAATTCTAAAGTTTTTTGCCCAGTTGCTTCAGCCATGAGCTTGGCTAATTGCTCTGCCCGATTTTTCTGAATGCCAGTTGGTTTAACCTGAACAAAATCAGTGCGTCCTAAATATTCCATACCCAATACTCGGAAGATGAAATCAACAATCGAAGTAGAGAGTTTAATATTTGGGTGGTCAGTCATGCCGCTCGGTTCAAAACGGGTAAAAGTAAACTTATCAACATACTCTTCTAGCGGTATACCATATTGCAAACCAGTAGAGATAGAAATTGCAAACAGATTCAATAGACTTCGGAAAGAAGCGCCCTCTTTGTACATGTCGATAAACACCTCGCCTAATTTACCATCCGGATATTCCCCAGTACGCAAGAACAATTTCTGCCCACCTACTTTAGCCTTAATGGTTAAACCACTACGCTTGTATGGCATCTTGCGTTGTTCACCATGGATATATACTTTCCTACCATTCTCTGATCCGTCATGAGCATAATTAACCTGCATCTGACTATCAGAGTGTGTTGGTGCAACAGCAACTGGTGCTGGGGCAATCTCTGCCGCTGCCTCAACAGCTTTTTCTTCTTTTTTATCTTCGGCTTTTTCTTTGCTCTTACTTGATAATGGTTGAGACAATTTACAACCATCGCGATAGATCGCAATTGCTTTCAAACATAATTTCCAAGAAGCATTATAAGCAATTTTGATATCTTCTTCTGTCGCTTCGTTCGGCATGTTAATAGTTTTGGAAATAGCACCAGATAAAAATGGTTGTACTGCTGCCATCATTCTAATATGACCAAGGTAATGAATGTAGCGCTCACCTTTCTTACCGTTCTTGTTGGCCGTATCAAACACCGCATAATGTTCCTGACGTAAATGAGGTGCCCCTTCGATTGTCATCGCTCCACAAACATATTCATTAGCAATACTAACTTCTTCGCGAGTGAATCCTAGGGCCGCAAACAAATCAAAATTCTGATCATTGTATTGTTCACTAGTAAACCCTAAACGCTTTAAGCAATCTTCACCCAAAGTCCAAACATTAAAAGCAAACGCTATTTCAAATACACCCGCTAAACTCTTCTCAATTTTGTTAACCTCTTCTTCTTTTAAACCCTTGGCTTTTAATGATTCAAGATTAATACCTGGGCACCCTTTCAAAGTGGCCCGGCCTTTAAGATAGTTAACGACGTCGTTAATCTGTGACTCGTTGTATCCTAAAGTTTTTAAAGCCATTGGCACCGCTTCATTTACAATTTTAAAATACCCACCACCAGAAAGTTTTTTAAATTTTACCAAAGCAAAATCTGGTTCTACACCCGTAGTAGCACAATCCATGAGCAATCCAATTGTACCAGTTGGCGCAAGCAAAGTAGTTTGAGCATTGCGATAGCCATACTTCTCACCCATCTCTAATGCTTTGTTCCAACTCTCACGGGCGGCAACCAAAAGATACGCTGGAGCATATTGAGGATCAATGGCTAATGGCTTTACTGACAATCCTTCATACTCATCTTCTGATACACCAAAAGTCGCTCGGCGATGATTACGCATTACTCTTAACATGTCTGCGCGATTTTCCTCAAACTTAACAAACGGACCATGTAACCGTGCCATCTCCGCGGAAGTAGCATAGGACTCAGCTGTCATCAAAGACGTTACACTCCCAGCAAAAGCCAACGCTGATGGTGAATCATATGGAATACCAGCGGTCATCAAAAGTGAACCAATGTTGGCATAACCTAAACCAAGAGTACGATAATCATAACTACCTTGAGCGATTTCCGCACTTGGATATTGTGCCATCAAAACACTAATCTCTAATACCACTGTCCAAAGACGAGTGGCATAAGTAAAACCAGGAATATCAAAAGTAACAGTTTCCGAATCGTAAAAATGTGCTAGGTTTATCGAAGCTAAATTGCAGGCAGTATTATCCAAAAACATGTACTCACTGCAAGGGTTGGAACCGTTAATTGTTCCCGACTGCGGACAAGTGTGCCATTCATTAATTGTTGTATCAAATTGCAAACCTGGATCAGCACAAGCCCAAGCCGCATGTGCGATTTGATCCCACAAACTACGTGCTAACAAAGTCTTGCAAGACCGGCCATCCGTACGCCAAGTTAAATTCCAATCCGTATTACTTTCCACCGCTTCCAAGAATGCTTGATTAACACGCACGGAATTATTTGAATTTTGACCGGACACTGTTTGGTAGGCTTCACTTTCATAAGAAGAATCATAACCCGCTGCCACTAATGCTGCTACCTTTTTCTCTTCCATTACTTTCCAACTGATAAACTCCTCAATATCTGGGTGATCAATATTTAAAATTACCATCTTCGCAGCACGACGAGTAGTACCACCCGATTTAATTGCACCAGCAGCACGATCCCCAATCTTTAACCAACTCATTAAACCCGAAGAAGTTCCACCACCAGATAATTTTTCTCCTTTACCACGTAGATTAGAAAAATTAGTACCAGTACCAGAACCATATTTAAACAAACGTGCTTCACGGATCCAGAGGTCCATGATACCACCTTCATTGACCAAATCATCACGCACTGATTGAATGAAACACGCATGCGGTTGTGGATGAGAATATGAATCAGACGCTGCTGTTAACACTCCCGTTGTTGGATCAACAAAGTGATGACCTTGAGAAGGACCGTTAATACCATACGCCCAATACAACCCCGTATTAAACCATTGCGGTGAATTAGGGGCGGTCATCTGTTTAACGATTGTAAAAACTAATTCATCATAAAAAACCTGAGCATCATTGGCAGAAGCAAAATACCCAAACTTCTCTCCCCAATAACGCCAAGTGCCAGCGAGCCGATGAGCAACTTGCTTAACACTTTTTTCAGGACCAAGCATGGGGGTCCCGTCAGCGTTAAGTTTCAAATTACCATCGGCGTCATATTGTGGTACACCGGCTTTACGAAAATATTTTTGTGCCAAAATATCAGTCGCTACTTGCGACCAAAAAACTGGTACTTCAACATCATTCATCTCAAAAATTATTCGACCACTTGTTTCACGAATAATGGAAGAACGTAGTTCGTATTGAAATAAATCATACGGACTTACTCCATCTTGGGTGAAGTGGCGCGTGAAGCGCAAACCATTTTCCGGAGAATATTTAAAGTCGTTATCGACTTTGTAAGTTTGCGTTGCCACGACAGTGTTCATATATTTAAGATGAATTTTTTTAAAATTATTTTAATATATTACTAGATTGCTTTAATCTCAGAAAAAGCCACAATTTGTGCTCAGAAAACTTTTAGACCACAATATGTTGTGTAACAGCTAAAGCTCATTCATTATATCATACTCGTCAAACTGCTACCAACAAACTGCTTTTTAATGCATTTTTAGATAAAAAAACAAGGTTGAGACTCCCCCTTGCAAAAGTTATCCACAGAACTTTTTCTTGTTTACTCTTCTTTGTCTAACCCAAGCGAAGCCAAAATAGCTGACACCCTCTTTTCTGCTTCACTTTCTAATATTTGTCGGTCCCTAATCTGCCCCTCATCCTCCAAAACAGTAATTTCCTCGGCCAACAAAGCCACCCGCAAATCTGATAGTTCACCTCTTAAGCCCGCCAGCTTACTTTTTAGATTTGCCACGTTCTGCTGATCACGCTCTACCGAAGGGATTGATTCGTCGGCATTTAGTGCCAACTGCGCTCGAATCGCCTGGACAGCCTTAATCACCGCCTGCATATTGGCCAAGATATTCTGCATCTGTTGTTTGGTACTTTTAACCTCTTTCGATACCTGTTCTGCTCGTTCTCGAGCCGCCATCTTCTTCTCCTGTGCTTCCATCGCCGCTTCTTTAGACTCTTGACCTACCTCAAAACTCTCGGAGCGAGGGCGATTAAAATTTTCAATTTCGTTGTTAGGTGACATACACAAATATTTTATTAACTAATTATATCACCACTCTTCTCTCATTGACAACTGCAAAAAACAATGATTAGATAATACTGAACCACCAATGCCTCAGGAGGCACCAAATGGCAACGGTCGACAGACACCCCACCGGCGCACATCGACAGTCGTACAGCGACAACCGGAACCATCTGTTCGAGCGGCGCAAGAAGAAGCGGGCCAACGCTGCCGCACGAGCGAAGATCCCCCTCGAGCGGCGCCTCGCGGCCGAGAAGGCCTGGCGCAACATGCCGGGTGGCGTCCTGCCGAGCTTCGCACGGCCGGAACAGACCCACTACATGTCGCGGTATGGGTACTAGACCAGAGCACCCAACGTGCACTACACTCCTCCCGACCTAGGGCATTCCACTATGCCCGAGATCACAGGAACTCCCGTTCCTGCTTCGATCTCAAAAGCAAAAAATATTTTTTTACTTTTGAGAAAGCAGGAACAAAACAATAGGACAATTCGCATATATGCGAATTGTTTTTTAATCTTTACAATAAAAACTCGAAAGCATATAATATCTCTACTATGACCGATACTGACGACCGCCTAGTGGCGGCAGAAGAAAATACGGAAGAGACTTTCTTAGACCGAGCGCTCCGCCCTGAGACCTTAGGTGATTTTATTGGCCAAAATAATATTAAGCAGAACTTAGAGGTGGCCCTGACCGCTACTAAAAATCGCGGCGACGTTTTAGAACATATCATGCTCTATGGCAACCCTGGTCTAGGAAAAACCACCCTCGCTCACATCATCGCCCGTGAAATGGGTAGTAATATTAAAATCATCGCTGGTCCAACTTTAGAAAAAGTTGGTGATCTAGCTGCCATCCTATCTAACCTTCAGCAAGGCGACATCTTGTTTATCGATGAAATCCACCGCTTAAACAAAACTATCGCTGAGGTCCTCTACCCGGCCCTAGAAGATTTTGTCTTAGACATCATAATCGGCCAAGGACCAGCTGCTCGCACTATCCGTATGCCAATTGCTCCATTTACCCTGATTGGCGCTACCACAAAGATGAGCTTGCTACCTGGACCACTACGCGATCGCTTTGGGCATGTGTACCATTTAAATTTTTACGAACCAGAAGAGATTGAAACTATTGTCGGCAGAAGTGCTAAGTTGTTACAAATAACAATTGAACCAACCGCCGTAAAATTAATCTCCACTCGTGCCAGGCGCACACCTCGTATTGCCAACCGACTTTTAAAACGTGTTCGCGATTATGCCGAAGTACATACGGATGCTGTAATCAACGAAACCTCTGCTCTTGGCGCTTTAGAAATGTTAGCAATTGACGAATTAGGCCTAGACGAAATTGATCGCCATCTTTTAAATACCTTAATTGAAAAATTTAATGGTGGACCAACCGGCCTAAACACTTTAGCGGCGTCTGTAGCCGAAGAAATGGATACCATTGAAACCGTCTACGAACCATACCTTTTACAGTTAGGATTTTTAGAACGTACCCCCCGCGGACGTAAAGCTTCACCCGCTGCTTACAAACATTTAGGGCATATTGTCCCACCGGGACAAACTAATGCTAATTATTAAAATATGATCGCCATCCCTCTCTACGTTTTTCTTTTTATCTACTTTGCCTTTCTGTTAGTATTTGCGATTTTTACAATTATAAACTTCGGACACATTTTCCAAACCGGCGGTATCACCTTCACTAGCTTTATTGTTACGGCCATAATTTTAATATTGACTGCCTTTGTCCTTTTCTTCACTTGGTTCTTATTGCAAAATGTAAACTGGACAGAAACCTGGCAAATTACTAACTGGTTTAGTAATGGTTCAAATAACCTTTTTTAAAATATGAACCTAATTAATTTCATCCATAAAAAATCTTACGAAAAAATTGTTAAAACCGTCCGTCGTGATCCAATTACTTTTGTACCATACATTATTGTCTTCTTACTAACAATGTTAGTACCAGTTGGAGTGTTATGGTTAATCAACACTATGTTCCCTGGTCTACTAGTTGGAGCCATCTCCTATCCACTTGTCGTACTTTTCGCCAGCGCTTACTACCTTTGTCTTTTTCTTTTCTTTTACTCCTACTTTGTTGCTTTCTATTTAGACATGTGGGTAATCACCAACGATCGCTTAATTGACGTTCGTCAGATTAGTCTATTTGCTAAATCAATTGCCGAACTTGATCTTTATCAAATTCAAGACGCCACCTCTGATGTTAAAGGTTTTTTTGCTTCCGTATTTAATTATGGTAATGTTAATTTGCAAACCGCTGGCTCCGTACCTAAGTTCATTATTTACAACACTCCTGATCCACACGCCTTAAGACAACTCATCCTTGACCTCGCAGCTGAAGACAAACGATACCACGCGAGCCAGAAGAAATAGGACAAAAAAATCCCGACACAATCGGGATTTTTAATTTTACTTAAAATTTTAATATACCCTCTCCACCCCAACACCCGTGTAATAGTACTTAAGTAGCTGATCATATGTCCAACTATCTTCGGCCGCTCTCCTAGAAGCGTCATAAGCACTCATACCCACGCCATGACCAAACATACTTTTGCCTTGATCATAAATACAATCAACTGGTTGTAACCACGGTTTGTCTGTACCACCCCACACTTCTTTCCAACCTCTTGTCTTGCCGTTAGAATTACCAAAGTATGGTGTGGTAACTGGATTATTATTGTAAGTCACCATCTCACCATAAGTGGCCTGAGCGGCCTGTACTACTCTTGGCATCAATACTTCTGAGTTATATCCTAAATACAATTGATCAACAGTCGTGGGAAAAACATCAAAACTTGGTTGAGCCGAAGAAACACTCATTCGAATATTGTTGTAAGCATAACTACGAGCGGCCACTAATATTGCTTTGATATATTCCATCGCTGCACCATTAGAGGTTTCACCAATACCAGCAATGTATGCATCTAGTGGTAACTCGTTGATAACATAAGGCAAAGCGCTCTTTGGAGAATATACATACTCTAGCGTACCGCGATATATATTAAAGTTTTTGTTTCCCTTCCAAGAAACCAACCTCTCATAGTTTGTTAAAGTAAAATATGCTTCTTTGTTACTAGATACTAAGCGAATAAAACTATGACCGGAAAACTCTATTGCCCCACCAAGAAAATTATACACTCCTTGTGAGTACGATAGTGTTGCTAGCTCATTTGGTTCCAACCAACCTTTAGAAATATTATCAGCAAAAACTTCATAACGAAAATTAGCTTTAAACTTTACTGCCTCAGCAGTCTTGTAAAGTCCCACCCGAATATTTGGTTCACTAATTAAAGCGCGAGCAGTCTGCCAAGTTGTTTCTTGATAATCACTTGGCGCATCAACTAAAACTTTAACTGGCAATTCTAAAGTACCACCGCTCGTGGTATGATCATTGGCGACTAACTGAAAACGTAAAATGTAATTGCCTGCTAGACGTGGAGCACGAAACGTAAAACCAAACTCTAGTGGATCGCCTGGTTTTATTATATTGCTCCCCGCTTCAATCAATTTACGTGACTGCCAGCTAGGAGAAGAAATATTTAGAGCCGAAGAATTATCTAACGCCACACTACCTGCTTCCTGCCAAATATATTTACTCCACTCTTTTGTACCGTCGTTAGTATAGCGAACAATAAAATTCACATCATTCCCACCTTGAGCAACCTCGACATTACGCGATGAAAAAGCTAACAGGTGTGATTTGTATTCACCTGAGTCTGCGGCCACCTCTACTGCCCCCGCTGAGTTACCACTGGCACTAGTGCTGTCGCTAACTGTTGTGTCATTACTTTTTGCTACTCCATTTATCTTTTCTCTCGTTGCCAAATCTAAAATACCAGTTTGACTAAGCTTGTTTGCTTTCTGATATTGAATAAGAGACGCTTTAGTAACCGAACCAAAGTAATTGGTAATGTAAGGGTGAGTAAAATATCCCAGATTCTTTAAAAACTTTTGTAGCTCGCTCACCGCATTATCTGTCATCCCTAGACTTAGTGTCTTAGTAAACACTGTCGTCGCCGATACTGCTGCTTTTTTAGCTACTTTAATTTTCAAGAAAAAATATGATCCTTGAATCCAAGTATGATTTTCTGCAACTAAGTAAAATCTTTCAGTGTAATCTCCCAACTTAGTTGGTGCTCTTAATAATATTTTAAACTCACCAATCGCCCCAGGCTTAGTATCAGCTTTTAACTTAGCGGGCTGATCATTGTGCACCCAACTAGCCTGATCAAAAAAAACACTCGCCCGATAATTTGGATCAACTGTATAAACCGAAACATAGTTAGTACCAGTTGCTTTCCAAATGGTCTTACCGGTATTTTTAATTTTTAAAACAACTTCTTTGGCACTACCAGCTTCAATCGAAACTGGATCCGCGACTGATTGACTTACATACTTACCGGCATAATCTTTGTCCTTAAACGTGGGTATCTCAAACTCCGCCGCTGATACGGTGGGAATAAAAAAGAAAACAGTAAAGATAGCAACAAATATCAAAAAAAGTCTTTTCATAAAAAATATAGTTCCTATCTATTATACCATACTTTCAAACCACGCCTTTTTATTGAAAAAAAACAGTTTTTAAGATATACTTAACTCAGAAAAATATGGAAACATTACATAAAATTGCTCGTAATACGGGCTTTCAAATTGGTGGGAAGATTATTAGCACAACCCTAGGGATTGCGGCCGTTATGGTAATGACCCGACATTTAGGGGTAGAGCAGTTTGGTTGGTACACCACTGCCGTTGGATTTTTGCAGTTTATTGGCTTACTATCTGATTTTGGTTTTACGGTCACTACTGCCCACATGTTATCTGAACCGGCATTTGAAAAAAACAAATTGTTTAATACTCTTTTTACCTGGCGCTTTTTAACTGCCTTGCTATTTAATGGCTTGGCTCCAGTTTTTATTCTTTTCTTCCCTTACCCAACACCAGTAAAGATAGCGGTGATAATCGCGGCAGTTTCTTTCTTCGCCCTTTCATTAAACCAAGCTTTCATTGGTTATTACCAAGCAAAAGTAAAAACCAATTTTATTGCCATTGGAGAAATAATCGGCAGAGTGGTTTTGTTAGTCGGCGTGGTGCTGGCTTTTTACTTTAACTGGAGCTTCTTGTGGATTATGGTCATAGTGGCCCTAGGTTCAATCGCCAACCTCATTTACTTGTGGAACAAAAGCGAACCAATACGATTTTCTTTAGACAAAGAAATCTCTAAAGCAATCTATAAAAAAATCTGGCCCAACGCTACTGCTGTTATTTTCAATTCCTTCTATCTACAAGGCGATCGCGTGATCTTACCTCTTTTTGTTTCTCAGACATTAGTTGGTCTCTACGGTGCTGCTTATCGAGTACTCGACATTGTTATCCAAATTGCCACTTTAATAATGGGGATAATGTTGCCATTAATCACTTTCTCTTGGTCACGCAACCATCTACAAGAATTTAAAGAACGCTATCAATTGGCGATAAACATAAGCGCTTTAATATTATTCCCTATTTTGGTCGGTATTGTAATTAAAGCCGAACCAATCATGAACTTCGTTGCCAGTGAAAAATTTATTGGTTCTGGTAATATTTTACGCTACCTCGCCTTATCAATTCTCGGCATTTGCTTTGGCGTAACTTTTGGCTACACTGCACTAGCGCTCAATCGCCAACGCCAAGCACTCTGGATCTATGGTAGCAATGCAATTTTAAGTATCATTGGATATTTTGTCTTTATCCCCCGCTTTGGTATTTGGGGAGCAGTTGGTGTAACTATATTCTCCGAAATATATTCTGGGTTGTTATTATTCATCCTAGTAACAGTAGCCAGTAAAACTCTCCCTAAAATTTTTACTTTAATAAAAATCACTCTGGCTAGCATATTAATGGGTTTAATATTGCTTAAATTTCCAACCAACTCTTTACTGGTAAGCATTTTAATTGGTGTCTTGTCATATGGAATCCTAGTCTTAGGCTTAAGGATAATCTCCTGGAAGACAATAAAAACAATTTTACTACCCACAACGTTTGCTGAAAACCAGGAAAATGGGTTATAATACTAAAAGATTATTAAATAAAAAAATATATGGACTTTGCCAAAATTCGCAATTACCTTTTCTTGGGATTACTATTAATCGTAACCCTAGCGTTCTTCTCAACCATCAAAGTATTTGCCTACCCCATATTTTGGGCGATGGTAATAGCAGCAATATTTTATCCACTCTACAAATGGTTAAATACCAAATTAAAACACCCTGATTTAAGTTCCACAATTACTCTAATTACAGTATTTTTAGTAATCGTTATTCCTTTCAGCATTTTAGGAACATTAATAATCAAACAATCCGTTGACCTCTACTCTTCTATTAACGGAAATCGCGGACAAATACTTCAAGCCGTTCAAGATACTACCCGCTGGATACAAAACAATCCAATAACTAAACAACTAAATTTTGATGATGCCTTTTGGGTAGAAAAGTTTTCTCAATTTACCCAAACAGTCACCACTTTCTTAATCAACTCAGCCACTGCTTTCACCCAAAACTCAGTGACTTTTATTATCATGTTCATCGTCATGTTTTATGCGCTCTTCTTCTTTTTGCGTGACGGTGAAAAACTATTACATAAATTAATGCACCTTTGCCCACTAGGTGATCGCTATGAACAAAAACTTTACGACCGTTTTACCTCCACTGCTCGTGCTACTATTAAAGGAAACTTGATCCTAGGAGCAATCCAGGGCGGACTAGGCGTACTACTGTTTGCCTTAACCGGAATACCCGGAGCACTTATCTGGGGTATAATCATGATGTTGTTTTGTGTGATCCCTGGTCTTGGATCTTTTATCGTCTGGTTTCCAATCGGATTAATCACTCTTCTAACTGGTAATACCTGGCAAGGGGTAGTGATCTTATCGGTAGGCGCTTTACTTATTAGCACCATCGACAATTTCTTACGACCAGTATTGGTGGGCAAAGATATCCAAATGCATCCACTACTCGTGCTCTTCTCTACCCTAGGTGGTATCGTCGTATTTGGTGCTTCTGGCTTTGTTATTGGCCCAATCATCGCTGCCCTATTTATGGCCTTCTGGGATATGTATGAGGAATACTATCGTAGTGAGTTGAATAACAACTAAGAGCTTAAAAACTGCTAACAAAAAAACAAACAAAAATATCAGATAAAATAAAAAATGACCAATTGGTCATTTTTTATTTGTTGCGGGGCCCGGATTTGAACCGGGAACCTCAAGGTTATGGGCCTTGCGAGCTGCCTGGTTGCTCTACCCCGCGATGTAATCTGCACCCCATTATACTTGATTTTTTAATTTTGTCAACCCACATTACTAAAAAACCTTTTATTTGATATAATAGAACCAAATAAAATATATATGTTTAAATTTAAACACCTTCTTAGCCACGCCACGAAATTAGCCAAAGAACCAATCGACCTGTCTGATAACCTAGAAGACATTGTTTTTTTGTCTAAATTAAAAAGTAATGAATTAATCAAAAAATTTAAAACCTCTAGCACGCACGGTCTAACAAATTTTGAAACAAAAAAACGCCTACTACTATACGGAAAAAACGAAGCCATCAAAGAACAAACACCGTCCTGGCCAATAGTGCTATTAAAAAACTTCAACGACCCACTAAGCTTGCTGTTAGTCGCTTTGATTATCATTTCTGTTGTGACACGTGACTACAAAGCAGTTGTAATGATTTCCGTAATGGTGGTCTTGAGTGTTATCTTGCGCTTCTTCCAGGAGATAAAAGCCGACAAAGCAGCACAGAAATTAAGAGCGATGGTCCACACCACTATCCACGTTATTCGCAATTCTAAACCAAAGGAAGTGCCTTTGGCAGAATTAGTACCGGGAGATATTATCCACCTTTCTTCTGGCGATATGATACCGGCCGATGTAATCTTACTTTCATCTAAAGACCTATTCGTTAATCAAGCCACTCTTACCAGTGAGTCTCTGCCTGCAGAAAAACATGCCGAACCGTTAAAAAAAGACTGTGATAATTGTTTGGATATAGAGAACGTCTGCTTCTTGGGCACTAACGTCGAAAGTGGTACTGCTATCGCCCTAGTAGCTGCTACCGGGCGCCACACCTACATTGGTGCAATGGCCAAGAATTTAACTAACAACGAACCGCCTACTAGTTTTGATATTGGTATCAAAAAATTTACTTGGTTGATAATGACCTTTATCTTAATAATGGTGCCAGCAGTTTTCTTAATCAATGGCCTTTCTAAACACGACTGGGTCGAGGCATTGATCTTCGCTCTGGCGGTCGCCGTCGGATTAGCACCAGAAATGCTGCCAATGATCGTCGCCGTTAACCTCTCTAAGGGGGCAATGGGCATGTCAAAAAAGAAAGTAATTGTTAAACATCTTAACTCCGTTCAAAATTTTGGTGCCATGGAAATATTATGTACTGATAAAACTGGCACTCTAACTGAAGGTTATGTCATCTTAGAAAAATATTTAAATATTGAGGGCATCGAAGACAAAACAGTATTAGAGTATTCTTACTTAAACAGTTTCTTTCAGACCGGCCTTAATAACCTAATGGACACTGCTATACTCAAACACCATGAGGTAGAAAAAGAATTAAATGTAAAAAAAGGATACAAGAAAATCGACGAAATACCATTTGATTTTTCTCGACGTCGGATGTCGGTGGTAGTTGAAACTCCTGATGGCGAACACATATTGATTTGCAAAGGCGCCACCGAAGAAATTATTAGTGCTTCCAAGAAAGTGAAAATAAACGGCAAAGAACAAGACCTCAAAAAGGTACAAGATAAAATAAAAGAAAACATTGAAAACGAACTTAACGCTGATGGCTTCCGAGTCGTGGCCGTTGCCTATAAAAAAATATCTGATAACAAAAAAAGATATTCTGCCGCTGATGAAAATGATTTGGTGTTACTTGGCTTTCTCGCATTTCTTGACCCACCCAAAGCTAGTGCCAAAGAAGCGATTGCTGAATTAGAAAGAAATGGCATTGAAATCAAAGTACTTACTGGAGACAATGAAATAGTTACTAAAAAAATCTGCTCCGAAGTTGGACTAGATGCCACACGGATCATCTTAGGACATGAAATAGAAAAATTCTCTGAAACCGAACTAACTGAGGCCGTACAAAAATATCAGATTTTTGCCAAACTCACACCATTACATAAAGAAAAAATAGTCCGTGCCTTGCGTGCCAGCGGCAAAGCCGTTGGTTTCATGGGAGATGGAATTAATGATGCCCCTGCCCTACGTGCCGCTGATATTGGTATCTCAGTAGATAGTGCTGCTGATATTGCCAAGGAATCATCCGACATCATCCTCCTAGAAAAAAGTCTGATGGTTTTAAAAGACGGTGTAATTGAAGGCAGAAAAATATTTGGCAATGTTGTTAAATATATTGAAATGGCCGCCAGCTCCAATTTTGGTAATATGTTTAGCGTCGTTGGTGCCAGTATTTTCCTACCCTTTTTACCGATGTTACCAATACAAATTTTAACCAATAATCTTCTTTACGATGTCTCACAAACATCGATTCCGACCGATCAAGTAGATGAGGAATACTTAACCAAACCAAGAAAATGGAACATTGATCATATTAAAAAGTTTATCCTTTTTATTGGCCCAATTAGTTCGTTATTTGACTTTGCCACCTACTTCATCATGCTCTATGTATTTAACGCTTGGGTTAACCCAGCGATGTTCCATACCGGCTGGTTTATCGAATCACTTGCTTCGCAAACTTTAATTATCTATGTTATCCGTACTAACAAAATTCCCTTCTTACAAAGTTGGCCATCGAAGGCCCTGCTCTTTACTACTTTAGCAATTGTTGGATTAGCAATATATCTACCATATTCTCCGCTCGCTTCCACACTTAAATTCGTTCCTCTTCCTGGACTATATTGGTGGTTGCTAGCCGCCATGCTGCTAGTTTACTTTGCACTGACTCAAACGATAAAAATGTGGTTTATAAAAAAATACAAAGATTAAAACAAAACATCCAGGAACTAACCTGGATGTTTTGTTTTAGAATTCCTTGGCAAAGAATATTAGAAGCACCTTAAATTACTCCACTGAATCCCAAATTATCTGAAAAACAACTTTAAACACATCTACCATTGCCGGCACAGCGAGGACCACGGCAAGACAAGACATCTCTGGGCTAACGATCAATATCTTATCATCAAAAATATCAATAGTACTATTAAAACGATACTTCGACGGTAAATATTTAAACTCGCGCAACAATTCTTTTTGAGTCGGATTTAAGCCCTTAGAATCATTAGAAAGCAACAACCTAGTCTTGATGTTCGCACTTCCTCGCTTCACACGAAAATCACGAAAAAAATCAGGTTCAATTCCCTCCCAAGCATTAGAGTTACCAATTATGCTATAACTACGATTTTTGTATTCACCCAGAACCCCTCGATAAAACTTCTTTAACTCATTAACCGTCTCAATCAACCGGATACCAGAAACTTGTATTTGCTTTTTCCCAAAAGACTCCAAAGCAGGAATAATTTGAGTAAAACTTTCTAATTTGTTCTCAAAATATTCTGCGACTCTCTGTGGTTTTTCTGCATAAAACAATTGCTTATTTTTACGATAATACATCGTCGCAAAACCTTTATTCGCAAGAGATTTTAACAAGGCGTATACGGTCGTACGCTTCATCCCAGTCTCTTTAGCCACAATACTAGCAACCGAACCTCCAATCTTAAGCATGGCAAGATAAATTGCTGACTCTTCTTTGGATAAACCAAGTTCTTCTAACGCTTTTTCATTTTTCATATGTTGTCAAAATTATTAGACACTTTTTATAGATACCGATATATTATCATACCTTAGCTAAATCTGTCAAGATATTAGTCATAGAAGCTTGACAATAACATGATTTTATAGTACAATTACTCGTTTTATAGTATAATAACACATAAATATTGACCTAACAAATATATGCCAAATATTAATCCGCGAGACCTATTTCGAGCAAAAATTCTAGATTATCCAGTAAATACCACAAAAAAACACAAAACATCCTACGTAAACCTAGATAACGCCGCTACCACACCCCCATTTGCGGTAGTTGAAAAACATGTTGTCAGTTATTTGACCAGCTATGGTTCAGTACACCGTGGTTCTGGCACTAAATCCCAGATTTCTACTGACGTTTATGAGGAAAGTCGCGAAGTGATCAAAAAATTCGTCAACGCCCCAAAAGATGACTATGTCCTCTTTACTGGAAATACCACCGGCGCTGCCAACACATTGGCATATTTCTTTTCTTTCTTAGCCGGCAAAGTAGCAGTGTCTAGTATTGAGCACAGCTCCTCTTGGCTACCTTGGATAAAAGCTGAGGGCATTACCACATTTGGCGCCAAACAAATGGACATCGAAATGATGGACAAGCTTAATGAAAAAATTCAAAAACTCGGTCGTGCCCAAGTACTACAATATGATGTTGACGATCATTTTGAATTCAACTTAGCAGCCATTGAAAAATTACTAAAAGAAAATAAAATTAAAGCATTAGTGGTAACTGCATCATCCAACTTAACCGGCTACTGCCCAGATATCAAAGCGATTGGTCAGCTAGCACACAAATACAACGCCTACTTCATCGTAGATGCCTGCCAATATCTACAACACCACCACGTTGATATGCGCTCGATGGAAATCGACTTTCTTATGGCTTCCGGCCACAAATTTTACGCTCCGTACGGTGGCGGTTTTCTCATCGGACCTAAATATTTCTTCGATAATTTCTTGCCATACCAGATCGGTGGCGGAAATTTACCGTATATTACCGAAGAAGGAGAATTCTTGCGCTACCGCAACCAACTAGCGCACGACCCAGGCACCCCAAATGCAGTCGGAGCAATCTCAATGGCGTGCGCTTTGCAAGAACTGACCAAAATTGGGCTCGATAACGTCTACACGTATGAACACAGATTGGCAAAGTTGGCTTTTGACTACCTCAAGACCAACCACAAAGTAGACCTATACATAACGGAGAAACATTTAAACACTATAATTCCGTTTAATATAAAAGGGGCAACATCCAAAGTAGTAGCCGGACGACTAAATGATGAATTTGGCATCGGCGTACGCGCTGGCAGCTTCTGCGTCTACCATGCAATCCGTAAATTGCTTAAGCGCACTGACGATAAACAAATCGCTAACTATGTCCGCAGAGGATACACTGATACTATGCCACAAATTATTCGTGCTTCATTCGCCCTTTGCAACACAGAAGTTGATGTTAAAAGATTCATCGAGGCGATTAAAGAAATAACAAAGTAGTATGAAAATAGCCAAAACGACCAACGTCAACCCGACTGACTTAAACTACGATCACTACACACGCAGTCAATATGACCGAGACATTGTAAATGCAATCCCTTTTCACAAAGAGATTCACTTACAACTCGCTGATTATATCACCAAACACTTTGCCTCTAATTGTGCAGCGGAAATAATCGATTTAGGCACTGGCACTGCTCTTACGAGTGCTGTCATTCGATCAATTTTACCACAAGCCCATTTTGACTTAATAGATTTTTCCAAACAGATGCTTAGTGGTGCAAAGAAAAAAATGGGTACAAAAAATATCCGCTATATTTTAGCTGATTTTGCCACACTAAAATTTGATAAAAAATATGACATCGCAGTTACTGTGATCGGTTTACACCATCAAACTGTCAGCGGCACTAAAAAATTATTCAAAAAAATTTACCACAATCTAAAACCAGGAGGTATATTAATCATCGGTGATTTAGTAACATACACAGACAAAAACAAAGCCGCCCTGAACAATGCCTTACACTACAAACATCTCGTAGACAAAGCCACAAACGAAAAAGTGCTAACTGAATGGGCACACCACCATATGTATCTAAACGATCTCAAACCGTTAGAAGATCAAATTCATTGGATGAAAGACGTTGGATTCAAAATAGTATGGCAATTTAACAAATGGAACACGGCGTTGATTATTGGGAAAAAATAAACAAAAAACCCGACCGAAAGGTTGGGTTTTTTGTTTGAGCGGGTAACGGGAGTCGAACCCGTATCTCGTCCTTGGCAAGGACGCATAATAGCCGCTATACTATACCCGCGGACATATTTGACGACTTATAATATATATTTTTTGAGCAAAAATGTCAAGTCCTAACTATTTGATATCTATTGATTTTTTTAATACCTTTTCTCCTTTTTTCCAAAACCAGCTTATCTCCCCTGCCAACAAACCTTTTAGAGTTGGGAATAACAATATATTCAAAAAGAACAAGGTAATGATAATAATGGCATCGTAACTCTGACGTACCCAATAATCGTCTCTTAACATCACCCACATACCAAATTCATCAAAAGTCAGTCCTAACCCAAAACCATATATGAGTGCTGACCAGCGTAATTGATGTGAATCTGATTTAGGTTGTTTAATTAAAAGATAAAAACCTATTACCACCAAAATCACTACTCCATAAATAAAATGATGAATATGCACCCCCTTAACAGTAAGAAAAAAATCTGGCATCAAATGACCTAAAACCAAATATACTACCAAACGTGCTGCCACAAAGGTCAAAAGGAAAGAAAAGGTAACTAGCGCTACCAATCGACGAGAAGACAAAGGTACTATTTTATTTAAATCATCCATGAGCGGGTAACGGGAGTCGAACCCGTGTCGCCAGTTTGGAAAACTGGAATAATAGCCGTTATACGACACCCGCAAAAACGCTAGTATTATATATCATTTACCCCAAAAGTCAACACTCCTGTTGATAATTTCCTTGACTGAAACTACTAAGATATTTTAAAATATTAGGTGTTGGTTACCAATAGCTAACAAAAACATATTAACTTAAATATGATTTTAAATAACAGTAATTTAGGGGGTAATGATGATTGGCAACTTTTAGATGACGAAAATACCGACGACGAAGACGGTGACGGTAAAGATGGATTAAAAAAAGAAAACTGGGGTGACGCGCTAGAAGACGGAGATGATGACGACGATTTTAATAATTAAAAACAAAGGAAATAAAAAACCACCATACTTAAAACGGTGGTTTTTTATTTCCTTTGTCGACAAAGTGAAGTGCCGGAGAGAATGCCGGCTCACTATCACCTCTATTGAATAGCCGAGGGACAGGCCAAGAAAGAACTACTACTCCTTTTCCAAAATTTGAAACCAGGGAAGGATCGAGCGGTCCGTACGGTGATAAGGACCACGTGCCGGAAGGGTAAAGGAGGGGTTGTTGGCAAGCAACCGATACGTCTCCGGATCAACACGCCGCACTGCCGTGCCTTCGTCATACTCCTTCTTCACTACCGTACCAGCCGAATACTCATTAAGCAGTATTACTGGCAAAGCAGAAATCGGATGATGCCTGTGCACTTGCGGCATGATTTCTTCGAACAGAAGCTGGGAGTGATTAGCCAACAACTCCGACAACACACGCAAGACTTCACGCGTGATGATCGGGCCCATGGCCAAGCAATGCTTCCCGACGAATTCGGTGACACGCGACTGAAGAACTCCCGAGCTAAACGATCCGATCGCCTTGAGCAAGTTCCAGAGCCAGGCGGTAGTATGGCGATGGCTACCGTCCGTATTGCACCCATACTCATTCACCACGATAGGAGCAAACCCGTTCTTGTACAAGCTCTGGAGCTCTTGGATAATACGCGCCGGCACCACCAGCTCAGTTGCCTTGATGGAAGCGAGCCCGACTTCTCCAACCTCAATCCACATGCCGCGATAAACACCCCGACTATGAATATTGAGATTGTAAGAATACTGTCGATAACTCGCTGCTGCCTCCAACTCAAAAGCTACGCTCAACCCGCAATTCTCTTTACCAACAACTGACATAGTGTTCTCTGCCCACAAAAGCGTATCGCGATTGTAGACCATCCTACCGTGTTGGTCCCAAGCCTGACGCACCAACGACAGAACTTTGGCTACGCCATCATCGTGCGCCTGGTGCAGATTGCGCCGCAGCTCTTCAACATACGCCTGCCAACCAACATCACTCCGCGGCAGCGTTTGAACGACGACGGGACTCAAGACAAAGATGTCCGGCTCTGCCACACCCGACCAATCCCACGACGGCAGCTTACGCTCTGCCACGGTCGTTACTGGCTGATGATTCCCAACAACCGGAATCCCCGCGAACTTCGAAAGCTCCTGGAAGCGACTCCATTCCAAAGCGCCGGCATTAATCTGACAACTACCGCCCGGACCAGGCAAGGTATGCCCGGGAAAGCGCGTCAGACACTGTACCCCCGGCATCACGAGCGCCGTCCCAACTCGGGAAGAAATGAACTCGCACTCACACCCACTAATCGGATCCGCGAACAGATCATTCTCCTGCTTGATCTGTTTCACGCCCTTCTGCTGTTGATACTGTCCCACGTCTGGCTCCCGAAAGCGACACGACGACTTGAATCCGGGCAAGAGCAACGCACCCTCTCGCATGTTCCCTCCTCCTGCTTTTTTAAACAAAAACACCCGCCAGCCTTGGCGAGTATTTTGTTCAAAAACTAATACCACTACCAAGCAACCGGCCCTGTCCCGGTGGTAGTAGCGGTAGTCAATTTTTGAATTTCATTTACTATTTTTTCAAAACCAATAATTTTTAATTTATTCATCTCATCAACTGATAACAAAAAATTTAAAGTTGGTAATAATGATGGTACAGAAACAAAATATTTTGACTCCTTAAATACTTTTTCTCGTTGTACAACTCCGCCAAAACCAACAAAAATACCCACTTCACTTGCCGCTTCCCAGTCAGCCACACTATCACCCACCAACGCTAATCTTCCACCTTTTTGTTTTTCTTGCTGTAACACTTTTGTTTTACCGCAATCCTGAGCCAGCAACGAACTAGTATTAAAATTAGAAAAATTTTCATCCCCATCAAAAAATATCTCATTGGCGATAATACTGCTCTCGTCTAACCCAAGCTTTTTCGCCACCGGTAAAATCATTGGGTGAAAATTAGCTGACAAAATATATACCTGCTTATCTAAAGCACACAATATTTTTATTACCTCTACTGCTCCATCTACCAACAAACCAACACACTCCTGTGCCACAAGATCGAGATCGTTTTTTGTCGGAGCAATCAACTGCATTTTTTCTATAAAAATATCAGCAAAAGCCACTTCGCCATCCATCGAACGTTTCGTCATAACAGCAACTTTTTCTCCCACCCCCCGGCGCGAACCTAACAAATCCAAACTTTCCGCTTTAATCAAAGTGCTATCAAAATCAAAATATATTTTATTGATTGTTTCATTCATAAAAAAACGACCCTCCTTTGAGGGTCGCAGTTAATGTTTGATCTAACAAAACTACCGCCTCAAAGAGAGAGCTGAACGGTGGTAGTAGTTGTAGAAATATTTTTCATAGTTAATATATACTATAGCAGGTAATATTTTACTGTCAAATAAAAATGTGGATAAAAAAATGCCCCGTTTTAATTCGGGACATTTTTCTTTTCTTGTTTTTAATTACGATGACCACCAAAACCTCCACGACCACCACCGCTTGGACGTCGATCATTGCTACGTTCTGGACGTGGCTGCTCAACGTATCCTTCTGGCTTAGGGGTAAGAAGTTTCATGCTCAAGTTTACCCGGCCTAAATTGTCAACTTCCTTAACTTGTACCTTTACCTTGTCACCCAACTTCATCACATCACTTGGTTTGTTGGTTCGCCCCCAAGCAATATCACTGACATGTACCATACCATCTTTACCAGGTAAAATTTCTACAAAAGCACCAAAATCCTCTAAACGAGTAACCGTGCCTTCGAATACTTCACCTGCTAATGGCTCGCGAGTTAAATCATTAACCCACTTGATTGCCTTCTCCATTTGAGCGGCATCATTAGAGGTAACAAATACTCGACCATCTTGTTCAATATCAATTGATACACCCGTCTCAGCAATGATCTTGTTAATCATCTTTCCACCTGGACCAATAACATCTCTAATCTTGTCTGGGTTGATATTGATAACAACAATACGTGGTGCATACTTTGATAATTCTGCTCGGTGAGTTGGCATGACTTTAGCCATTGCTTCCAAGATCTCTAAACGAGCAGTGCGTGAGCGGCCAAAAGTGCTCTCCACGATTTCCCAAGACAAACCATCAGTCTTAGTGTCCATTTGGATTACGGTAATACCATCTTTGGTACCAGTAATTTTAAAATCCATTCCACCAGGTCCGTCTTCTACATCTTGCAAGTCAGTTAAAATTTCATAACGACCATTTGGTTCACTTGCCAAACCCATCGCAATACCAGCGACTGCTTTCTTTAAAGGTACGCCGGCATCCATTAACGCTAACGAAGATCCACAAGTTGAAGCCATCGAACTAGAACCATTTGAACCAAGCACTTCTGATACTACACGGATAGTGTAAGGGAAATCAGTCTCAGTAGGTAAAACTGGCTCTAAGGCCTTCTCAGCAATTGCTCCATGACCGATTGCACGGTTCCCTGGACCACGTAATGGCCCAACCTCACCGTAAGTGGCGGGGGTGTCATTGTAGTGGTGCATATAGCGTTTTGTGCCTTCCTCTTCCATTGAATCTAGGGTCTGCACATCACCAGGAGCACCAAGGGTAACTATTGATAACACTTGAGTATCGCCACGCATAAACATACCAGAACCGTGCACGCGTGGTAAAAGGGCAGTTTCAACTTCCAAGTTACGCACTTCGTCTAAACGACGTCCATCTAGACGTTGCTTTTTATCTAAAATTCTTTTAGTGATAAATTTTTCCACATAAATTTTCATGCGGCTTAAAATTATCTTCTGTACTGCAGCGTCAGTTTCCTTGCTTACCATCATTTCTTTTACAGCATCAGTAAATCTATCAACCATTACTACACGTTCAGCACGACTAACTTTTGGGGAATCAAACATCCAATCTTCTGCCTTGTCAGCGATAAAATTCTCAACATCTTTCTCCCATGAATTAATTGCTACTTCCAAATCACTTTTTAGTAATTCTTCCAAATCCATTTTTGTCTGACCAACCTCGCTTTGGATTTTAGTAATAAAATCCAAAACTGGTTGTAGGCTATCCGCACCAAATTTCATGGCAGTGATAACATCAGCTTCAGAAATATCTTTACAAGCTGCTTCTACCATCACTACTTTTTGAGGACTACCTGCTACAACGATATCAAAATCACTCTGAGCACGTTCTAATAAACTTGGGTTTAAAATCAACTTACCGTCAATTCTACCAACACGAGCACCAACTAAATTTCCTTTCCAAGGAATAGAAGAAATTGTTAAAGACAATGCCGCTGCTACCAAAGCTGGTACCTGCGGATCGTTTTCCATATCATATGATAGTGCGGTTAAGATAACCTGCACATCATTGCGCATACGTTCGTCAAACAACGGACGAATTGAACGATCAACTAAACGACCGGACAAAACTGCGTCCTCGGTTGGACGGCCTTCACGTTTGATAAACCGACTACCTTTGATCTTCCCAGCAGCGTATAACTTTTCTTCAAAGTTAACCATGAGTGGGAAGTAATCAATCCCATCACGAGTTTGGCGACTCATATTGGCAGTTGCCAAAATAACAGTATCACCATAGCGTACCACACAAGAAGAATTGGTCTGAAGGGCCAATTTTCCTATTTCCACAGACAAGGTTCTTCCACCCCATTCCATGGACCAATTTTTGACATTCATAAATGTCCTTTCCTGAAGATGATTCACGCGCACAAGACCAGATAAGTGGTCTCTTTGTCCGTAAACCATCTTCTTAAGAATAAAATGCTAAACTCTTTTAAAAAAGTTTAACGATCTAGTCTTAAAATTTCTTTACTCGTTGTACCGGTGGACGAACAGCAGGACGTGCTGTTGGTGGACGACGATCAGAAATCAAAAATTTGTTTTTCTCTTCAGCCAAATCAATAAAATCATCCACTGCTTCCTTTAGACGAGCCGAGGCAGTCCTACCAAAAGCTAAAACTTCTACTTGCTTACCTTGGTTAAACTTCAAATATTCTACCAATGGCAAATAATCGCCATCGCCAGTGACTAAAATGATTGCATCCAAACTAGCAGACAATCGAATAGCATCAACAGTTAAACCAACATCCCAATCCGCCTTTTTCTCACCACCGTAAAAGATTTGCAATGGTCGTTCTTTAGTTTCAATGCCTAGGTTATACAAAGCATCAAAAAATGGTTGTTCCTCTTTACCTTCGGTACGCACAACATAGGCAATAGCGCGAATAAGCTTGCGGCCAGCAATTGCTTCTTTAACAATGTTACCAAAATCAACTTTAGCACCATACAGATTTTTGGCGCTATAGTACATATTTTGTACATCAATAAACACCCCGACGCGTTGTTCAGGGTGTTTTAACGGATGATGTGTTTTATTCTTTAATTCCATCTTTTTCCTCCACTATGTCAACCTCTTCTAAATCTTCAATTTCTGCTACTTCCTTACCAGAAGAATCTAATTTGGTAATTGAACGAGGTTGTTTGATTTTTAATTTTTTGGCGATAATATCGTAGCTTTCTGGGTTATCTTTCTTTAAATAACGCATTAAACGACGACGAGTACTAACCTTACGAAGTAAACCACGACGAGAAGAATGATCTTTGTGGTGGCCTTTCAAGTGTTCAATCAATTCCTCGATTTCAGCGGTCAAAATAGCGATTTGGACCTCACTGGAACCAGTATCCCCAGTATGGGTCTGGAACTTCTTGATAACTTGCTGTTTCTTTTTTACGTCTAACATACATGCAATAACATTAGCCGAGCGCATCCCGGGCATGTCCGGAAGGGTTCGACCCCGATCAAGTCGGGAATAATTATGGGTATAATATAGCGGAAAATGGGAAATGTGTCAATGGGCCTATCCGTTATTAAACACACCTATTTTATTATTAACTTAATTCCACATACACCACGGCAAAGCTATGCACGGACCTTCAGTCCCCATACTTGCACACATACTAGAGAAATTCTCTAGCTGGCCAGTACACTTAAAGGCTGGGGCAACGGCCATCCCGTTCCATTCACATGCCGAACTCAAACATTCTGCCTGAAGCTTAGGGTTGCAAATAGTACTCACGCTAGTACCTGGTTTTATAGTACAAGTGTTAGCGGTTGGCACACCAGGATTAATACCCGAATTAACCTCTTCCGTCACCTTCCCTGCCCCCACCTTCCCTAACACAAAATTCGTAATCGCATAAGCCATAGAAATGACTGCCAAACCGATAATTGCGGCTTCTAGTATGTTTTTGGCTTTGGTTACGTGTTCTTCATTGCCTTGGGCAGTCATCCAACGAATACCGGCGTATAGAACCAGAATAAAAAAGACAAAATAAACCAAATACAACGCCGTATTGATAATTGTGGTTGTTACAGACTCTGGCGTATCATTTTTGCTATAGCTTGTCTTGCTAACAGTCTCATCTAATCCATACTGCGCCTTAACCGGTGTTAATCCAAACAAAAAAACCGCTAACAAAAATACGGGCAAAAGTAATAAAAGATATTTATTCATAATTAAATATTTACCCTTAAATAATACCATAACTTGATTTTTTTTACAAAACATACTATTATATTGACACTTACCCCAAATGGATATTGAATATTTGCCCTCATAGTTTAATGGATAAAACACGACCCTTCTAAGGTTGAGTTGTATGTTCGATTCCTGCTGGGGGCACGGGTAGTTGAAAAATTATATATATTAAGATATAATCTCAACTAAGATAAAGTCCTGGTAGGGGTGTCCTTGGTATAACGGTTATTACGTCGGTTTGTGGAACCGACAACACGGGTTCGACTCCCGTAGGACACCCCCACCCGGATTTTTTAAAAGACCTCGATTTTATTCGAGGTCTTTTGTTTTTAATATTTTCTGTAATATTTCTTCCACACCATTTCCAAATGATAATAGCTTTATTCTTTCTAATATTTTTATATACCCCTCTTCATCAGAAAAAAAACTACTTACTGTTTGTGATAACCGCCAAATCCTTGGTTCATACTTGCCATACTTGTTGTCCACCACAAAATCACGATTGCCTTTCTCCTGTCCCCAGATATAGCTAGTTAAAATTATTGGACGACCAATAATTAAAGATTCAAAAACTACTGCCGGTCCCGCTTTGCCTACCACCAAATCTGCTGCCTCCATTAATTCTTCCACGTTCTCTGCAAAACCAACAACTGATAATATTTTACTTGGGTAACTGCTTCGTAAACGACTCGCTTGTTCAAAAAATTTCTGCTCTCGCCCACAAACGACAATTAAACAAAAGTCGTCAGACAAATCTACTAGTGAACGAACAACCTCTCCTCCTTTATACATTCCATCACCACCACCAGCCACTAAGACTATCTTTTTATCAAGCGGCAAACCTAACTTTCTCCGCATCTCCATCTTGTCCGATACACGCGTCTGCAAAAACTTTTTGTTTATCAACGGTGCTGTCACGAAAACATTCTTTTCTCCAACACCCTGCTCGAGGGCTATCTTTTTTGCTAATTCGGAAAAAACAAAATATTTAATCTCTTTTTCAAAAAACCAAACTCGTGGTACAGAAAAAGGATCAGTTACAACCGACCACACTTCTGTCTGTGGACTTACCTTTCTAACAGCCGTTAAAAGTGGCGGGGTAATAAAAAAATACAACGAAATTACAATGTCAAATTTGCCCTCTTTTACTAGGCTATCCATGTGCTTTTGATTGCGAAACATGTTCACAAACAAATACATTGCCCAAGAATATTGCGAGATCCAATAAAACATCCACCACAGTAATATGAAATGATTGCTGTTAATCCACAACGCATACCCCTTGTGTAACAACCATTTAGACAACCTATTACTCTCAGCTCCAGCATCAACTAAAACAGACTGAGCTAACCCAGAATATTTTTCTTCTATCTCTTTGGCTAACGCTTTAGCAGCACCACTGTGCCCACCACCAGCATTAACGTAAAATATACCTATCTTTTTCATAATCGAAACAAACGAAAGAAATGAAAAAAATGATTATTCATTCCCAAACAAGTAAAAACTATATATTTCAAAACTCTCCTTTTCTAAGGAGAGTCTAACGATGATTAAGGACAAGATAAACCATGACATTCAATCGTGCCACGTTGTTCTATATACTGAATATTTTCATAATCAGTCCACCGGCCAAATACGATCTTTGCTACCATTAAAGTAATAGAATAAGCAGAAACAATAATTGCCAGACCAATAGTTGCTTGAAATAACAAAGTTTTTGATTTAGTTACCTTTTCTTCATTACCACCAGCCGTCATCCACAAAAATCCAGCATACAATGTTAAGACAATAAATATTATACCAATAAACTCTAACGCTGTCCGAATAATATTAACAACAGTTACACGTGGATCTTGAGCTTCACCAAACCCTGCCCCTTTTTCTCCAGCAGCTGCCTGCAGCTGCTCAGCAATCTGAGCTTGAGTACTGCTTGCCGCAGCATTTACCAAAGAAAACGACAAAGCACTTCCCAAAAAGACCAAAGATATAAACAAAAAAACAAAAACCTTTTTCATAAAACAATTACTTAAAACCATTTTTAAACTCCTGCCAGCCACTACTCCAACCCCGACCAAAACCATCCCAAAAGCCTGTATCACTAGAAGGTGTAGCAGCACCAACTGCTGAGCCGCTACCCTGAGCTCCACCAACCGTATACACCACCACAAAAGCCGTAATACCATAAGCTGCTACGACTATTATCAAACCGATAACTGCCATCTTTAAAATATTTGTTGCCTTAGTAACTTGTTCTTCGTTACCACTAGCAGTCATCCACAAAAACCCAGCATAAACTGTTAGAGCTAAAAAAAGTGTACCAACCAGCGTCATCGCTATCTTGATAATTCCGCCAACTTTTTCTGACAAAGCAGTCCCGCTCTCGTCGCTCTTATCATACCCAGCCTGTGCCGCAACCTTGCCGGTCAACTCATTAATATTTGGTGCTGCTAAAACTGGTACAGCTATCAAAAAAACAAAAAGCGAGAGAAGGGCAGAGGTGATAATTTTACTTTTTAATTTCATAAATTTATTTACTAACCTACAAACACTGCTTAATTGTTGTACTACAAGTTTGACCACCCGAACAATCTGATGTGGTCGCACATGTTGTTGGTCCTGTCCCACCACCTGCCAACCTACCTGTAACAAAACTAGTGATTGCATAAGCGGCCATGGTAATAACCAAACCAATAATTGCAGCAATAATAATATTCTTTGATTTGGTAACTTTTTCTTCATTGCCCTGAGCAGTCATCCAAAGAATACCAGCGTAGACAGTTAAAATTAAAAATATTGTACCAACTAAAGCCAATGCACCAGAAATAATAGTACCAACCGAAGTCTCTAAACTAGCTTCTAAGCCGGTTTGTTTGCCAACTTCCCCTAATTTTGTTGCCGCACTGTTCCATTGTGCTGAAGCAGAAAAAGGTAATAGCAACAGACAAACCGAAAGGAGTAAAAATATTTTTTTCATAATTTATAAAATGTTATTTACAACAAACATTTAAATCACCGCCTGTACAAAGACTTAAAGCACATTTATCTGAATTATTAGAGCATGCAGTACGTTTAGTTGATGTCGTGGCATCAGCAGCAAATGGCGGCAAACCACAACTACCAATATCTTTACAAGTAAAACCAGGTTTTGTTTTCGCACATGTCTCTGCCGTCACCTCTCCAGCCGGTGTACTGCTAGTTTTCGTTCCCAAACTAGTGAAAACAAAATTCGCAATCGCGTAAGCACCGCCCACCAAAACTAGACCAATAATTGCTCCTTCAATAATATTTTTTGCTTTAGTGACTTGTTCGGTATTGCCCATTGCTGTCATCCAAGTAAAACCAGCATATAAGATTAAAACAAAAAAGATAATACCGATAAAAGACAAGGCAATATTAATCACTACACCAATAACAGCCGCCGGTGTTCCCATTTTAGCAATTTTTGTATCTTTTAATCCCGCCTTATCCGCTGCTACTCCAGCACCATAAGTAGGATCTGCTGCTGCCAAAACAAAAATTGGAGACAACAAAATTAAGGCGAGAACAAACGCAATCAATATTTTTTTAATATACATATTTATCTTATATATTGGACACTGGAAAAAATACCTTCTTTCCACTAGCCAATAAAACTTCTTCCAACAGGGGGTTGCGCGCGCGAACCCCCTGTAGAAAGATAAAAACTATTATGGGTTAAGGGTAGCTGTAACCAACTGGGTAATAACAAAGCTAGCTAAAGCGTAAGCGGACAAGATAATAGCTAAACCGATAATACCAGAAAAAATCCATTTCTTTGCCTCTCCTACTTTTTCTTCGTTACCACCAGCGGTCATCCAAGTGAAACCACCAATCAAGATGATAACAACTGCTACGATACCAAGTAAGCTCATGGCTGTACGAATAATACTAGCGATAGTAGTACGCACATCCTTAGAACCTAAACCGGTGTCAGCACCATAGTAAAGACCTAAAGAAGTAGCACTAATATCATTATTAGTACTAGCGGCAGCGGTACATGCTACTGGAGGTGTGCCTTGCATTGTCCCAACGGCTGCACCGCCAGTACAAACCGCAGCGCTCACCATTGATGGACTCATAACAATACCTAAACCTGCCACCAACATTACACTCAAAACGATAGTCGATAAAATTTTCTGCATATATTCACCCCCTTTCTTTGTATCAAAATTTATACAATAATTATAACACACCGATTATTTTTTATCCAGACAATCCTTTCAACACTGCTGTCAAAAGCAGATAACTAGACAACACCACTACTGCACCTAAAATTGCCCAAATAATCATGTTTGAACCAGACTTAATTTTTTCCGGACTACCAGCAGCTGTCAACCAAGTAATTCCACCATAAACAATCATCAAAAGAACAAGAGCACCCATTATACCAGTGGCAGTTTTAATAGCATTGCCAATAATAGCATTCACATCTGTTACATTTCCCTCCAAAGGATTACTTAATTTTACTACATTGCCAGAATCAGTTGGGGCGCTGACAGTAGAACTAGGAGCGACTCCTGGCACCTCTTCATTGCACGACTCCGGCAAAGCTTCCACTGGCCCACCACTAGTACAACCTTCTGGACAAACCGCTTCCACTTCTGCTGCCGCACCAAAAGAAGCACATTTTTGACCATTAACTCGTTCAACTTCAGACAAAGAACTACCAGAACAATCACAAAAATAAATTGCAGCAAAAGTAGTCGCCGGAAAAAATACACACCCAACAATTAATAAATATAAAAATAATTTTTTCATATATTACCCAGCAAATTTAAAAAGAATAGTAACGATCGCATAACTTGCCAAAACCACTATCACCCCAAGCGTGCTCCAGATAGCAATTTGCTTTGCCTTACCAACTCTTTCACTACTACCCGCCGAAGTCATCCAAAGCACGCCGGCATAGACATAGAAAAGCAACAACAAAGACCCCATGGTAAACGTCATAGCGGCAATCATTCTGCCAATAAAATCGTTAACTCCCGCTGCGCCTGTTTTAAATTTCATTGGATTAAGTGTGCTAGCAGCTTCGGCCTTAAGTATTTTAGCAGTGTCAATAACTGGAGCGGTAGGTTTTTCTATTATCGACTCAGCACTACTACAAGGCTTTATCCCGTTAGAAAAAAGATCAGCACAATTCCCAGCAAACTCTTTCCAACCACCCCACGAAGCGCTGACTGTTGAATTTGGATCGTCGCAAGTTAAAAAATCACCAAGATTGCTCCCGGCAGGAATTATCCCTGACTCAATCTGACCGAGAACTTCTGGACGAATAAAAGGAACATGTGGCGGGGCATCCTTACATGAGGCATCTGAGTTGTAACAACACGCATTTTTTTGCACAGCTTCTATTTGTTTTTTAACACCATTCGCACTCGCCTTACTAAGTTTAACCAAAAAACCAGTACTATTATTTAATTGGTCTGCTTTAGCACAGTTTTCATCGTCGTTACCAACTGCCGCAGCATAAAATCCAGGTACATCAATACATTCTCCAGATTCTGAAGAATAGCCTCCTTTTAAATTATCCGAATAGATACCTGACTCTAAAGAACAATCCGCCGGTTGATTAGTTGTAATATTTAGACAGATTTCGCTTGGCTCATCACCTTCATAGTAAACACAACAAGCGCCAGCGGCGGCGGCATAATCATAATGAGAAACAAACAAATACCCAGATAAAAAAATTACAAAGAAAGACAAAAACTTAAAAGAAAAAAACTCACGCATATATTTTAACTAGTCAATTGAAACTCTGGCTTTATATTAACCGCCTCACCCAAGAAACTTACTAACATATAAGCACCAAACATGATAACCAAACCAATTACTGCTGCCACCAAAATATCTGTACCTTTCTTTACTTTCTCCGAACTGCCTTGAGACAAGATCAATGTAAACCCACCATAAACAAACATTACCAAAGCCAAAGCACCAATTACACCAAACAAATACCGTGACAGCTGAATAAGAAAAAATACAAAAATAGAAACATCCATACAAGGATCATCTGCCACTTTCGAGAACGATCGCGCCAAGAGACATTCTGGAATTAATTGGCTAGCCACTCCTCTGAAACCACTTTTAGTAGCAGCCGTTCCTTCTAAATCTCGAGAGGCTTCCCATTTATTTTTTTCGTCTTTACATAACTGTTCACCCGTTGCTCCAGCAAAAAACTTACAACTTCTTTTTAATCCTTCACCCTGCTTTGCTAAACAAGTAGCTTCATCTGCTGCTGTTTCACAACTACTACTAAACAAAGAATTGTCTTTAATATTCTCTGGCGTTGCTTTGCTTAAATCACTCCCACAAAAACAATAATCAGCCGCCGAAACTAATGTGGGGGTTAAGAAAAACATCAACCCAATTAAACCTCCTACTAACCAACTGGTTTTTTTAATCATACTTAGATAGTTTGATTAATCTTCGCCGCAGCATCATTAAGAAGAGTTTGACGCCACTCCGCCTGACCTTTATCCTCTGGCCCAGGTATCAACCAAGCGCTTAACAAATCATTGATTGCTCTATTCGCTGCTTCATAGTTACTACCACGATACCAGTTCTCAGCAATCAAGACATCGGAAACAAATGGTAATAATTCTAACTTTTCTTTTTGAGCAGAAATAAAAGCACGAAGTGCGGTTGGTCTACCCGTAGCATCTAAATAATCCTTGGTAGTTTTTGAATGAGTCAAGAAATCAATTAAGTTCCACGCCTCGTTTTGATTCTTTGATTTACCAACAACGGTTTGAACCCAGTAGTTTGCAACATTAACTGGCTTTTCTGGATTCAGCTGAAACAATGGTAACACCTCAAAGTTTAACTGTGGTGCCCGTGCTTTTATCTGTGGATAGTTGTAACTATAACCAAAGAAAAATCCAACTGACCCATTTACAAATTGATCTAACGCATTACCCATTTCACTATTCCAAGAATAAGTATCACGTGTCGAATTCGCATAATCAGTATAAAAATTTAACACTGCCATTGCGGGTGTTTCATCCCCTCCGCCCGTAGTTAAATTAAACAAAGCCTGTCCGCTTTTGGCAGAAAAAGCAACGCCACTCTGGCGGAACAATGCATACAAAATATCATCTGCACCATTAATATTACTTCCTGTGCCAAGAGCCGTACCAGACTGTACAATCTTGTTGGTTTTTTTGTCGTACTTATTAATTTTCTTTACTGCCGCTTGAAACTCTTCCCAATTCTTTGGTGGTTCTGGTACACCTGATCGATCTAAAATATCTTTATTGTAATATATAGCCATGGTATCAAGTGACAATGGCAAACCATATATCTGATCACCAATCACCACATCGTCTTTAACTACTTTTACATATTCTCGATCTAGGCCAAGCAAATTAATCATTGGCCGTGGGGTGTTGTTAACAATCGTCTCTGTACTAAACTGTCCTTTCTGAACAACAACCGTAGTGTCATTTACTGACGCTGGCATTGGCACCAATTTACTTTGAAATGTTTTTAACCAACGATTTTTAATAGAGATAATATCCGGACCACGATCTTCTGCTAACGCTTCAACTAAACGAGGATACAATTCAGCCTCACGAATCTGACGAATATTTACTGTAACCTGTGGACGAGTCGCATTAAATTTTGCTACCGCTGCACGCAAAGCATCCACATCATCAAAAACCGTCCAGTATTCCAAAGTGACTGGCTTAGTTAACTGTCTCTCGGCTTGCGTAATCCCTTTACAACCAAATCCAAGAAACAAAAACAAACCAGCAATCATAGAAATTGCTAGAAAAGAAATTGATATTTTATTTTTCATAACCAAAGCGATAGAATTTTAATCAGCTTTAATTATATCACACTCTTCAAATATTTCCTAAACTCTTTGGACAATTTCGGATCACGCAAAGCAAAATCTACGTTGGCTTGCAAGTATCCAAGCTTCGAACCAGTATCATAATATTTACTATCTACTACTTTCGCGTAAATTGGACGTTTCTTAAGTAGTTTAAAAATTGCATCTACCAACCATAATTCTCCACCCTTACCTACTTTTGTTTTTTCTAACATTTCAAAAATATCTGGGGTTAAAATAAAACCACCCAAACTCGCAATTCGTGAAGGGGCTTTCTCTGGTCCTGGTTTTTCAACAATATTCTTTACTTTTAAAACTGATTTTTCCACTTCTACCCCATCGATCACACCATACTTGGTTGTTCCTTCATCATTAACCGGATAACCAGTTAAAACCGGATCACCATATTTTTCAAACACCTCAATCAATTGTTTAAGCTGAGGTTTCTTTGGTGCATAATGGAACTCATCACCCCACATAACCGCAAAAGGTTCGTCACCAATCACATTCTTAGCACACATTACTGGTGTACCATTACCATATGGACCTTTTTGACGGATAAAGATAAAATTAGCCAAATCAGCGATTTTCTTTACTTCTTCAGCCATCTCTCCCTTCCCTTGCTTCTTTAACCAATTCACTAATTCATAGTTAGGACTAAAATGGTCTTCCACTGCCCGCTTTGATGGACCAGTGACTAAAATAATATCGGTAATACCTGATCGTACTGCATCTTCTACTACATATTGGATAATTGGCTTATCAACCACCGGCAACATCTCTTTAGGTGAAGCTTTGGTAGCTGGTAAAAAGCGCGTTCCTAAACCAGCAACCGGAATAACCAACTTACGAATCGTTTGTGACATAAAGTAATATTTATATATCTATGGTATTAAGTATAACAAGTACCAGACTATATTTCAATAACTAAAAAAGAACCAATAAACAAGCCCTTGAAAAAAGTCTGAAAATGTGCTATAATACACCCGTTGGTAAATCAATTTACCAATTTAATCCTTTTTTACAAAGGAAAATATTATTTACTAATTAACAATCATATGGCGTTCGGAGCAGAAAATCGATATAGCCCACCAGGTGCTGACAAAAAAATATCACCGGCAAAAGGTCTACATGAAGTCGACTCTTTTGATGCTATGCTCGCAGAACAACTGGCTGATGCCAATGCTGAGTTACATTCAAAAACAGCGGCAGGCAGAGCAGAAGCTCCGGACGAAAGACGTGCAGCAAATATAGCTTCAGTTGAAGGCCAAACACCAGCTGTCAAAACTTCAGATAAACCACAACGACTACGCTCTGTTGATGCTTTTGACGCACTATTAGCAGAACAGCTCGCTGACGCTAATGATGAGCTACACGCAAAAACACCAGCTGGCAAAGCTGAGGCAGCAGAGGCAAAACGCCTTGCAGGCATAGCTGCAGCCAGAGAAGCGATAAAAAAATCACGTGCTGACGGTACATATGAAGCTAAGAAAGCCGAATTTGCAGCAAAACAAGCTTCACGTGGGTCAAATTTTGAAAAAGGAGCACCATTATCACCAGATAAACAAGCTTCATTAAACAAAGAAACTAATATTTTACAACAAGGCGATACACCTCAGAACGAGAAACTTGCTTGGGACGATGCTGAAAGAATAGCCGTCTCACAGCAACGCAAAAATAAATCAGAATCAACAGGAGTTGATCGTGCGGTTATGTTACAAAATCAATTAGATGAGCTTAATAGCAAAACTGCTGATTTGTTAGGTGAAGAAATTAAAAAAATGAGATTTTGGGTTATTAATAAAGCAACAAAAGCTCATAAAAATTTAATGGATACAAACAGTGTATATGCTGAGTTAGTATCTAGACGAGAAAAAATCACAAGTAACATCGGTGTAATTGAGAGCCCAGGTTTACGTTTAAACACTACACCTGAAGTTAACTTATCTCAACCAGAACCAGTCGTCGAACAAGCGCCAACACCTACTGCCAGAATAGAGCGCTCCGTTTTACCACCATCAATTTCTAATCCAGAAAGAACTGCACCAACCCTAAAATTCTTAACTAACGCTGAAAAGAAAATTATAGCGACAGACAAAGTCATGCGTCCAGAAGACACAAATCAGATTAGACTGGTTAAGTTGCTCGCAAGACTTAAAGAAACTTTCAACATCGACATGGATGAACAAGGAAAAATGGGGTTCTTTTCTCAACGTAAGTTTAATAAACTATATGAACAACGGATACCTGCATTTGAAGAACTTACTGATAAAATCGTAAAAACACAAACTGACCTTGCTTTAGAAAGAACACCTAAGGAAAAATCGCTAAGAATATCAAATGTGATCGCAGCTGCAGCAGACAGTGGCAGATCAAACAAAATTGCCGATACCGGCAAAGGTACTATGAGCGGAAAAGCATAAAATAACCGAATCAAAAAATACTTCAGTCCATCTGAAGTATTTTTTTATTCCCTAACATATAATTCCATATTACACATCTCTCTCGTACAAACATTCCCCTAATTCAACGCCTCCCAACTAATTAAATTGTACTCTGATCCTACTGGAAAACCTGGCGGCGGTCCATAGGTTAAATTGGCATCATAGGTAGAGTTGGTAGCTTCATAACCTGACACTACTGACCCGCCGCCTGATACCCAACTCCATGTCCAAAGACCATTGGTAATTATCGAGCCATACACCGTTAAACTATCCTTCGTATTACCTGGGTAATAGTACCTCTTAGCTGCACCATTCTGAGCCAAAATCACTGCATTGATCTCCAAAATATTTGGAGAATTATATGGTATTAAAACATTTTTCTCAGCCATCAAACCCAAACTGTGATTTCCGTCTTTTGCTAAGTAAGTTAAATTACCGTTAATAATAATCGACTTGCCTGTTGCTGTACCAACTGTCGCTCTACCATTAACCACTCCATCTACCCATACCGTATCCTCTACATATATATATCCATTAGACGGCATATCATAAGTGGTAGCAGTGCCTAAAGTTTTGATATCAATACAAAAAGTATAGTATCGATTGTCATTAATATCTTTCCCGTTATAACAATTTGTCGTATTAACTTTGTAAGCCTTAACATGGCCATCGCTAGTAAACTCCAACCGCCAACCCTGTTTACCCGAAGATGAAAGATATATTCCACCACTCTTTGACCCTGTTTTTACATCCGCCAATTTAACAGTCACAGCCGAAAAATCCTTAGATGGCACAGGAAAACTCCAATAACTTTGGGGTGTACCATCACCCCAAATGCCCGGCTTTTCCACATTGCCACAACCAATATGCGCCTTACAAATATAGGTTGGAACAGCTGAGGTAATTTGTGCGTCCCCTGTCCCATCAAATCGAATACCACTGTTAGCATGCATTTTCCCGTGAACCACTTCATCATCTCCAATCCAAACATCACCGTTCGTTAAAAAAGCATAATCAGTCAAAGCCGGGAAGCCTACTCGAGCACGAATAATACGTTTACTACTCTCTTGTATATTTAACCAACCAGTCGATTCAATTGTTACCACAGTGGAACCAGAGGGTGGTGGTGTAACTACTAAAGAATATTGACCAATAACATTCCCGTCTTTATCTTCATAATCATGCACATACGGACCCGACTGACCAGTGCCATCAGTATAATCAGTTTTATTATGCGCCAAATGCCAACGGTAGTAGTTAACACCAGCTTCCGCAATCTGAAAAGCCATTTCACGATTGTGTTTATGAGCTGAAGCCCTGTTTTCTAAAATTGCATAACCCACCACCCCGCCAACAAGAAGCGTAAAACTAATCGCCCCAAACACCATAACAAACAAAAGCATGGAACCACGATTATCTTTTTTAAATTCCCTTATCATACTAATTAATTACTTTTCAAATTCCTAATTTCTACCTTTGATTCAATATTAAAAGGCACTGGTGCCACATTTGGCTTTTCTTCCAACATTAATTTAATTCCTACCATTCTAACCAATGTAACATTTATCGGTGCAGACATTGGCGTACCAGATACACTCGAATAATTTTGATCATAATAATAAAAAACTGAAGTGGTAGCATTGGCCACATCATTAACGGCAGTGGTTATCACTTCATTTGCCGGATTATACGTCAAAGGATTACCTGTTGGTTTAGTAATTCCTTTTTTAAGTAACTTACCCGATAAAAAATATCTTACTCGCTCACGCCAAGAATCAGAATCGATGTTACTGTAAAATACAATCGTGCTCGTATTGGCAACCTCCAATGGATATGATCCAATACTTGAAGCATTTGCACGCCGTAATTCGTTAACAAAATCTTGAACAATTTTTCTGCCATCGTTTTGCGTTGACAATTGTTCCCACACCACATCACGTCCGTGTAAACCCCACAAAAGAAGCTCGACAATACCGGTGATTAAAAGCAAAAATATACCAATGGCAACTAGCACTTCAACCATGGTAAAACCCCTTTTGTTTAATCTAATCATATTATTATTCTTGAGGAGATAGACTAACAACCGCCTCACCGTTACCACTCACTTCAATTGAACCAGAGTTGATAGAATAACCACTACGAGAAACTTCTAGTGTATATGTCCCAGCTGCTAACCCTGAAAAGAACACCTGCCCTGGAGGCGTACAATCACTAGTATACGTTACTGCCACCTCAGAAAGTTGTGGTGTGTAATGATTATCAGCGGTTGAAAGATACACACGATAGCGCAAATATCTTTTTCCGCTCAGACTAGCATGCACCACAGTATTGGTGGCATTATAGAAAGTAGCAGCGGTACCATCTGGACCGATAAAATCCCAAGCTGCTGGAGTACTAGAATTACTGGTTGCTAATTGAAAAACAATTGGATTGCTACCAGTCTGAACCGGTTGAGATAATGGCTCCCACTCCAAATTACGTAAACTGACTGCACCACCCAAATCAAAAGTTGATGATTCTAAATACCCACTACTTAAATATATTCCTCCCACTTTACGTAATTTCAAATCTCCCACCGGAGAGTTAATATCTAAATTACCATCGTCATAAAAATATTTATTCTCCGTTGTATAATCCACTTGTCCACTACTACCAGACCAATCAGTCTGACGTGAATAACCTAAGCTAGTAGCAAGCGTATCGTCAAAGCTGCCGTTATAAAGACGCACCGATGCATCCGACAAAGACAACCCCGTACCTGCATCTTTTACTTTTACCAAAACTGAATTAGTGGTGTGAGTGCGAAGCACCACATAGAACTCTTGATTTAACCCAGGGGTTAAATTGAGTGGCAACATTGGTATTGTACCAGCAATATCATATGACACGCCCGTTGGTGATAAATAGTAGGTATCCCACTCTTGATTAGCAAAGCTATATTCCCCACCACCATTAGCCGTAAAATTCTGACTAAACTTATAAATATTCGGATTAGTACCTAATACCTTAGTACCATGTAAATTAAAACCAACACTGCCGATTGCGGAACAAGTTGGATTGATTGAATGTAAATTAATACTACCTAATCGATCAATCGAAAAACTTAACTCCGTAACCGTTTGGCTAACCACATTAGCCGGTGGTTTCACAGGGTTAGGATTATCAACCGAACTAACAACGGTGTAATCAGAAGAATAACCACCTTTAGAAACAGTAATATGATAACTTAAAGTACCAGTCGGAGTATCAATGATTTTTAACCACCCTTCGTTATCAGTTACATCATCAATTACCGTATTTGGTGTGCGTGCAGTGTTTATGGCATGAACACTTGCGCCAGACACTACTAAACCACTGGCGTCAAAAACTTGAATATATAGGTGACCATTAGAACTCGCACCTTCCAAATTCTTTGGCGCTACCAACGTACTTAAAATAACCGGCCGAGTCTGTGTGCAATTTGCACAGATCGCCGACATCTCTACTAACTTGTAATCACCGGGTGAAGTATCTTTAGTGGGTGTACCAGTTGCCATACCATCAAAAGCATTATCAATATTACGTACGGTCGTAGTAAGTAAAAATGTCGCGCCGTTTCGCACCACACTTTTAGTACGAGCTAATACACCAGCGGGTACACCATTTTGAATACCAATACTATCAAAAGGAATATTACGCGCTGATTCCAACTCTTCTGACAAAAGGGCAGTTTCCAAAATTTTCAAACGTGATTGATAAACAATTTTAAATACCAATGAAATACCACCATAAATACCAAGCGCAAATATCAAAAATATCGCCGCGGCAACAACCGCTTCGATTAAAGTGAATCCTCTGTTTCCTCCAAATAGTTTCATGGATATATTATACCACGAAAACTAAATCAAAAAAACATGTTTTTCGTTGGATTCAATTTTTATGATAAAATAAAATAATAAATTTCCCAACACATCTTTTTTGTGTGGATAAAGATATTGACAACATATCATAAATGATATATAATATTAAACGTATGGAGGGATATAAAATATTTTATTATAAAAATAGTTCTAATGGAAAACAGCCGGCAAGAGAATTTATTCTCGGTTTACAACATAAAGTAAGAGTAAAGGTCTTTAAATATTTGGAGTATCTACGGTTAAATAATGGCTATCTAGACGAACCCTACTCGCGGCATATAAAAGACAAAATAAGAGAATTGCGAGTCGATTTTGCCAAAGAGCGACACAGGATTTTCTATTTTACTTTTATTGATAAAAAAATCATTTTATTAAACGGATTTACCAAAAAAACTCCAAAGACACCAGAAAGCGAAATTGAAAAAGCACAAAAATATTATCTAGAGACGATCAATAACCCAAATATATATGAAGAATAAAAGAAAACTAAATGATTTTGAGCAAGATCTTCAAAAAGAATTGAAAAACCCGGAATCTAAACGATTGTTTGACGAATATGGCAAACAACTAGAATTGGCTTACCAAATTTTACAATTACGTAAAAAACAAAAAGTATCACAAAGCCAACTGGCAAAGAAAATTGGTACCACTCAAAGTAATGTGGCAAGAATGGAAGCTGGCAAACAAAATTTTTCAACAAACACACTAGTAAAAGTGGCAGCAGCACTGGGCAAAGAATTGGAAATAAAATTTGTATAAAACTAACCGAGGCCTTAGAGCCTCGGTGTTTTTTACCAAACAAAAAACCACGTGAATAACCAACGTGGTTTTAATATGAACTTATACACATCACCCCAAATCAAAAAATGTGATATAATATCTTTACCACAAACTATGCGACGACGAATGTACCATTGTCAGCGCCGCCAAACTAGGGCGCCGCTTAATCTTAATCCGCAGATCAGCCACGGACTGTTGGCAATTTTTTTGTTTATCGTTGCTGGTTTAGCAACTCTAAGCTTTTTCTCCTTAGCTGGTGTTGCCGGTCAGTTTATCGATTCCCTACTTGCCCTACTTTTCGGACAGGTTCGATATTTCTTCCCAATTGTTTTAATAACCTCAGCTGTTCTCTTAATTAAAGACATCGAATACAACTATCGCCACACCCATTCTTTGGGGGCAGTGCTTTTTTTCTTAAGTTTTAACGGTCTTGTTCATTTAGGTAAACCTGTTGGTGAAATGGTAGATATTGCTTTGCAAGGATATGGTGGTGGTTTGATTGGTTTGGTTCTTGGTTGGCCACTAGGGAAATATGTTGGCTATTGGGGCGGACTCATGATTTTAATTGGCCTACTTCTTGTTGCTATCATCTTCCTTTTTAACACCTCACTCACCCGCTTAGTTGAACTACACAAAAAAGCCTTCCTCGCTTTAGGTTGGGCAGGCAAACAGTTAGTTGGGCTATTCGCCGGATTCAAAAAAACCGAAGATGTAAAGTTTAGCATCAAGGGTGATTATCAAGCTGCTGTTGAGGAAGAAGAAGCTGAAGAGGAAGAAGAAAGATCGTTTAAACAAAAATCAATTGGTAAAGAAGCAGAGGAAGAGTCTGAAGATGAAGAGGAGGAAACCGAAGAAGAGGAAGAAGCGCCTACCTTAGGAGTACCTCGACCAGTGATAAAAGACTTACCAGACTTAGATATTCTTTACACTTCCAAAAGCAAGCCGTCAGCTGGTGATATTAAAGGCAACGCTGAAGTAATCAAAAGTACCCTAAGCAACTTTGGTATTGAAGTCGATATGGGCGAAGTGCGAGTTGGCCCAAGTGTTGCTCAGTATTCTTTTAAACCGGCTGCTGGTGTAAAGCTTACACGCATCACTACTCTCTCAAACGACTTGGCCTTGGCCTTGGCCGCTCACCCCATTCGTATTGAAGCACCAATCCCAGGCAAATCACTCGTCGGTGTTGAAGTGCCAAACCAAAAAGTAGCCATGGTAACTTTGCGTGAATTACTAGAAGCACCTGAATTCCAAAATCGTCCACACAACATGATGATTGCATTAGGTAAAGACGTGGCGGGCAAAGTCTGGTTTGCCGATTTACCACGCATGCCCCACCTCTTGGTTGCTGGCGCAACTGGCTCTGGTAAAACTGTTTGTATTAACTCCATCATCTTAAGTTTGATTTATCAAAATACCGCTGAAACTCTACGTTTCATCATGGTTGACCCAAAACGCGTAGAGCTAACTTTGTATAACGGCATCCCCCATCTTTTAACACCGGTCATTACTGACTCGCACAAAACTGTTAATGCCTTACGTTGGACAATTAGTGAAATGGAGCGCCGCTTTGATGTGCTAGCCAAAGCAGGTAAACGTGACATTGGTACATACAACCTTAGCGCTGCTGAACCTCTACCACACATTGTGTTTGTAATCGACGAACTCGCTGATTTAATGGCCACAGCTGCCTCCGAAGTCGAAGCCGGAATTATCCGTATTGCTCAGATGGCCCGTGCAGTTGGTATCCATCTAGTGGTTGCTACCCAACGCCCAAGTGTTGAGGTTATTACCGGTTTAATGAAAGCAAACATTCCTGGCCGCATCGCCTTCTCAGTCGCTTCCATTATCGACTCTCGCACTATCCTTGATTGCCCAGGAGCAGACAAACTACTCGGTCGCGGTGATATGCTTTTGTTAACCGCTGATATGTCAAAGCCAAAACGTATCCAGGGCGCCTATGTTTCCGAAGAAGAAATTGACCGCGTCGTTGAATATTTAAAAGGTGACGAACCGCCAACATATGATGAAACTGTAGTTGCTAAAGGTGGTAGTAGTAGTGGTACTGCCAGCATGTTTGGTGGACCAAGTGATGAACAAGACTCTTTATTTGATGATGCTAAAAAAACTGTAATCGAATCAGGCAAAGCCTCTGCTTCGCTATTACAACGTCGCTTACGAGTCGGTTATGCCCGTGCCGCACGTCTCTTGGACGAATTGGAAGAAGCTGGTATAGTAGGACCAGCGGAAGGCGCCAAACCCCGCGAGGTCTTTGTAGAACACCTACGCCAAGAAGAAGAGATTCCCGAAGAAGAACAGACAATGGATGCTGGCGGAACTGTCTTTGATGCTCCAGAAAAAAAGACCGACGAAGAAGAGAACATCTAATGTCAATCTTTTGCATTAAAAAAATCACTCCTCCTGTCCATCTCGGACAGCTCTTAAAAGAAGCCCGCCTTAAAGCTGGCCTTACTTTGTTTTCCTTAGAACAAAAAACCAGAATCGCAGAAAAATATTTGCAGGCGATCGAAGAAAACAACTACTCTATCCTACCACCTGCCCGTGCCTATCGCTTAGCTTACATTCGCGAGTTTGCTAATACTGTTAATTACAACTCTGAAAAAGCAATCTATCAATTTATCAAAGAAAATGGATTGGGTGATATCAAAACAATCCACCCTCAAAGTGGAATTAAAAAAATGCAACTCTACTTTACCTCGTGGTTAGTCCGTAGTATTTTAATTATCGGCATCATCGTACTTTTTGTTGGCTACCTTGGCTGGCAAGTAAAAGGAATTTTAACTCCACCTGATCTCCAAGTATATTCACCAATCGAAGGTGCAATTATTAATCAAACCGAAATCGTTATCGAAGGTGTAACTGCAAAAGAAACGCACCTAACTATCAACGGACAAGAGGTACGGGTAAATGAACAGGGTAAATTTAGCACCACCTTAAATCTTTCTGTCGGGGTAAACACTCTAACCATTACCGCTACCAAAAAACACGGCAAAACCATCTCCATCGTACGTCACGTGGTGGTGAAATAATCCACAATTTTACCCCCTTGCTCTTCAAACCATTACCCGATATAATACGGGTACTTTAATTTAAATTTTAAATTTACACTATGCCTAAAGTTAGTGAGGAGGTAAAGAACAAGCTAAAAGCCGCTGAAACTGCTATTGAGCAAATCAAAGCTAAATTCGGTGAAGGCGCAATCATGACCTTTGGGGAGGGGCAAACTACGCACGTCGAATCAGTTACTACCGGTTGTCTTTCATTAGACGTTGCCTTGGGTGTAAGAGGCGTACCACGTGGCCGTATTATCGAAATCTATGGCCCAGAATCTTCTGGTAAAACCACCCTGTCTCAACATATTATCGCTGAGGTACAAAAAACTGGTGGTATTGCCGCCTTTGTGGATGCAGAACATGCTTTTGATCCAGACTATGCTAGAAAAATTGGTATTAAGATTGAAGAGCTTCTAATCTCTCAACCTGACACCGGCGAACAGGCTTTAGATATCGTAGAAACATTAGTACGATCTAATGCCGTCGATATTATCGTCGTCGACTCAGTTGCGGCACTTGTACCAAGAGCAGAAATCGAAGGTGACATGGGAGATTCACACATGGGTTTACAAGCTCGTCTCATGAGCCAGGCACTACGTAAACTTACTGGTATTATCAGCAAGTCAAAAACCATCCTTGTTTTCATCAATCAGACTCGTATGAAGATCGGCGTGGTCTATGGTAACCCAGAAACTACTACCGGTGGTACTGCTTTAAAATTTTACTCTTCTATCCGTATTGAAATTCGTCGCGCCGCCCAGATTAAACAAGGCGACAAAGTGATTGGTAACCGAGTGAAGATAAAAGTAGTAAAAAACAAAGTAGCCGCACCGTTCCGCACCACTGAATTTGATATCATGTATAATGAAGGAATTTCACTAAGTGGCGACACTCTTGATACTGGTGTGTTATTTAAAGTGATTGATAAAAAAGGTAATAGCTACAGCTTTGGTGAAGAAAAACTTGGTGTCGGACGCGAAGCTGCCAAAAGATATTTGAAAGAACACCCAGAATTAATGAAAAGAGCCTATGCCGCTGTCTTTGAAGCAGTACAAAGTGGTGAAGCACCAGAAGAGGAAGAGGCTGAAGACGACGCACCATTGCCAACGGAAGAATAGACTAAATCTAAAAACAAAAACACTTCCCGATTTGGGGAGTGTTTTTTTGTTTCTTTGCCTAGCGAAACTGATTGTATTTATTGGGTAAAGCACACACATCATTGACAAAACCGCTATTTTATGCTATTATATCCTGTTCTTTAAAAACTATATCCCTTTTGGCAAAAGACGTAAATTATAAAATATTTACTTTTTCTACCAGAAGGGACAACGTACCAATCGCCAGTGGCGAGTATGGCGTGCCCCTTGAATTGAGGACTAAAATGAGGAAAATCGCATTGGTTCTGGTTGCGGCCCTGTTCGTTCTGTCGACCGGTATCGGCATCTGGGACTGCTGGAGCAACACCAACGGCGACGGATGGAACCCGTCGACCCCGGTCATCTCATTCGTGCTCGGCTACAGCCGGGTCGAACCCTGCACCTATTTGGGGCAGGAGGACGGGTGGGACTGCACGACCTTTGACGGGGCCATCAACCCTCTCCCCTGGGCGTGGGTGGATGAGCCAAAAAAAGACGACATCCTGCACACGATCATCGTGATGACCCCCAAGTGGCTCGAATGGCTGGGGCTCCTGTTCGCGACGATCGCCCTGGCTGCTCCGCCGCCGCGCACAACCACGCTCAATCGTGGCAACATCTGAGACCTCACGGGTTCGGTAGCGCAATTCTTGCGCAAACACGAACCTGTGAATTCACACAGTTCTTAACACCGACCCTCCATAGCAGAAAAAAATTTTCTTCTGTGGAGGTGTTAGGAATATTACTTAAAAAGAAACGCATTTTGCGTTTCTTTTTGTGTTCATTTAAATAGTAAACCTAACCTAGACAAAAACACTTCTAAATTTGGGGAGTATTTTTCTAATTTTACAATCGATAAACAATCACAGGACTTACAATGCTCTTATGAACCGACCAGTCTGACCAACCCAAGATTAGCATCTACAAAAACTACATCTCCAATCTTTAAAATCCTCGTGACATTTTGTCCTAATCACACAAGGTTTAGAATGTTTTTCATATTTAATTATTATTTTTTAGCTTTCTGAATAATCTTTACAATTCCAACGCTAGCATCAACTTCAATCAAATCCCCGTCTCCTATTATTTGTGTAGCATTTTTTGTGCCAATTACACACGGAACACCAAGTTCTCGTGACACAACAGCGGCATGACATGAGAGGCCGCCCTCATCGGTAACAATCGCACCAGCCCTTTTCATCCCCACAATAAAATCCGGCGTTGTCATGCTTGTAATCAATATTTCTCCATGTTTCAATTTTGTAATTTCCGATATTTTATTAATAACCCGGGCTTTACCAACAACATAACCGAGTGAAGCAGGGAAACCATTAATTTGCCTAGTGTTAGTGTTCGCTTTATTAAAAGAATTCTCTATCTCACATACCAACTTTTTGGCAAACACCCCTGTTAACATCAAAATTTTTCCATTTAACACCCCAATTATAAAACCTCTCTTTCTATCTTCTATCTCTTTCTTAGAAATATCTAATTTGCCATTTTTTAATGATTCAACAATTTCTTCATGGGTAAGACGCAAAAAATTATCACGACTTACTCCAAATTGTTTTGCCAAAAAAGGAAGAAACTTTTCATATGATTGCCACAACTGTTGCATCGACTCTTTGGTGTGATTTCTTAAATATATCCCTACTTGTAAAGCAACCACGATATGCTTAAGTGGGTGTTTAACAATTTTTGTTCTTACATTTACTGGTTGTTTTAACGTCAGCTCTTGTTTTAGTTCTTCTTTAGTATATGGTTCTGTTATATTATAACAATTTTTAATCCAAACAAATTTTATTAAATGTTCCTCCTCTAAATTTTTTATTTTATTTTTTGTTTGTGCTTTTTTTATTTCAACCAAGGATTGAGTTACGAGATCTAAATCAAGCGCTCTATAAGGTACAGCATATTTTAACAAGGTCTTATCTTTATTTTCGATAACTTTTTCACAATAATTAGTGAGCGGGACAGCAATAGCATAATATCTTGAATATTTTTTTTGAAGTTGAAAATATTTACTTATACAGGCAATGCGTTCTTCGTTTGTTAAATTAGTCCATTTTTGTTGATTAACAATCTTAATAAATTTATTTTTTTGCTTGGACAAAGAATTAATTTCCGACATTTTTTTTAACACCCAATTTTTTTCTTCAGCAAAAGCTGCGGGAATAATTTTATTCATTACTTTTTCTGTAGTTTTTGAATCAAACAAATTCAAATCATTTGCCCAGACAATATTTTTGTATGACACGCTTTGATTTTTAGTTAAAATAAATTTTTGGCAAACACCATCGGCAACCATCTGTTTAGACTGCAAAAAACCAGGCCTACGCACTCGTAACTCCCAATTTTTAGCAAGTATCACATCTTTTAATTCTTCCTGACTTAAATTAAGCATATCGTGTTTTTATTATAAAATAACAATTAATTATACTAAATACTGCTATTTTTGTCAACTATGTCGACAGTATTTACTATTGACTTTTCTTTTGTTTTAGTATACAATACTTAATGTTGACGATTTAATCGACATATTATGAAAAATGACAATTTTTTATCACTTTTTGAGGAATTAGGCCTAAGCGAACATGAGGCTAAAGTATATTTAGCAACCCTAAACCTAGGCCCCTCAACCATACTTAAGATTGCAAAAACCGCTGAAGTCAAAAGAACTACGGTATATTCAGTGGTTGAATCACTAAAACAAAAAGGATTGATTAATTTTGAGGTCCGCGGCCTAAAAACCTTGTACGCTGCTGCTGACCCACAAAAATTAGAGACTGTATTAGAACAAAAAAAAGAAAAATTAAAGTCTACCCTACCTGACCTGTCGGCTATGTATAACCTAAAAAGCGGAGAAAGCTACATTAAATATTATGAGGGTCTTAATGGGATAAAATCTGTCTACGAGAGTTTGTTAACAGACATAAAACCCCACCAAGATTACTTAGTTTTTTCTAATGCTGACGAATGGCTCTTAGCAGACAAAGAATTCTTTTTAGACTTTACTAAAAGAAGAGGAGAACTAGCTAGGGGGTCAGATATTAAAATACGACTATTACTACAAGACACACCAGCTGCGCAAGAATACATAAAAAACCAAAGCAACTATTTTCTCCAAGTTAAAATATTGCCCTCTAGTACAAAACTCACAACTAACCTGGTAATCATTCCAAAAAAAGTTGTTATCCATCAAATGACTCCTCCGATCATGGCAATGGTAATAGAAAACAAAAGCATCGTTCAAATGCACAAAGAGATGTTTGAAATTATTTGGAAATCAATTTAATAAACATAGCTCCAAACATATGATGCGACAAGTACTAAAATCCAAAATTCACCAGGCCATAGTAACCGAAGCCAATTTAGAATATATCGGCTCTATTACTATTGATAAAAATCTAATGGATGCAGTTGATCTATGGGAAAATGAAAAAGTATTAGTGGTAGATAACAAAAATGGCAACAGACTAGAAACCTACGTGATCACCGGCGAACCAGGAACAGGCATAATCTGTATGAACGGTGCAGCCGCACATTTGATAAAGAAAGGCGACGAGATAATAATCATGTCGTTCGCTATTACCGATAAACCTATTAAACCAATAAATATCCTGGTTGATAAAGAAAACAAGATAATCAAACATTTATAGACCGAGACAAAAATTATTCAAATATGATCGGACTTAAAAGAAAAACAATTAAGCTGGTTCCTCATCAAAAATCTTGGGACTCCTTTTTTCAAAAAGAAAAAAACATGCTACTAACAGCAATCCCAAATATTTGTATTGAGCACGTGGGAAGCACCGCAATACCCAATATTGTCGCAAAACCAATTATTGATATAGTAATTGGCATTGATAAAATCAAAAACTTCCATTTGTACAAAAATAAATTAAAAAAACTGGGTTTCGAATGCCACAATAACAGAGGATCAAAATTTAATAAATTTTTTACAAAAGGGCCAGAAGATTGCCGAACAATTTATGTTCATCTAGTAAAGAATAAAGGGAAAATTTGGAATAAATACATCAATTTTAGGGATATCCTTATTAAGGATATAAAATTAGCAAAAAAATACGAAGAACTCAAACTTGATTTAGCTGCCAAATTTACAAATAGAGATGATTACACAAAAGCAAAAGCTGCCTTCATTAAAAAAGTAAACAAACAAGGCCGCCTCTAATATCCTCTACTAGGGAAATCCAAACCAAGCTACTAATCCCGATTCAACTCGGGATTTTTTATCTGTGCACAACTCACCCTTGACCAAAGCTGTTGTAAGGGTTAATATACCTATACCCCCACCTGGGGTATAGGTATAATTAATTTAATACAAATAATACATATGACCCTATCTCCTTCCAAAGCTAAGGCTTTGCTCGCTTTTAAAAAAGCCAAAGGTCTTTTAGACAAAGTTGTTAACATGACTGAGAATAATGAATACTGTGTAAATATTATGCAGCAAAATATGGCGGCAATTGGTCTTTTAAAATCTGCCCACCAAATACTGATGGAAAATCACCTTAACTCCTGCTTTAAAGATGCGGTTATATCTAAAAATTCTAAAAAACAACAAGCAATGATTGAAGAAATTCTAACCGTAACAAAATTGAATAGTAAATAACAGCATATGCCAAAACTTAATATCTCAATTGTTGGCATGCACTGCCGCTCTTGCGAGATGTTGATCGAGGATGAATATAAAAAAATACCTGGCGTAAAATCGGTTAACATCAACCACAAAACGGGTAAAGCAGAAATTTTCTACGACGCTGCCCCACCTAAAATGGAGACGATAACCGAAGCAACCAGGAATGCTGGTTACACTATTGGTGAAAGTAAAAAATTATCTTGGCTTTCCACTGATAAAAACGATTACCTAAATATTTTTAAAGCTGGACTCATTGTTCTTGGCTTATACTTACTAGCCCGTTTTACTGGTATTCTAAATTTTAATATAAATACCGAAAATACAAGCTTGGCAGTGGTTATCCTTGTCGGTCTAGTAGCTGGCTTTTCTACCTGTATGGCGCTAGTTGGCGGATTAGTATTAGCGCTTTCCGCCGGACACAACCAAAAGCATCCAGAAGCAACTCGCGTTCAACGTTTCACTCCTCATATATATTTTAATCTTGGGCGTATTGTTGGTTTTACAATATTAGGTGGGTTAATTGGTGCTATCGGATCCTCTCTAACCCCATCGTCTTGGTTGTTTGGCTTTTTAACAGTAGTAATTGGTTTGGTGATGGTTGTTTTAGGCCTAAAGCTAACTGAGGTGTTCCCAAAATTACAAACCTGGACATTAACTCTACCAAAAAGCATTGCTCGTCTGTTTGGAATTAAAAAAGAAAATGGTTACACCCCACTTCAAGCAATTCTTTCTGGTGTTGCAACATTCTTCCTGCCCTGTGGATTTACCCAGGCTATGCAATTATACGCGGTTGGTACCGGAAGTTTTTTCCAAGGCGCAGCCGTAATGTTTTTCTTCGCTCTTGGTACCGCACCCGGACTACTTGGTATCGGCGGCCTATCCTCTTGGTTTAAAGGTAAATCTGCCCGGCTATTCTTCGCAGTCGCTGGTATTGCCGTAATTGCCATGGGTGTATTTAACATTAGCAATGGCGAGAAGTTATTAAATACAAAAAAGGTTAAAAACGAAACCCCAATTGGTGAAACCAAAACTAACGGTATTCAAGAAGTACGCATGACCCAAGGCTTTGATGGTTATTCTCCTAATGTTTTTACTATCCAAAAAGGTAAAACGGTAAAATGGATTATCGATTCTACCACGGCATTCTCTTGCGCCAGCTATATCTCAATGCCACAATACAATATTAGTCAATCACTTAAAAAAGGAGAAAACATCATTACCTTCACCCCAACAGAAACTGGTACGATCAACTTTTCTTGCTCCATGGGTATGTATCGTGGCAAATTCATTGTTGTTGATAGCATCGCCGCTCCCACTACAACCACTGATGTTAATAACGACCAAAACGGCGCTGTCTGTGGTTTAAATGGCTGTGGGGTAAAACAATAGACATATGACTACCCAAATATTCCCTATCGAAGGAATGCACTGCGCTAGTTGCGCCGCAATTATAACCAAAACTGTCAAAAAAATACCGGGCGTAAAAGAAGCTGACGTTAATTTTGCAACCGAAGAAGCAAAAATTGAATTTGATGATAAAACCGTAAGTGTTGAAAAAATAAACTCAACATTAAAAGAATTAGGTTACAAATTAAAAAATGACGCTGCTAAAAAAGATAACACCGACCACACTGAAGACCATACACACCACGATGAAAAAAGACAAAATCTCAAGAAAAAAGCACGTGAGGTTACTTTTTCATTACCAATCGCTGCCACAGTGTTTATAATAATGATATACGATTTAATAACCCGTATTTTCCCAACACTACCAGAACTTCCAATACCCATAGAGCTATTTAATACGATTGGTTTAATCTTATCTACAATCTTTATCTTTTGGATTGGCAAACCATTTTTACTTGGACTATTAAATTTCTTTCGCCGTGGTCAAGCAAATATGGACACACTTGTCGGCATGGGCACCTTAGCTGCCTATCTATACAGCACCCTAGTTACCCTATTCCCAACTCTTAAAGAATTTCTTCAAACCGGTGACGCCACCTACTTTGATGTTGTGATCGTAGTGATCGGGTTTATCACCCTAGGAAAATATCTAGAATTAAGATCAAAGATAAAAACCGGAGCAGCGATTGAAAAACTTTTAGGCCTACAAGCCAAGTCAGCTTTAGTCTGGCGTGACAATCAAGAATTAGAGATACCGCTCGATCAAGTCATTGTTGGTGATATTGTTATTGTTAAACCCGGCGCAAAAATCCCCGTAGACGGGAAAATAATCGAAGGTGAAACTACCATCGATGAATCTATGGTTAGTGGCGAGTCCATGCCAATTGATAAAAAAATAGGCGACTTTGTTATTGGGTCTACTATTAACAAACAAGGATATATTAAACTACAAGCTACTAAAATTGGCGGTGATACTGTACTTGCACAGATTATTAAAATGGTGCGTTCCGCTCAAGGATCAAAAGCACCAATCCAATCATTGGCTGACAAGATATCGGGAATCTTCGTACCAATAGTTTTAGGCATTGCCATTCTGTCTTTAGTCATCTGGCTAATAGTTGGCAGTAACTACCTTGGCTCCCAAACCGCCTTTTCTTACGGACTAATGTGCTTTGTAGGCGTACTCGTTATCGCCTGTCCCTGTGCCCTAGGACTAGCTACCCCTACTGCCATTATCGTTGGTGTCGGCAAAGGAGCGGAAAATGGTATCTTGATTAAAGATGCTGAAAATTTAGAAAAGCTAAGTAAAGTAAATATGATTGTGATGGACAAGACTGGCACCATTACCACTGGCAAACCAGCAGTGACTAACACCAAAGCTTTTGGATACACCGAAGATGAATTGCTCGAATTAGCTGCCAGTCTTGAATCAAAATCTGAACACCCTCTGGCCGAAGCAATCGTAAACAAAGCAAAAGAAAAAAACATTTCTCTACTTCCAGCTAGTAATTTTTATGCCCAAAGCGGCCACGGTGTTACTGGCAATGTAAAAAACAAAACAATTGCTATACGCAAACCCACAAACGATGAAACAAAAGAAAATTCTGAAGTATCTTTGTGGCAAGGCCAGGGCAAAACAGTCGTCGTAGTAACAATTGAAGAAAAATTATCAGGACTAATTGGTATTGCCGATACTATTAAACCTGATAGTAAAAAAATTATTGAAAAATTAAAAAAACAAAAAATAAAAGTAATCATGCTAACTGGTGACAACCGTACTGCGGCTGAATACATCGCCAAAGAAGCTGGCATTGATACTGTGATTGCCGAAATCCTACCCGAAGAAAAAGCGGCAAAGATTAAAGAGTTACAATTACAAGGGAACATCGTCGCCATGGCCGGTGACGGCATTAATGATGCCCCGGCTTTAGCTCAAGCGGACGTTGGTATTGCCATGGGCAACGGCACTGATGTCGCAATTGAAACTGCTGGTATTACTTTGCTCCACGGTGATATTAAAAAAATCAACACCGCTATCATGTTGTCGCGCCTCACTCTTCGTACTGTTAAACAAAATCTTTTCTGGGCCTTTATCTATAATTTGGTTGGCATTCCCTTAGCCACTGGCGCCCTCTTCCCCTTCTTTGGAATATTGCTAAACCCAATATTTGCCGGTGCTGCCATGGCTTTAAGTTCGGTTTCAGTAGTGACCAACTCACTCCGTATCAAAACAAAAAAAATTAACTACTAAAACATGTCTAAGAAATACCTGTTTACTCTTCTAACACTGCCGCTAGCTGGGTTAACCGACTCAATCTACCTGACACGCGAACATTACCTCAATCAGGCCCCAATTTGCGGTATCTACGCTAATAGCTGTGGCACTGTTACCCAAAGCCAATACGCCCAAATTGGCGGAATACCACTGGCGCTTTTAGGAATCGGCTTCTACCTTTCTGTTTTGCTATTAACACTCCTATTATACTTCTATCACAAACGCCTATTCGCCTATCTTCTTACTGGTCTCGCGACCATTGGTGTATGTACCTCTATTTTCTTAACTTACCTACAAGCTTACGTAATTAAATCCTGGTGTTATTGGTGCTTGTTTTCTGCCCTTATTACCCTCTTGATCTTTTTTACAATTTTAGGTATACTTAAGACATACCAAAAAGGTATGACTAAAATTAATTAATATATATATACTATGCTACAAGAAAACAAACTACCTGTTATCGGCCAAACTATTACCGACTATGAATTAGACGCCTACCAAGGCGAACAATTCAAAAAGATAAAATTAAGTGAATATCGAGGAAAATGGGTTGTCCTGTTCTTTTACCCAGCAGACTTTACCTTTGTCTGCCCAACTGAGCTAGAAGAATTAGCTAACCATTACGACGAATTAAAAAACCTCCAGGTTGAAGTTCTGAGCATCAGTACTGATACTACTTTTGTCCACAAAGCCTGGCACGATAACTCTCCAGCAATTAAAAAAATTACGTTCCCAATGCTTGCTGACCCAACCGGTCAACTCGCACGTGAATTTGGTGTGTATATTGAAGCGGAAGGGCTAGCACGTCGCGGTACTTTTATTATCGATCCAGATGGAAAACTGGTTGCTTTAGAAGTGCATGATAATAGCATTGGCCGTAGCGCCGACGAACTGTTGCGTAAAATTCAAGCTGCTCAATTTGTACGAACTCACCAAGGTGAAGCCTGTCCTGCTTCTTGGCGCCCAGGAGCTAAAACTTTAACCCCTGGAATTGATTTAGTAGGAAAAATTTAACTTTTAAATATATGTACGAACTACCGAAATTAAACTACGCGTTTGACGCGCTAGAACCAAATATTGATGCTACTACCATGGAAATACACTATGGTAAGCATCACCAAACATACTGCAATAACTTTAACGCTGTAATGGAAAAATACCCTGAACTAGCTACTCAGCCAGCCGAGGAAGTTATTAAAAATCTAAATTCCTTAACAATCGAAGATTCGGACAAAAAGAAAATCAAAAACCAAGGCGGCGGATATATCAACCATAATCTGTTTTGGAAGATAATGGATCCGGCTAATACTAAGGACGAAAGTTTGGTAAATGAAATAACTACCGAATTTGGTAGTGTAGACAAATTTAAAGAATTATTCACCCAAGCGGCCACCAGCCACTTTGGTTCTGGTTGGACCTGGTTAGTGCGTGACGAGAATAACAAGCTAAAAATATATTCTCTACCTAACCAAGACTCTCCTCTCACCTTAGGCCATACTCCAATTCTAACTTTAGATGTCTGGGAACATGCCTATTACCTAAAATATCAGAATCGCAGAGCCGAGTATATCACCAACTGGTGGAATACGATTAAAATGATATAACAAAACAACACAATAAAAAACTACCAACTAAAAACTGGTAGTTTTTTATTACCTAGATTGTGGCTAAATAAAAATAATGGTAAGATATCCAAGTTAAATCAGTCAAGAAAACTTTTATTACCACCCTATGCTAAAGATAATAAACAGAGTCTTCCTGGTAGCAATTTTTATTATCCTCCTATTCTTTACTCGCTTCCAAGCAATTTCTTGGAATGATAATAGCCGATTTGCTACCATCCAAAATCTAGTTGAACAAAAAAGTTTTATGATTGAACACACTCTGTTTTATACTGGTGACAAAGTGTTTATCAATGGTCATTTCTTTTCTGACAAACCGCCACTCTTCTCTATTGTCGCTTCCCTACCATACGCTGTTCTACACACCTTAGGAGCAAAATTTGTTGATCATCCTAGAACACTAGTATATTGTACAAATTTCTTTGCTCTATCACTACCCTTCGTTTTATATTTCTTTGCCTTGTATATATTACTTAAAAAATACACCACTCTTAACAAAGAAAAAATAATATTGCTCATTAATAGCTTAGCTGTCGGTACTGCACTTCTACCATTCGCCACTGTTCTTAATAATCACTTACCAGCAGCAATGTTGGTTGGTCTGGCATCAGTTGCTCTTTTTTATTTACCTCTTAACAAAAAAGCTCTGGCTTTTGGCACTGCCTTTATCCTTGGTCTAGCCACCACCTATGATCTTGGCGTGGCCTTTATATCACTCGCCTTTTTTGTTTTCTTTCTCTTGCTGACTTGGCAAGACAACCAAACAATAAAAAATGAAAAGATAAAAACCATCTGCCTTTTCATATTAGGCGGACTTATCCCAGGAATAATACACTGGCTAATTAACCGAACAATTACCGGCGATATCTTCCCGGCTTCCATGCATCCAGAATTTTTTAATTATCCTGGTTCACAATTTACTACTGATAACCTGACAAGCGCCGGACTAGCGGTTAGTAGCTTTAAAGAATGGACAAAATATGTTTATTTAATGACATTTGGACAAAGAGGATTCTTCCTCCACAATCCCGTTGTCATATTCGGCTTTATTACTGCCTGTTACTACACAATTAAATCCAAACAAACTAAACTCCGTCTTTATTCAGCCACAACAATAATCTCAACTCTCGCAGTAGTAATGTATTACTCCCTTTGGGGTAAAGGTGCTGGCGGTGGGGCATATACTACCCGTTGGTTTATCCCGCTTATTCCACTTTTCTTCCCAATAATTATCACCTGGGTGGAAGAAAACATAACCAAACGTTTACCAACCATAATTGTCGTCTGTTTACTCTCGCTCGCGATTAACTTCCCTGCGGTCGGTAATGTACTTGGCAGCAAAAACCATTATGAAAATTATCATGTGGTAAACATGTACCGCGCCTTCCCTAAATATTTCTCAAAACAAATAGTAAACTGGCAGGAAATTCTAGGGATAAAGAAATAATACAACAAAACAAAAAAGACCTTATAAAAAAGGTCTTTTTGTTTTTAAAATATAATATTACTTAATCGCTTTAGCCACTATTTTTACCACACCCTTATCAAGCGGACTTGGTAAGATATTAACCAGACTAATCTTCTTTACATACCCTGCCAAGTTCTTAGCAGCACGCACTAACATATCATCTGTAATCGATCTAATGTTGTTGTCCAACGCACCACGAAATATTCCTGGAAAAGCGATAACGTTGTTAATTTGATTGGGGTAATCGGAGCGACCAGTAGCCACAATATATGCCCCAGCGGCCTTAGCAATATCTGGTAAAATTTCTGGCGTTGGATTCGCCATTGCAAAAATCGCTGGCTTCTTGTTCATACTCTGCACCATTTCTTTTGTCACCACATTCGGGGCACTAACACCAATAAAAATATCTGCTCCAACCATTGCTTCTGCCAAACTTTTTTCTTTAATCCCGCCGAGATTAGTAATTTTTGCTAACTCTTTCTTTTCCTCATTCATCCCTGGCCTACCAACATACAACAGGCCCTTTGTATCACAAGATAAAATATTCTTCACACCATATTTTAAAAGCATCTTAGCAATAGCCGTGCCAGCTGCACCCGCTCCATTTATTACCAACTTAATCTTTGCTTTGTCTACTTTTTTTAATTTAAGTGTGTTTATTACTGCTGCTAAAACCACGGTAGCAGTACCGCGTTGGTCATCATGCATTACTGGAATATCTAATTCCGCTATCAATCTTCTTTCTATTTCAAAACAACGAGGAGCTGATATATCTTCTAAGTTTATTCCGCCAAATGTTGGTGCTAAATATTTAACAGTTTTGATTATCTCCTCTGTATCTTGCGTATCCAAACAAATTGGGAATGCATCAACATTAGCAAATTCCTTAAATAATATTGCTTTACCCTCCATCACCGGCAACGCCGCTTCTGGCCCAAGATTACCAAGACCCAAGATAGCAGAACCATCAGTAATTAGCGCTACACTATTGCCCTTCATCGTATATTGTTTTGCCAAGCTTTTATTTTTACCAATCTCAATACTAACCTGCGCCACCCCCGGCGTATATGCCAAAGATAAGTCTGCTCTATTCTTTAGTTTGACCTTGCTTTTAATTTCTAACTTACCGCGAAACTTCTTGTGCATCTTTAATGAGTCAGAATATACTTTATCCATATAAGTACTTTAAGAGTTATTTACTAATCATACAAAAGTTCCTTGCTAATAGCAAGGAACTTTATATTTACTATGAATCACCCTACTTTACCTCGACTAAAATCTCCTGCCATCGCTTACGGCCTTCTTCGGTGTCTTCATACCAACTTTTCCAATTTAATATATTTCGATTTTTTACTAAATCCAACTGGTCTTGAATGCCTTTCAAGAAAGTACCTGCTGGTGGTGGACTAAGTTTGCTAGCTACTGGATTTTCTTTGAGAACTTCAGCCACAGCCTGCAAAATCATATTTTGTGTTCCCTCATCTTGATCTTCCAGCCCAAGAGCTTCAATCGCCTGTTTTTTCATGTCTTCTTTCTTCTGGCCAACTTGCTCCTCCCAATCTTCTGGCCAACTTTGAACAACCTCCAAAAGCGCTTCTACTTTCTTTTCATCCAACAAAGCTTTCGCACCATCACATTCTTTTTCTAAATATCTTTTATTCTCTTCCTTGGCTTGCTCCTCCGCTCGTGCTTCAACACTTTGACCTTCCCCTGTTTCGCTAACTTGCGCCTCAACCAAAAGACTTTCTGCTGAGTTAGCAGATGCATCGATTGGATTTTTTGTTTCATCTGTTGTCATAAGATACAATTAAATAAATTATACTGTATTATTGGAATTATCCTACCATTTTATATTGTTTTTGCCAATACATTGTTTTCTTTCCTAGTTCAACAGACAAAGCACAACAAATATACAAATATTCACAAATAATTAAACAGAAGCGTTCCACAAAGAATCAAATATGCACCGCAACATTTGCACAAAATATTCATCTTCAATTAAAACTGCCAAAGTAGTTTTTGGTTGCCATAATACCACCTTGTTAGCATACAAATGAAAAGAAGTGCTAAACATGCCCATATTTTTCAAAACTCGTGTTTCACGTAATTCTTGTTCGTCTTTCAAAGACACTTTTTGTGCATCTTCACTAGGTAAAAGTAGCGACTTAATTCTTAGCCCCTTTTTAATTCTACGAACAATCCACTCCTGCTCCTTCTGCCAGGAAATGAATCCGATAAAATCATGAGCTGATCCAAAGTAACAGATCTCCTCTTTAGATTCTTCTAAAATCGAATCAAGTAATTCTACATACTCTTTTTCTGTACTATAAATTTTTATACTCGTCGGCACTTCCCCCTGATGATACAAGGTTAGTAAGTCGGGCATAAGATCCGCCAGCTTATTATTATACACATCCAACTGTTTCCCCTTTTCGTTCAACAAAGACCTGATAATAGTCGGGGATTTTACCATAAAATTCCGTTGATATTTGGTTCGTTCTGAAAATTGAGCCAAACCAAACTCTTCTAACCTCTTTATTATCTTGTAAATATTAGGACGGTTAACCGAAAGATGAGTAGCCAAATTGGCAATACTAGTCGGCCCAAGGTTTAAAGATACTGTATAAAGGTTAGTTTCATTATCAGTAAGACCAAGCTCTTTTAGCGAATTGTATAGGTTTTCTTTAATTTCATTTTGGCTTAACATAGTGTTTTTTAATATTTATTGTATATTTATTATATACAATACTTTAATATTTGTCAAGTTATAGGCAAATATACTTGACAAATAGGTATATTTATGGTATACTTTAGTGTAATTTGCTAACAAGCAGGTTATACAGGTGCTATGGCCAAGCAGTAAGGCGAAGGTTTGCAAAACCTTTATGCGCAGGTGCAATTCCTGCTAGCACCTCAATATATATAATTATTAACTAAATATATATGATGTCAAAATTCAAGAAAGCCGTTATCTTAGACACAGTAATATTTTACCCAGAACATCGTAAGATATTAAACACATTGTGCGAAGAGATCGTTGAATACCCGTCAAGTTTGCCAGAAAGTCTTGAAAAACAATACCAGGACAACCCAGAGATGTTTAAAAACATAAAATGCTATACCGAGCTTGGAACAAACGACACACCTGTGCAGCTGCTTATGAACAGACTGGACGGTGCAGACGTTGTTGTTAGTTGCTGGACTGGCATTCCTGACGAAGTATTGCGACTAAACCCACAATTAAAATTAGTTGTATTCTGGACCCACGAAAAAGAACACCGTATTAACCTTAAACTTGCTGAAGAGATGGGCATCCAGGTAGTAAACATTCCTGACTATGGTACAAACTCTGTGTCTGAGTGTGTCTTCGCGGGATTATTAAAGATAATTGAAAAAAACTTTAGTACTACTACCCCATCAGAAGACTTAACTTTATCTGTACTATCTAAAGTGTTTACTTTATATAGAAAAATAGATGACAACGAAAAGAATACCCGTGCCGGTAAATTTAGTCACCACTTCCATAAATTAGGCTTGGCAAAATTTAACTTCGATGAAAAATCATTAGCCGAGCTTATCCCGGAAAGATTGGTCGAAGACAAAAAAATTGGGTTCTTAAACATCGAACAATCTCGTATTAAGAAAAGTTCTTTCGATGCGTTTAAAATTAGACACCAATTTTATTCTGTCACTGATTCTAACTTAGCCGCATACTACAAATTTGTCGCTGAAAACGAATACGTCTTCTACGATTCAAAAGCATTACCTACTAACGAAGTTGCTAAATTGATGAAGCTAAAAGGTGAACATTGTTTTGATGTTAACTCTCTCACTTCTTATAGCTATAACTTCAGTGGTAAAACCTTCGGCATCGTTGGCTTAGGAAGAATTGGTGATAAGGCAGCTAAAATCGCAGAAAATTTAGGGTTCCGTGTGATCTATTACTCCCGTACTAAAAAAGAAAACACCCCCTATACATTTGTGAGTCTTGAAGAGCTAGCCAAACAAAGCGACGTTATATCAGTCCATGTCCCAGCATACAAAGCAAACGACTTGCTCAGCAAAGACATCATTAGCCTCATTAAACCAGGCGCCATATTCATCAACACTGCTGATGGTAACGCTATCGATCAGACCGCCCTATCCGCTCGTATGACCACCAACGAAGTACTTGTATACCTTGATGTATACCCTGGCTTACCACGCAAAGATATCCTTGGAGTACCAATGGAAGACCCAGCTGATTGGAAGATAAAAAACACCCTTGCTAGCCATGTTCTTGTTTATCGTGCTGGCTGGAAAACCCAAGAATCAATCCGGATAAAAACATATAAGTTGCTTGGTGAAATGACTGATTACTTAATTAAGGATTAAGAAAAAACTACATAAAATAAAACAACTTCTTTTTCAGAAGTTGTTTTAGTTTGGTCGGGGTGACAGGACTTGAACCTGCGGCCTACTGGTCCCAAACCAGTCGCTCTAGCCAACTGAGCTACACCCCGATAAGTGCCGAGGGCGGGGATTGAACCCGCGACGCAAGGATTTTCCTTGTACTGTTATCCCAGGTTACCCCGGGTGTCGGACTATATCATCATCCCAATCGAGTCGGGAGTTGGGCGCTAATGCGAGATTATTGTTGACGCTCACTCGCTAGTCTCTACACCTTCTAAGATACTTTAAATCATCTTAGCTTGGCTCGGGATTGCCCTTCGTTATTCAACGAATAGGGTTTCCCCGAATTCACCCAATTTTTAATTCCAAATTACTCTGGAATGGACCGAAAACCAGTCCTTCGC
>CAZHTA010000001.1:127614-147940 GCA_964535515.1 uncultured Gammaproteobacteria bacterium
GAGGGCGGGGATTGAACCCGCGACGCAAGGATTTTCAGTCCTTCGCTCTACCACTGAGCTACCTCGGCTCTAGTGGACCAAAGGAGACTCGAACTCCTGACCTTCGCCTTGCAAAGGCGTTGCTCTACCAGCTGAGCTATTGGCCCTGGTACGCTAAAAAGCAAAGTTGAGTATACCATACAATTTACAATAAAGTCAACAAATGGTAGAATACGGTATAATTTAACATATATAATATGTATTCTAACGAGATATATTCAATCGGTCAGGTGTTCTTAGCTTTAATTCTCGGCAGCATATTGGGCTGGCAAAGAGAACGTTGGGGTAAGTCAGCTGGTCCCCGTACTTTCGCTCTAGTCTGTGGCGGCTCTGCTCTTTTTACCATTCTTTCTCTTACTGCCTTCGCTGGATTCCCTGCAACCGTTGCTTCAGCAATAGTTAGCGGCATTGGTTTCTTAGGTGCTGGCACTATTTTGCACAAAGAGAACCGCGTTGAAGGCCTTACCACTGCGGCTGGCCTATGGATGGTCGCTGCGGTTGGTATGTCTGTTGGTACTGGAAGATATGTAACAGCGATTGTTATCACTGCCCTATCATTAATCGTGTTCATGATCGATGATCGCCGTTTCCACAAAGATCACGAGGATGGAGAAGAAAAAAAGTAAACAAAAAAATACTAATTAAAAAAACCGACTAACTGTAGTCGGTTTTTTTAATTACTTTAAATCAACAACCATTTTTAAACCAAACTTTTAAAACTTTAAATACGACGCTCCCAACCAAAACAACAATACAACGTAAAGCCAATCAATATGTAACCGCTTAAACCAATTTAAAATATACAATGCTAAAACAAAAGGATAGCCAACCATTACTAACGGATTCTTCCAAAACCTGCGGTTGGCTAGCTGTAACAACGATTTTGCATCTTGTGTAGAAGGAATGGCGTGTAAACCAAAAACAATCCCCAACCACAAAAACAACCACTGTTGCCAACCAAATGGTTCACCCCACTGTGAGAACAAAAACAACGTTACCAAGCTGTTTACAATCAATGGTCCAAATGAAACTAGAAAACCAGCAAAAAACTTTTGTGGTTCATCGTGTACAACATAGCCAGCTAACTTACCAAACTGGAATAATTTTATCTTGTGAATTTTTACTCCTGCTGCCACACAAAAAATGGCATGGCCTAATTCGTGCAACATCACACCAGGAGCAGTTAAAATATTGTATAGAGTGTACAAAAACTTCATACTACTTTTTTTCTAAAACTCCAACTTGATTAAACCACCAACTAAAAAACAACAAAATCCAAAACAAGAAAGCTAAATCATTTTTAAAATATGGTACATCTACCAAACCATGCACAACTAACCCTGCCCAGATTGCCAAACAAGTTGCACTAATCAATATATTTTTACCTTTTAAAAACCACAACAAAGAAGTTGCTAACATACCAATAAAACCAACCATACCAACTAAGCCGATCTCTGTCCAAAAATTCAAGAAAATATTATGTGGATAAATCAATCGCTCCATTACCTTAGGCTCATACTGTGGTTTTTCAATCTTACGGAAAAACTGTCTAATGCCGGTACCGAGAATAAAATTCTTTGGACTAGTAAGTAAAAATTTGCCACTATCACCCCATAAAACCAAGCGGTTCTTAGCGGCTTGATCTTGAAAGAGTACTGCGCTGCGAATATTTGGCACAACCAGCGCCGCTAATATACCAAGTACCACCAAACCAACTGCAATCTTATGACAACCTAAACGATACAAAAAAACAACCACTGCTGCTCCCAAACCAATCCAAGCACCCTGAGAAAAAGACAAGAAAATTACCACTAAAAACAACAAAAGCACTAACCCCCAAAGGACCATGCTCTGCTTCTTCTTTTCTGCATGCCCCTCAATCATTAACCAGGTTACCAGTGGTATCAAAGGCAACAAAAACAAACCCACCGCATTCGGTGAAGTAAAAAAAGATGTTACCCGCCCATCTAACACATCATTCCACAGACTAGGCGGATAGAAACAAACCGAGATCTTCTGTAACACTGCCACTAAAGCAACAACCACACCGGAAAACAAAAGCCCGAACAAAGGTAATTGCCAGTTTATCTTTTTACTTCTCCCTACTAAAATTAAAAACAAAACCATTGGTTCAAAAAAATACGCTCGCCACTGCCCTAATGATTTAAACCACATATCACTCGCAAAAACTCCAACTACTGAAGCAAGAAAAAACAAGGTAAAAAATATGGTAAACCAAAAATTGTTTTTAACAAATTCTTTAATCACTAACCAGTCTTTGCGAGCGTAAATAACTACCCAAGAAAACACCAACCCTCCCCACATCATTTCTAACACCGTAGTAGGTAGACCAAGATAACTTAATCTAATGAGATAAGCTGGTAGGGTTAATAAAAAAAATGCTAAAGCCCATGACCAGCGCCAAAAGCAAAAACCTAAAAATACTAAAACAAAAATAATCCCAAAAATAGATGACATAATTACCATTTAAACTCCCCCTTCTTTAACATCTCATTAAAACGAATAATATGATAAGAGATAAACTCATTCTCAATCGTTCCATCTAACGCCATTTTAACTGCTTTACTTAACTTGGTTGGAACAACTTCAATCGCAAACTCTTCATCACCCTCTTTTCTCGATGGGAACAAATTATTAACCACAAAAACATGCACATGCCAAAGGATAAAATTACTACCAGACGATCGACGAAAGATCTTGCGCCAAGATTTAGCCCCAAAACCAGTTTCTTCTGCCAATTCTCTTTTCGCTGCTACTAGCGGCCTTTCGTTTTTACCTACACTACCAGCAGGCAAAAACCAAACATACTTGTTACTTTCGTATCTAAATTCTCTGATAAGCAACAACCTGCCCTTTTCATCAAAAGGCAATATTGTAACCGAATCTGGCCGCACACAATATTCAAACACCTTCTCTTTACCATTAGGAAAAGAAACCACCCTTTGTTTTATGGCTAAAAAACCACCATCATATACTGTTTCCAGTTTGCCTAATTTGTACTTTTGCATAGAAAAATATAACTACCCCCATATTCTATCCTAATCACGGCTTTTTTACAATTTTCACCTTTAAAATATACCCAAAATTATCCCCGAAAGGCCCTTGTTCGCCTATAGTAAATATGATATAATATTAACGAATTTTACTGTAATTTTTTTACTCTATGCATATCTCCTGGCTTGGCCAAACTTGCGTCAAATTACAAACAAAAAACTTCGACGAAGACGTGGTGGTTTTGATTGACGGTTACAAACCACAAAAGGGCGATTTTCCTCGTAGCTTTACCCCTCAGATTGCCTTGTATTCACATGGTACTAATGACACTGCTACTTTATCACAAAATCCTTTTGTGCTAGACACCATTGGCGAATGTGAAGTTAAAAATACTGGTGTATATTCTTTCCCCAGCGATGACGGTGGTAACTTAATTTTTAAAATTGCCACTGAAGGATTGTTGGTTGTCCACTTAGGAAAGATCATCAAAAAAATTGACGACTCTTTGTTAGAAAAAATCGGTGATCCAGATATCCTCATTCTACCAGTTGGTGGCAAAGGAGAATATCTAACTCCCGAAGATGCCGCGGCAGTTGTAAACGCTATTAGCCCCCGCATTGTTATCCCCGTTGGTTTTCAATGCGACACCGAAGCAGATGTCTTGCCAGTGAGTGATTTTATCAAAGAGGTTGGTCTAAAACCAGAAATAACTGACAAAAAACTTATTATCAAAAAGAAAGACTTACCAGCCGAAGAAACCAAACTAATGATTTTGGAAAAGAATTACTAAGCTATAAAAAAGTTTAAAATATGGCGCGCACAGCAACAACCAAGGGGGGGCGCAAGCCCAAAAAAACCAAGGTAGAGCCAATGCCCGGCCTGGTCTATCAAAATATTAACGAACTACCAGCTGAGCCAGCACCAACGGTTGAACAAAAGTTAGAAAAATTTCGTAGTTCACAAAACAAAGCAAAAAGCTGGCTATGGCTTGGCGTAATCAGTATCTCAGCAATTATCTTTTTTTTCTGGGGCTGGTCGCTCTTAAGTAATATTTCACTTTTTAGCTGGAAACGTACCCAGGAAAACAATCTAGTAAAAAAGACTCAGACCGACTGGAATGAAATTTTCACTAAAACAGAAAAAAGTGAAAAAGAAAAAAGACAACTAAAAGAACAACTCGGAATAATGATAAACGAAATCAAAAAACAAGCGGCGGCAGAACAAGCAACGACTGCCACCAGTACTAGCTCGACCTTAAACATTTCAACTACTACAACATCTACTATCCGTTAATAAATAATCTATGCAGGACAAACTGACATTACCAAAAGGAGACATTGGAAAACTAGAACCCATCGCTATCGTCGATGAAGTTCGCAAATCATACTTGGAATATGCCATGAGCGTTATCATCTCTCGCGCTTTGCCAGATGTACGCGATGGCTTAAAACCTGTTCACCGCCGTATCCTCTATGCAATGTGGCACATTGGCTTACGCCACACTGCTAAATTCCGCAAATCCGCTCACGTAGTCGGTGAGGTAATGGCTAAATACCACCCACACGGAGATAGTAGTATCTATGAAGCAATGGTCCGTATGGCCCAAGATTTTGCCATGCGCGCGCCTTTAGTTGATGGTCAGGGTAACTTTGGTTCCATGGACGGGGATTCTGCCGCTGCCATGCGTTATACCGAAGCCCGCCTTCAGTCTATCGCCGAAGAGATGCTGTTTGATATTGAAAAAGATACCGTCAACTTCTTACCTACTTACGATGGCTCACACAACGAGCCCGCTGTTCTCCCAACCAAACTTCCTAACTTGCTTTTAAACGGTACGATGGGTATCGCGGTTGGTATGGCTACTTCCATCCCACCCCACAATCTTTCTGAACTGTGCGATGCTATCACCCTCTTAATCGAAAAACCAAAAACTACAATCGAAGAATTGTGTGAGGTAGTACGCGGGCCAGATTTCCCTACTGGCGGTATTATCTATGACAAGAAAGCTATTGCTGCCGCTCATACCACTGGTCGTGGCGGTATTGTAATGCGTGCTCGAGCAGAAATTCAAGAAACTAAGTCCGGACAATACCATATTATCGTTACTGAAATTCCTTACCAGGTAAACAAATCAGAAATGATTGAAAAACTTGCTAATTTAGTGCAAGAAAAGAAAATGGAGGGTATCCGAGATTTACGCGATGAATCCAACAAGGATGGCGTACGCGTAGTAATTGAATTAAAGAAAGATGCCTACCCACAAAAAGTTTTAAACCAACTTTACAAACAAACTGATTTACAAACCACCTTCCACACTAACATGTTGGCACTAGTGGACGGCCTACAACCACGTGTTTTGAATTTAAAAACCATTCTAGAAGAGTTCATTAAACACCGCCAGGTTGTTATCCGCCGTCGTACTGAATTTGATTTGGCCAAAGCCAAAGATCGTGCCCATATTTTAGAAGGTTTAATGATGGCCTTAGACAAGATTGATTTAGTAATCAAAACCATCCGTGCTAGTAAAGACAAGGAAGAAGCAAAAGAAAATTTAATTAAAAAATTCAAATTTACTGACCGCCAAGCTACTGCCATTTTGGAAATGAAGCTACAACAACTAGCTAACTTGGAAAGTCAAAAAATTGAAGACGAATTAAAAGAAAAGAAAACCATTATCAAAGAACTAGAATCTATTCTTGCTTCTGAAACAAAAATCCTTGGTATCATTAAAACTGAAACCAGTGAATTAAAAGAAAAATATGGCACTGAACGTAAGACTCAAATCATCGCACATGGTGTAAAAGAATTTACTACTGAAGATTTGATTCCAAACGAACCAACTATTATCATGATCACCACCGACGGATATATTAAGCGTGTTGCTCCTGATACTTTCCGTCAACAAACTCGCGGTGGTAAAGGTGTAATCGGTGTAACTACTAAAGAAGACGAGAGTGTTGAGCAGCTACAATCTACTAATACCCACGACAACATGCTGTTCTTCACTAATCGTGGTCGTGTATTCCAATTAATGGCCTACGACATTCCACAGGGCAGTCGTACTGCCAAAGGCCAAGCCTTAGTAAACTTCTTACAATTAGCACCAAATGAAAAAGTAACTGCTTTGCTCGCAACTGGTGATTTGAGTCAAGTAAAATATTTGGTCATGGTTACTAGCAAAGGTCTAATCAAGAAAACTGCACTAGAAGATTTTGCTAATGTTCGTCGTAGTGGTTTAATTGCTCTAAAATTAAAACCAGATGATTTCTTAGAGTGGGTAAAACCATCAACCGGCACTAGCGAAATTATGATCGCCACTAAACTCGGTCAAGCAATCCGTTTCCGTGAAAAAGATGTTCGATCAATGGGTAGAACCGCCGCCGGTGTACGTGGTATGCGCTTGAAGAGCAGCGACGAAGTGATCGGTATGGAAGTGGTTGATCCAAAAAACAAGAGCTTAGAGTTTTTAACTATTGGTTCTAACGGATTAGGAAAACGTACTCCACTTGATGAGTACAAAGTACAAGGCCGTGGTGGTAGCGGTATTAAAACTGCTGAAATCACCGCTAAGACTGGACCACTTATCAGCGCTCGTGTAGTCGACAAAGTGGAAGCCGACGAAAAAGATCTAATCATGATGTCTGCCAAAGGCCAAGTGATCCGTTTACCATTTAAATCCATTAACACTTCCGGTCGTGCTACTCAAGGTGTTAGACTCATGCGGTTTAAAGAAGAGAATGATCATGTCGTAAATGTAACAATGTTGTAAAAATAAACACAAAAAAAATTACCTCGATATCCTCGAGGTAATTTTTATATTTAACTGCCGCGGATCTCCTCACTACATATATTGTGCCCTCGGCGCGAATCGAACGCGCATCATCTCCTTCGGAGGGAGATATTTTATCCATTAAACTACAAGGACTAGCTAACTCGTGCTATTTTATCCCCTAAATTAACAAAAAGCAATACTAAAAATCCATTGACGGCTCACACAGACTATGCCACCATATATGGCAGTCAACCACTCGGAGGTCGCCATGAAAGGCGACGGACTCCTTCTCGCGAATGAGACCCCTCGAACCGCTCGGTCCACGGCTCCCGTGTCCGCAAAATCAGGGAACGTCCTGGTGAGCATCTGGGAAGCCACCCGGGCGTTGGGCGTGAATCGCGTGGACCTGCGTCATCGCAGTCACGACGACAACGTCCAACCCACCCCCTACAAGTTCGTCCGCGTGGATGCGGGCGAGCTCGAGCTGAGAACTGGCCAGCGCCCGCTCATCCTCTACCCGGAGCAGGTCGCCAGGTTCGCCTTCGACGAGCCCACCCGCGTGCTGTCCGTCTGGACCGCCTAGTCAAGGAGAGATGCGATGACATTCGTCAACCGCATCAGACCACCACCCCCGCCGCGGACTTCCGCTCGGGGGTTCGCATTTTAAAAATAGTACTGTAATTATTGGTCCATTACAATTAATTGACAAAAGCCTTAAAAAGCGGTATAATAATAACCGTATTTCTTAAATATTTTAATATAAAAATATGGGTTTACCTGGACACCGTCGTACCTCGGGCGACAAACGTAAGCGTGCTGCACATTTTGCTATCAAAGCTGAAGGAGCAAGTACTTGCCCAAAATGCACAAAACCAACAAAAGCACATCGTGCTTGCGCTTTTTGTGGCACATACAAAGGCAAACAAATAATTGACGTAGCTCGTCGCACTCGTCGTACTGACAAGAAAAATAAGAAGAAATAAAGGTTATGTCTAATCGCCATTTGGCTAGAAGCATTGCCATGCAAACTCTATTCGAGTGGGATTTTCGCGGCCAACCAACGGCTGCTTTGCCAGCGATTACTGAACACAACCTCCAAGAATTTGGTGTTGGAATTGATTCTGAAAAAGAATTTGTCCAAAAATTAATTGATGGCGTTATTGATAATATAAAAGAGATCGACGTTCTCATTCAACAATACGCTCCTGATTGGCCAGTTGATCAAATCACAGTTGTGGATAGAAATATTTTGCGCTTAGGTATATTGGAATTAAAATTTAATTTTGACAATGTTCCACCAAAAGTAGCAATCAACGAAGCAATCGAATTAGCAAAAAGTTTTGGCGGTCCAGCTTCAGGAAAATTTGTTAATGGCGTTCTTGGTGCAATGTACAAAGATTTACAAAATGACAAAAGTGTTTAATAATTAATTAACATCTATTGTCTCCTATCCCTTAATATTTAAGGCATATGAGATAAGAGATAGTAAAAACTCTTATGGAAAACCTCATCGAATTACCCGAAGTGAAAGAACGCAACTTTTCTTTATTAGAAGAAAAGATTGGTGTAAAATTCACTGACCCAAATTACTTAGTTCAAGCATTGGTACATCGTTCTTACCTAAACGAACATCACGATTTTCCTTGTGGTCATAATGAACGATTAGAATTCTTAGGAGACGCTGTGCTAGAATTAGTAGTAACCGAATTCTTGTTTAACGAATACGGTAACCCAGAAGGCGAACTTACCAACTGGCGCGCAGCATTAGTAAATGCTAAAGCCTTAGCTGGCGTCGCTTATGAAATCGGAATGGAACCATACTTGTTTCTGAGCCACGGCGAATCTAAAGATGCTGGTACCAAAGCCCGTGATTACATCATGGCTAATGCCATTGAAGCATTGATCGGGGCGATCTATTTAGATCGCGGCTATGAACTAGCAAACCAATTTATCACTCGCTGGGTAATTACCAAATTACCTTACGTGCTAGAGAATGGTTTATACATGGATTCAAAGAGTCGCTTCCAAGAATCCGCACAAGAAATGGTAGGAGTAACACCAAACTATCGCGTGCTAGAAGAAGAAGGACCTGATCATGCAAAAAACTTTAAAGTTGGTGTATACTTAGACAAGGAATTAATCGCCACTGGTATGGGCACAAGTAAACAAGAAGCCCAAACCGAAGCTGCCGAAGCGGCAGTGGAAATCAAAAAGTGGAAAGGACCAAAGATTAATATTATCAAAAGAAAACCGGGCGACCCAATCTAGTCGCCCACTACGGGCCGCTAGCTCAGCTGGTAGAGCAGATCCCTCTTAAGGATAAGGTCCAGAGTTCGATCCTCTGGCGGCCCACACAAAATACCCGCCCGATAAACGGACGGGTATTTTAAACAAAACGCCCCTATAGTTCAATGGATAGAATATCAGGCTTCGAACCTGAAGATTGGAGTTCGATCCTCTCTGGGGGCACAACAAAAACATCCGCTTGTAGGCGGATGTTTTTGTTTATTTATCACTATAATCATTCCACTTCTCACGCGATAAAAAGTAAGTACGTTTTTTCCCTTCACCCCAATCAACATGAACAAAACATATTACTTTGATATCTGGCCTTATTTGTTTTACATTGTCTTTAGCCTGAACTAATAAATCCAAAACTTTTTTAGCATCAAAATGACAAATACCAGCTGCACCACAAGGTGCGTGAACATAAAGAATAATAGTGTGTATCTCTTTAAGATCTACCGCCACATTGATGTGACGTCTAAGAACCACCCCCTCTTCTTTGTCTGGCCACTCATTAGACAAAAGCAGGGCAGCACCATTAAGTGCCATAATATGTACACGCTCTCGCCCTAGTTGTTCTTTAGCTAAAGAAGTAACATGATTATAATAATCAAAAAACTGATCACCGTCAGCACAAACAACTGCAATCGCACCATTAGATAGATCCAATGATTTTGGTTTTACCTCTTCTAAAATATTCTCCTGACGCAATTGATTAAGAAAATTTTTATCTTCCTCGTGTAAATGAGCCATAAATTATACTATTATTAATAACGATAATAACAGGATATAAAAAAAACACATTTTTGTCAACAAAAAAACACTTCGTTAGAAAACAAAGTGCTTCATTATATGCTTCTCGGTTCCCTAGAACAGTCAACCTTTGACTTCTCTAGGGAACGGATACCGAGGAGCGGCAGCCAAACCCTTTAAGGAATGGATTTGGCCACGAAGTGGGCCTTAGGTAGGGTTGGCAAGCGATTTGAGCCACGCTTCCAGTTCGTGCGTTTTGACGAAGTATGTGCATTTCTTCCGATGTTCGCAGCCAGCACACTTCGTCCAATCCACGTGCACGAAACACGGGACATAAACGCCACTGAACCAACGCTTCAGCCGACGCTTGCCGAGGATCAGATGGAGGAACTGCTCCTCCACGATCATGTGGCAAAGACCCGCGGCACCGCATGGAAAGTGGGTGGGTAGTACGATCGTTCTTATCTCCTTCATCTTCATGGCAAACCAAAGGTTCACCATCACCACCCAATCCTGACGCCACAAGTAGCCTACGAGACCAAGGAAGAACGCACACGTAGCGCGAAGCAGAGAAGGCAGCTTAGAATCGTGAAGCAAGACCTCAGGAAGCAGCAGCCGAAGCGTGCGCAAAGGCGATTTAGGCGAGAGGAGCAATGCTCCGCCCCCGTTCAGCGCAATCACGTGATCACGCACCTCGCCACCACGCTTGCGAGCCACCAAGCCGCCCAAGTGAGTACGCCAATCATGCGATTGGTCCCCATCCGAACATGGTACCGAAATTACACCACGTTCGAAATCAAGCTTCTCCTCCAGAATGTCGTGCAATATACCTTCCCTTCTCGCCCTTTCCAGCAACTCCCAACCAGCAGTGCTTAAATTCGCCACTCTCCCCCTCCACTAGTGGGTAATAAGTTACTTGGAAATGGCCCCCCGACCATTTATCCAAGGCATAATTTTAACAAAAAAATAATCAACAGTCAATAGTTTAAAAAAACAAACAACTAACAAATGTAAAGACCTAAAAAATAATTTTTTAATATTCCTAACAACAATATTTTAATAAATTAATTAAAATAATTTTAAAAAACAAATAAAAATATTTCTAAAAATAAAATTCACAAAAAATGCTAGCCTGTGTATAACTTTGCTTGATACTATTTCAATTTATTGAGAAACGTTTTATAATATACATAGGTCGAAAGAAATTTTTTTACAAATATGCTTGTCTTGTAAAAAATATTCTAAAAATTTTCTCTCGCGATCGCGAGATAAAAAAATCATCCGACTCATTCGGAATGATTAAGAAAGGGGGTGCACTAATATGCCAGCTAAGAAAAAAGCAAAACGTCCAGCAACAAAGAAGAAAGTTGCTAAGAAACCAGCTAAACGTAAAGTAGCTAAGAAGGTTGCTAAGAAAAAAGTTGCTAAGAAAGTAGCTAAGAAGAAAGTTGCGAAAAAACGCAAATAATCTTCAACAAAAAATCCCGACTCAATCGGGATTTTTTAATTGCATTCTAAATTCTTTTCCATGCTCACTAAAACCAAGTTTTTTGTATAATTCATGCACTTTTTCGTTACTAGAACGACTAGTGCAAATTAACTTGTAACAACCCTGTTTTTTAGCTTCTTCTGCAACTAAACCAACCAACTCTCTACCTAGTCCACGACCACGCTCTAACTCCTCCACAAATACATCCTCCATTAAACCATACGGCGATTGGTGCAGATCATTTTTAATAACATACAGATAAGCTCGTCCAAGTTCTTTTCTTTCCTCCGCCAAAGATATTCTAATTGCTGTAGAGTTTATTTCTTTAAAAACTTTCTCCATAGGCTTACTTCAAAATGGTCTTTAGTAGCTTCCCTAGTTTTATATCACACATTCCACCACCGCTTCTCTCTATGTCTTTTGAAATAATCTTCATTCCTTTTAGGTTTTGTTTATCAAATTCCATCAACCCCCATTTTTTCTCATGATAAAACTTTTTTTCTACTATACCATGTGGAATATGGCTATTATGGATAACAACGTCTAGTGACCGTGGCAAATATTTTTCTAACTGAGTAACAAAACCACTTAAACGTTCCGGACCAGTTTCACCGTCGGTTCGAAAAGCATTACCAGCGACATATATAATTTTAGCTTTTGATTTTTTGATTGCCGCCTTTACTCCCAGAGGTAATAACGCGGCCACTAGACTAGTATACAAACTACCAGGAGAAAGAATAATATAATCAGCAGACTTAATTGCCTGTAAAGCCGGCATAAAACCCTGCGCTTCTGGTTTAAGCCATACTTTTTTTATCTTCCAACCACGATTATAGTTAGGAGTATCAATAAACTCCTCGGTATGTACTAATTCGCCGTTATCTAACTCAGCCACTAAATCTACTTGATTCAAAGTAATAGGAAAAACTTTTCCCTGGACTTGAATGCTCTGAGAAAAAGCTTCTAAAGCTAACATAAAATCGCCACAATATTTAGCACACAAAGTAAGGAATAGATTACCAAAATTATGAGTATCTAATCGCCCAACCTTTTTAAAACGTGGCTGATAAAATATTTTACGTAATGTCATGTAATCATACACACTCAGTGCTAACGCTGCCCGCATAATATCACCCGGAGGTAAAGTAGACATTTCATGGCGTAGTCGCCCTGAAGAACCACCCGAATCAGCCATTGAAATAGCAGCGGTAATGTCATACTTTTCTATCTCTTTTTTCAAAGACACTAAAACCACTGCACTTCCATTACCCCCACCAATTACGACAATTTTCTTTTTTTTACTCATATAATTATTCTACTGTTACACTTTTAGCCAAATTCCTTGGACGATCAACGTCACGCCCTAATTTAACCGCCAAATGATAGGCAAAAAGCTGTAGTGGTACAGTGTTTAAAAGCGGTTCTAACAATTCCATCGTTGGTGGAACAAAAATAACATCATTTGCCACTTCTTGTACTGTTTCATCGCCCACTGTCGCAATCCCAATTATCGGCGCTTTTCTTGCTTTAATCTCCTGCGTGTTATTTATCATCTTTTCATAAAGCTGATTTTTAGTCAAAAGAACAATTACCGGAAAATCCTCGGACAACAAGGCGATCGGACCATGTTTTAATTCGCCTGCAGGGTAAGCCTCGCTATGACAGTAACTGATTTCTTTTAACTTTAAAGAGCCCTCCAGTGCTACGGGATAATTAACACCCCGGCCAAGGAAATAAAAATCATGATACTTTAAATATTTTTCTGCTAAAGCTTTTATCTTCTCATCCTGAGCAAAAATTTCCTGCATTTTTTCTGGAATTTCTAATATCGCCTCTAATAAACGTTTACCCGTAGCCAAACTTAACCGACGATTCCGACCAAATTGAAGGGCGTATAATAATAAAACAGCGATTGTATTAGTATATGCTTTGGTAGATGCCACTGCCAATTCAGGGCCAGCATGAATATATGTCCCACCACCACACTCGCGCGCAATCGTCGAACCAATTACATTAATAACCCCTCTAACAACAGCACCCTTACGTTTAGCTTCGCGTACTGCTGCCAAAGTATCAGCGGTTTCTCCAGATTGTGATAAAGCAAATACTAATGTATTCTCATCAACAATTGGATCGGAATAACGAAACTCACTGGCAATATCTACTTCGGAAACAATCCCTGCCAACCTCTCAAAAGCAAACTTACCTACCATGGCGGCATACGAAGAAGTACCACAAGCTAAAAACACCACTCGATTCACACGCCGCATTTCTTCTTCGGTCATATTCAATCCACCCAAATGCGCCGTACCATTTTCTAAATCAAACCGACCCCGAATTGCATCCATAAAAACCGTTGGCTGATCATGAATTTCCTTTAACATGAAATGTGGAAAACCTTGCTTTTGAGCTTGTTCCTCGTCCCAATCAATAGTTTCGGTATTTTTAGCAATACTTTTGGCTTCCAAATTGTATATCTGCAATCCACTACGGCTAATCTCTGCCACTTCACCATCGTCTAAGAAAATCACATTACGCGTATAAGCCAGCATTGGCGAAGTGTCTGAGGCAACATAGTACTCGTCTTCACCCACGCCAATTACTAGTGGACTACCTAAGCGTGCAGCAATGATCTTGTCGGGCTCACTCGTATGCATCGCTACTAAACCATATGTCCCTTGCACTTCGTGCAATGCTGATTGCACTGCTTCCAACAAGTTGCCTTTATAAAACACCTCAATCAGGTGTGCTAAAATTTCTGTATCGGTTTCTGATTTAATCTCATGACCAGCTAAAAACTTTGTTTTTATCTCACGGTAGTTTTCGATAATACCATTATGTACAATTACCAGATCATCAGTGCAGCCACTATGCGGATGCGTATTCGCTTCGGTAACACCACCGTGTGTTGCCCAACGTGTATGAGCAATACCAACTGTACCTACTAAATTTTCTTCTTTAACCTTATTAGCCAAATTATCAATTTTACCAATTGCCTTAACTTTTTTAATTTTTTTATTATCCAAAATTGCCACCCCAGCCGAATCATAACCACGATATTCTAAACGACGCAAACCATTAATCAAAATTGGTAAGCTCTGCTTCTTCCCTAAGTAAGCGACAATACCACACATACTACTTACTACCAATTAAATATACATTTTTGTTTTCCTCCCAATTTGGTTTCTTGCCTAGTTTCTTCTCCAATGCAGTAAAAATTTCATCCCCCAATTCAATACCATTATCCTGCAAAGTCTTCGCTAAAACACCTAGGAAAAATACATTATAACTTACAAAAACCACACCCTTCTCTTCTAAAATCGATAGATAATCTTTAACATCAACCACCTTAACACTCTTACGTTCATACTCGGCCACCCGTACACGTGACTCATCAGACATTACTACTAAAATGTCAGGATTATTAAATTTAGGATACGCAATTTCCCGATCACTGATCTGAACAAAAGCCAGCGACGATCCTCCTCTTTGTTCTAACCCGTAGTTTGGAACATAGGAAACAAAAAGATCTTTATCAGCCACTGCTTGTGAGATAACATCAGCCATTGTCTGAACACCTTGTCCGCCGTCACCGGCGATAAGCAATTTTATTAACATATTTTTTTTATCATCATATTACACCTGACTTGTATTCTTTTTGCATCTCCTCCAGCTTCTTCAAAGTCCCCACTCCAGTTGTACGCCAATTAGTCGGACAAAAAGATAGGAACTCTACCAAGGAAAAATGTCCGGCTTGTTGGGCGACGATGGCTTTATCAATAAAATCCAACATCTGCTTTGGGTCATTTACCGCTGTACGAGCGATAAAAGCTCCTTCGCTGGCTACTTGGCGCAAAGCCTCTGGACCGTGCAAGGATACACCCCCAAAGCCCCCAGGTGAAGTTGGGGTGATCTGACCAGACAGAGTAGTTGGAGCGGTTTGCCCGCCAGTCATTCCATATACTGTATTGTTTACCACAATCACCATCACTGGTTCGTCGCGTAAGGCAGCATGGAACAAACTTTGCCAACCAATCGCATAGGCACCGCCATCGCCAACATAGGCAATAGACAAAGAGCTTTCGCGTGCACGTTTAAAACCAACCATTGTTGGTACCACACGACCATGATGAGTTTGAAAAGTATTTACTGGCAGATAGTTCAAAGCCAAAAGAGAGCAGCCAATGTCTAAGCCAAGCACTGTCTGTGCTTCCAAGTTATTTTGTTTTAAAATCCGATGCAACATCATGAGCACAATTGGATGCCCACAACCTGCACAAAATTTTGCTAAATTCTCTGCCATATATTTAAATCTTCAAATTTTTAACAAAATCCACTACTTCGTCAACCTCAATACCTAAACCTGGTCTTTGTAGATAACTAAAAGACATACTAATTTCTGGCGCCAACTGATCATGTACTAAACGAGCTAGTTGGCCAAAGCTAGATTCAATTACCACCACTCTTTTTACGCTTTCTAACCCACAGACTTTATCTAATTCACTCTTAGAAAATGGACGTAAAGTAATCGGACGAAACATGCCTGCCTTTATCCCAAGTTTCCTTAATTCCTCCACTGCCATTTTAACAACTGCCCCAACAATCCCGTGGGCAATTAATAATATCTCCGCATCATCAGTTTCGATTTTTTCACAAGACTCAATCTCTCCGGACATCCCTTCGTAATCTTTTTTAATGTCTTCCAAAACAATATTTAATTCTTCTTCAGAAGTGTAGATATTGGGCCAATGTACAACCTTACCTTCTGGCACTAACGCCACTGGTGGAATATTTTCCATTTTTTTCAATTTTTCTAAATCAACTGATTGGCGCATCTTTAGCACATAGCCATCAGTTAAAATAATCGCTGGATAACGATATTTCCAAGCCTCATTAAAAGCTCGCCGCGTTAGTAAATACAATTCTGATAAACTTGAAGGCGAATAAACTAAACGAAAACCTTCACCATTGCCACCATAACAAGCCAACGTCACTTCTTGTTGCGAGTAAATAACGGTCCCAGAGGACGGACCACCCCGTTGACCAGCAATTAATACAGTTGGCAACCGCATCGCCTCAGCCATACTAAAACTATCTTGCAACAAAATATGCCCCGGACCAGAAGAAGCAGTAAACGATTTTTCTCCGGCTAACACTGCCCCACATACACCAAAACCAGCGGCAATTTCGTCTTCAGTCTGTAAACATTTTTTTCCACTTGCTGCCCAGCTAGACAAAATCTCACAAGTAGGAGTAATTGGATAACCAAACATTGACTCCGCTCCAGCATCAATTGCCGCCTGGACCACTACTTCATAGCCGGTCATTAATTTTTTAGTACTCATATTGTTTGTGCTTTTTCTAATTGTTCTTTAGTGTTAATCCCTATCGCCTCTTTTGGGTCAATATCCACAGAAGACAACTTCTGTCCTTCTTGAAAAGCCAGACCAACTAAATCGGTTAAATAATATTCATCCTGAGCATTGTTGTTTTTTAATAATTTCAAATTTTTCCACAACCACTCAGCATTAAAACAAAAAAAGGCTGGGTTAATTTCTCTAATTTCTAATTCTTCTGGTGTCGCATCTTTTTTCTCAACAATCTTCACGATATGATTTCCCTCACCACCGCGGACAATACGCCCATAATCACACAAAACTGCTCGCCAATCATTAAAATCTTCTACCTTAGCAGTCATCAAGGTTATTTTATTACCCCGTTCCAAATGTCTTTCCACTAATTTGCTTATTGATTCTGGTTTAATAAACGGCATATCACCATACAACACTACAATAGTATCTACGCCACCCTTTAACTTTTCTTCCGCAATCGAAACAGCGTGCCCAGTGCCTAATCTTTCTTTTTGAATAACATACTCAGCACGTGTACCTAAAAAATCCTGTACCGCTGGATCTTCAGCACAAACTACCACCACTGGCTTGCCATCAATCTCAGACTTCTCGACAGCGTCGATAACATAATCAATCAATGGTTTCCCGTTTAATTCGTGCATTACCTTTAATTTGTCGCTTTGCATCCGCTTGCCTTTTCCCGCTGCCAAGATAACTACACCAACTTTATTTTGATTACTTAAGGACATAATCTTTAATCTCAGTTAACGTTAGAAAATATGGTATTCCTAAATTCTGATAATCCGCTTCGGTAAAAAATCGACTAAATTTTAAAACAGGTTTTAACTGAGGGAACAATCCAGCTAATCTGATCGTCTCTGCCGGCTTATCATTTACAAACCAAACCTCATCCGCCGTATTCTTTTTAAAAAAGTCACATAAATATTTATCTTTCGGCTCATGGGTATACAACACCTCATCGAAATAATGAGAGATCTCTGATGGACCAACCTTCGACAACCTTTGAAACTCTGGTTCGCCCCAGGTTAACAAAAACATGGGCTTACCAGTATTTTTAATTTCTTGCAAAAAATCACATGCATCACTAAACAAAAAATCTTTGGCTCGAATTGAAACAGAATTAAAACTATCTAACACATCCTCTCGCGAAAAACCACTCTTCTCTAATTCAATCGCATGCCGTGTATCGTTGTATATAAAATTACCTTGCTCATCTAATCTGCTGTTGTAGTATGCCTGCCAATACAGATCTTTAGGAACACCCAATTTTTCTATTGCTTGAAACCTTGCCGCATGGTACCCCTGAGTATCAAAAAGAGTGTCGTCAAAATCAATAATATACATAATTTGCTAAACAACATTAACCGAACCAAATACTACACGATTTTTCTTTTTGTACATCTCCTTTAATGCTTCACGCGCTGGACTCAAATATTTTCTTGGGTCAAAATCAGCTGGATGTTCTACCAAAAACTTTCTCACTACTCCAGTCATCACTAAACGCCCATCAGAATCAATATTAATCTTACAGACTGCTCCTTTAGCCGCTTTACGTAATTGATCCTCCGGAACACCAACAGCAGCTTCTAACTTACCACCGTACTTGTTTATCATCGTAACATATTCTTGTGGTATTGAAGAAGAACCATGCATCACAATTGGAAAACCAGATAAACGTTTTTCAATTTCTTTTAATATATCTAACCGAATTCCTGGCTTCTGTCCAGGCTTAAACTTGTACGCTCCATGCGACGTACCAATCGCAATTGCTAACGAATCAACGCCGGTTTTCTTCACAAAATCTACCACTTCCTCTGGACGGGTATATGTATGCTCAACCGCTGAAACATCATCTTCTACACCTGCCAGTATACCCAGTTCTCCTTCAACTGTAACATTGTACTTGTGAGCGTACTGGACAACTTTTTTTGTCACCTTAACATTTTCCGCATACGACAAATGTGAACCGTCAATCATAACAGATGAAAATCCGCTATCAATGCAGGATTTACAAATTACAAAATCTGCCCCGTGATCTAAATGCAATACAATTGGAATTTGTTTTAATTTTAACTTCTTAGCTTGCACCTTCATCATCTCAACTGAACCTTGAGCTAAATATCGAAGCAATGTTTCGTCCGCATACTCGCGCGCTCCTTTACTAACTTGTAAAATAACTGGTGACTGGGTTTCGAGGCATGCCATGATAATGGCCTGCAACTGTTCCATGTTATTAAAATTATACGCCGGAATAGCGTAGCCGCCTTTTAGTGCTTTTTGAAAAAGGACTTTTGTATTTACGAATCCAAGTTTTTTATATGAGATCATAAAAAGTTAATTAATTAATATCTTTACCATCCCACTCAATTAAAAACTGCTCCATGTATTTTTTTAAAAATTCAATTCTTGGTCCTGCCCAGATCTTAGCCGTTTTTGTATTCATCATATCTGTAAGCTTGAATGCTTTTTCGTAGAAATAGTTAAAGCTTGTACCCTCTTGTTTATGATGCAAATAATCATCGGCCTTCAAACGATTACGTGGCTTACGACGTGGATCATGCATAATACGCTTAATACGACCACCGGTAGCAAAAGTACGCGCAACACCAATTGCACCAATTGCATCTAACCAATCAGCATCTTGAATAATTTTTGCTTCTAAAAAAGTCGGGGTTTTAGTGTCCACACCCCGATATTGAATTTGTTTTACAATCATTCCCACTTTCTCCTGCAATTCCGTTGGTACTTCTAATACCCCCATCATCCCACGCAAAACTAAATGAGCTTTTTCTTCGTCATACTCATAATTCTTGTAATCACCCAAATCATGCATTACTGTACCAAATTCAATTAACTCTAAATCACCACCTTCAACGGCTTGTAATTTGCGAGCAATATTCAACACTCTTTCTACATGATGCCAATCATGCCCAGTATATTCCGCTGTCATCTGCTTTTTCGCGTATTCAACCGCTTTTTTAAACAATTCTGAAGGCATATTTAAAACAAAAAAATATCTAGATTTTACTCTAGATATTATAGCTTATTAAAGCGAAAAAGCAATACACAAAAAACTGAATTTTTGTAATAAAAAAGCACCATTGTCCTGGCGGCGGCCTACTTTTGCGTTGCCGCTATCATCAGCGCTGAAGAGCTTGACTGCCGAGTTCGGGATGGGATCGGGTATGGCCTCTTCGCTCATGCCACCAAGACAATGGTGCTTTTAAAATAATTTATAAACAAGTTGTAACAGTGATATCAAACCACATCTTAATGCTTTCGTCATATGCTCGACCAATTAGTACGTCTCAGCTCAACATATTACTATGCTTACACTTGACGCCTATCAACCTAGTAGTCTACTAGGAGTCTTAACGAATGTTAATCTTGAAGACGGCTTCACGCTTAGATGCTTTCAGCGTTTATCCGTGCCGAACATAGCTACCCAGCGATGCTCCTGATGGAACAACTGGTACACTAGAGGTTTGTCCACTCCGGTCCTCTCGTACTAGGAGTGAGCCTTCTCAACATTCTACGCCCGCAACAGATAGGAGACCGAACTGTCTCACGACGTTCTGAACCCAGCTCGCGTACCGCTTT
>CAZHTA010000002.1:0-111137 GCA_964535515.1 uncultured Gammaproteobacteria bacterium
GCTCAATGACTTCTATTTCATCGCCAAAAAAAGTGATTCTAAAGCCATAATCTACATAAGGAAGATGAATATCGACGGTATCACCACGAACCCTGAAGGTGGATCGTTTGAAATCGGTCTCTGTTCTTGCGTATAAAGAATCGACCAATTGGGTTAAAAACGCATTTCTTGAAATCTTCAGTCCGGTGTGAATGCGAATAATGCTGCTTTTATAATCTTCGGGATTTCCCATACCATATATACAGGAAACCGACGCTACTATAATAACATCGTCCCTACCGGAAAGAAGGGACGATGTCGCCCTTAATCGCAATTTATCTACCTCCTCATTAATCGCTAAATCCTTTTCAATAAAGGTGTCAGATGACGAAATATAGGCTTCCGGCTGATAATAATCGTAATAAGAAACAAAATATTCTACTGCATTGTCCGGAAAAAACTCACGAAATTCATTGCACAATTGCGCGGCCAAAGTTTTATTATGCGCGATAACTAAAGTCGGCGCCTGCACTTCATTAATCACATTAGCAATCGTAAAAGTTTTACCCGAACCAGTCACACCCAACAATGTTTGTTTTTTCATTCCCTTTTTCAAACCAAAAACCAGCTTTTCAATTGCTGTTGGCTGATCACCGGCTGGTTTGTAAGATGAATGAAGTTTAAAACTCATAACACTAGACATCTAAATTAATTATTTGTGGCTAATAACTCCCAAATATGATTATTTACTAAACAGAGCTAAGATTAGCCAAAAATATCACTTATCCACTTAAAATACTACCACTATATTGACAAAAAGGCAAGTTTATGATAATATATTTAGTCATTTAGATAATCGTCCGATATCTGCATAGATTTCTATCTATATAGATACCGCTCGGTTACCGCGCACCGAGGGGGGCCCTCCATCTGGGCTTTGGTATCAAGCGCGTCCTTTCTTTGGATCATCCCATACCTTGGCAGCGTTCGCTGTATGGGAGGTCGGCCAGCTACGTGTGTAAGCTGGGCCACGCAAGTGGTTACTCGAACGCTCTCCTGCCTATTGCCACGCTCTCCAGGCAATCGGTGTACGACGACTTCGGTCGTTGAGTAGGGAGAAACCAACGGAATCGTTGGGAGCAAAAATGGATCAGCACACTGATCCGACTCGTGGTTGGGCAAGCTTCGTCCGACCAACGAGAACACTGGGTTCCTGCAAGCAGGGAGCAATTCTGCTTCAGGACGGGCCAGACGATTCTGGCAGTTTCCACCCTGACCTCGGGGGCATGCTCGCGACTACCGCGTCGTGTAGACCATCGGTCGGAATGGCCAACCCCTCCTCTCTCGAGGAGGACACGCCGTCGACACGGTCTAGGGAACTCTAAAGCTCGAGGTAGGGACAACTACGGGTCCCGGGCCGACGTGTGAGTCGGTCTCTGCGTACGACTGGGATCGGAGGGGGCGCCGACAGCGCCCCCTCCATCCCCAAATTCTCATTGTTTTTTTCTTGAAAGAGAATAGTGAAAAATAAAAAATTCCGTTAATAGCGGAATTTTTTGTTTCAAATTAATAACCTACTTTTTTACCAGCTAAAAAATTAAAAACAGATATTGACTCTCAAATATTTTTTTGTTACTATCATACCCGGAAGAAAAATCTAGGGGACTCCACATGGCATTCGCTGACGCCAAATCCTTGATAAAGCCACTCACACTGCAAGATGCAGAGCTGTACGTCGGCAACCACAGACCGACAAAGGGTCGGATCGTGAGCCACTCAGAAAACACCAGAGGGCCGCTGTCTGGCATCATCGCCATTCAGTTGAAACTCCCAAACGGTGACTCCTACCACTGCGCCCCACTGACCGATCCGCTTGGCCTGAGGAAAGTCAACGAAGAGTTCTCGGTGACCCTGGAACTACGGGGCCGAACCATCCACCTAGAAATCAGCTCAGAACGGTACAACCGGCATGGCGCCAACAAGTCCAGCCACACCTTCTGATCTTCTTCCACTTCGGAGGACACACCCCACGCTAGCGAATTCGCCCGTGGGGTTCGCTATTTTCACTCAACTAATATCTTTTTTCAATTACACTCTGTACCATACCAACCATTAAAAGATTAACAATTAAAGACGAACCACCATAACTAACAAAAGGCAATGTCACACCCGTAACTGGTAATACTCCCAAGTTAGCACCGACGTTAATAACCAACTGACTAAAAAATACAATCGTCACACCACTAACAACTACAGCAGCAAAATCATTATCGGAATGTTTGATAATTCGAATTAATCGCCAAAACAAAAAACCAAACAGACCTAAAACTGCAGCTGCACCCGCGAAACCCAATTCTTCACCAATTACTGAAAAGACAAAGTCCGTTTGTGCTTCTGGTAAAAATCGTAATTGACTCTGCGAGCCAAAGCCCAGTCCCCGACCAAAAAACTTACCTGAACCAATAGCAATTGCTGCTTGATTAGTATTGTAACCAGCACCTAGTGGATCTGACTCAGGATAAATAAAAGTTAACACCCGATCTTTTTGATAATCTTGTAAAAGAAAAAACCAACCAAAAACTGCCGCGGCTGTTACTGCAACCATCAAACCAACAAGATACAAACGACGCGCCCCAACCAAACACATAATACCAAACCAAACTAGACCCAGTATTACTGCCGATCCAAGGTCGGGTTGCAACATCACCAAACCAATTGCTGATAAAGTAACGGCCCCAGTACCAAAGAAAAAAAGCGGACGCTCAAAACGTCGACCAAAACGATACACAATGTAAGCTAAAACAAGAATCAAACCCCACTTTGCCAATTCCACCGGTTGAAAAGAAAAACCCGCAATAGCAAACCAACCGCGCGTGCCACGAATAGTCGCACCAAAAAACAAAACTGCTAATAGTAAAATTAAACAAAGAAGAAAAAACCATTTTGCATAGGAACGAAAAAAACCGCTTTGTCGACTCGAAGCCCAAAACATTAAAACCGTACCAATTAACAATGCGATTGATTGCTTGCGAAAATATACCAATTCCTGACCGCGTGAGAGATCTACACTGTAGATAGCCGCCAAACCGATCAAAATCAAAAAAAACACGGCCCCAGTTAATCCCCAATCAAAATTGCGCCATGAAAACTTAGAAAAAAATCCCGACATAGTTTTTAGCTTTCCGGGGGAAGATATACCGAATTGTTATAAATGTCAATTAGAGGAAGCACTTTTACATCAGTCACATTTAAACCAACCACAAAACTTCGTAAATCAACCGCCCGTGTCTCGCCTGATTTAAAACGTGGTAAATTCAAAGACAGAATACCGACTAACGAGTCACCCTGATACAAACCAACCTGAAAATTAGTATCTGCAAAAGAATATGAACTAGCATTACTTAGATTGAATTTTATAATATTCGCCGCCGCCCCTTCTGGCCCACCCGAACGTAAAAAAGAAAAATCACTAACTTTAAAATTCAAACGCTCTGCCTGCCACGTTGCCACATCAACAATATCGTGATTGGAAATACGGCGCCATTGCCAATTACTGATCACCAGCTCTCCCCCACTCGGATAATCTGATTGATCAAAACCTAAATATGTAACCATCCTGGTTTCTCCTGGCAAAAGAAAAGAGTGCTTGGCTGGAGTCGGTGTACCATCAATTACAAAATAGTAATCAAAAGAAATATAAAAACGACTATTAGGATTAGTTACCTCTCCTATCAAATCATATTTTTTTACCCCTCCAGGCAAAATCTGTGTACCCGCAATTAAAAGTGGTGCCGGAGAATATGCGGGATGAAAAACAGTGTAATCATAAAAATATGATAAATCACGATCTAACTTACTTCCACTTTCCAAACTATACAAAGCTAGGCTAGCACCCTTAACCAGAACAAACAACCAAAAAATAACAGACAACCCAATTAAAACCCCAACAGCTACGCGATACAAAAGAACTCTGTTGCGTGCGAACCAAAAACCCCACTTAAATTCACTTGTCGTAAACTCAGACGTCGGATCAGTATAACGAGTAAAACTAGGCTTAGGTAACTTAGAAGTATTATCCGAAGTTGGTGTACCAGCACTGGAACGATCACCGTTTTGTTGACTATAAATATTGAGCATAAAATTAGTTAAATTGTTCCCTGTTATTATACCCTAAAAAACGTTTTTCTTAAATACTCCCGGCCTTGCCCACCTAAGATATTTATGGTAAAATTAACTCGTTATTAAAACCAAAATTTCCATTTATGCCTATTCGAAGAATAATAAGGGGGAAGATAAAAGCAGAAAAACCAACTAAACCGGTAGAAGAAAAAGAGGAAAAAATTGAGATTGAACCAGAAATAATAAAAGCTACAATAACCCATAAAGGAACTAAGGAAAGTAAAACTTCCTCAGAATACAGCGCTAAGAATATTACGGTTTTGGAAGGATTAGAAGCGGTACGTCGCCGACCTGGCATGTATATTGGTTCTACTGGTCCAGCTGGTTTACACCATCTTATCTGGGAAGTTGTCGACAACTCAGTCGACGAAGCTATGGCTGGCCACTGCGATCGTATTGAAGTAACTCTGCTCCCCGACCACATGGTAGAAGTACGTGATAATGGTCGTGGTATCCCAGTTGATATCCACCCTCAACAAGGCGTAAGTGCCTTGGAAGTTATTTTAACCAAACTACATGCTGGTGGTAAATTTGGTAATGGTGGCTATAAAATTTCTGGCGGTTTGCACGGTGTAGGTGTTACAGTTGTAAACGCTCTCTCTTCTTACTTAAAAGCTGAGGTTCACCTTGGTGGAAAAATTTGGGAACAAGAATACACAGCTGGTAATCCACAAAAAAAAGTTAGGGCCGTTGGTACTTGTAAAGATACAGGTACCACTATTACCTTCCGAGCCGATGACACTATTTTTGAAACAACTAATTATGAATGGAAGGCGATCGTTGACCACCTACGTCAATATGCTTACCTTTCTAAAGGATTACATTTCATAATCTCCGATAAACGTAGTCCAGAAGAAAAAGCCGTTGATAAAACAGCAATCAGTTTCCCTAATCCAACTTACCAGTTTTACTTTGAAGGTGGTGTGGCTTCTTATGTTCGTTATATCAATCACAACAAAGAAGCTAAAGGAGAAAACATCTTTTACGCTGACAAAGAAGCGGACGACGTTAATGTCGAAATTGCTTTACAGTACAGCGAGGATTACACTGAATCACTTTTTGCTTTTACCAACAATATTCATAATCCTGATGGCGGTACCCACGTTCAAGGTTTCCGCACTGCTCTAACACGCGTCTTAAACAGTTATGCTCGTAACAAAAATATTTTAAAAGAGAAAGACGCCAACCTAACCGGCGAAGACGTACGCGAGGGTTTGAATGCTGTCATTTCCATTAAAATACGCGAACCACAATTTGAAGGACAAACAAAATCCAAATTAGGCAATACTGAAGCTAAAACAGCAGTTGAAACAATCATGGGTGAAGAATTTACCATCTTCTTGGAAGAACATCCTAAGGATGCCGAGGCCATTATTGGTAAATGTTTACTCGCCAGCCGTGCTCGCAATGCTGCCAAAATCGCGCGTGATGCCATTTTGCGCAAAGGTGCTCTAGAAGGATTTACTCTACCAGGCAAACTAGCGGACTGCTCTTCGCGTGATGCTGAAATTTCTGAATTGTACATTGTTGAGGGCGACAGTGCGGGCGGATGTTTTGATGGAAATACCAAAGTTGCGTTGACTGATGGACGTAGCTTGTCATTTATAAAATTAGCAGAAGAATGGGAACAAGGTAAAACAAACTACTGTTACACAATAAAAAACAATGGCGAAATTGGTATTGAAAAAATATTACACCCACGCATTACCAAGAAAAACGCCACCGTAATTAAAATCACACTAGATAATGATGAAGAATTGATTTGTACCCCAGATCACAAATTTATGTTACGTGACGGTAGTTACGTCCAAGCTAAAGATCTAAAATCCGACATTAGCTTGATGCCTCTCTACCGAAAAACTTCTGTTATAGGAGGTCGTATTACAATAGATGGATACGAGATGGTTCTAAACACAAATAGTAGATGGAAATTTACTCATCTTCTTGCTGACGAATATAATTTAACACAAAATGTATATCCTCAAATTGAGAACGGACATAAACATCACAAAGATTTTAATAAACTGAACAACAACCCAGATAACATAATCCGTTTGTCTAAAGAAGACCATTTACAAATTCACCGCGAACAGGCGCACAAAACTCTCCATCGTCCAGATTCTATTGCTAAATGTAACGAAATTAAACGTTCGGCAATTTATAGAAAAAAAATCTCCGACACGATGAAAAATCTTGGTCCGATGTTAAGTGCCCGAGCCAAAAAACAATGGCAAAACGAGGAATATAAAAAATTCATGACGCATAAATTTTTGGAATTTTATAATAACAACGCTGAATACCGAGAAAAAAATAACGAGCTGTTAAATAAAATACAAAAAGAGTATTGGGGCAACCTAAACAACCGGACAACACAAGCTGAGCGTGTTAAGGAATCTTTTAAGAACCACCCCGACAGAAAAAAATGGTTAAGTGAATTAGCAAAAAACCAGTGGAGCAGTGCCGAACTCTTAAATTGGCGCGCACAACAAACCACCAAACAATGGACACCTGAATTTCGCACTAAACGTCAACAAGCTTACGCCAAAACATATCTTCAACACAGCTTGTCCTTCGCTAAAACACTAGCCGAACGTGGATTAAATTTCATTTCCACTTACAACCAAGAAAGAAGCGCTTTGCCAAAACGTAATAATAACATTGTAAAATTTGAAACATTATTAAATCGTTTTTTTGCTGGCGACCAAAATCGATTAGTCGAAGCAGTGAACAACTTCAACCATAAAATTGTCAGAATAGAAAAAGTCACCAAAAAAGTTGACGTATACGATATTGAGGTGCCACACACCCACAACTTCGCTCTAGCAAGTGGCATTTTCGTACACAACAGCGCCAAACAAGGCCGCAACCGCGAATTTCAAGCCATTCTCCCACTACGCGGTAAAGTATTAAACGTAGAACGCGCACGTCTGGACAAGATCTTAGCTAACAACGAATTGAAATCTCTAATTATTGCAATCGGCACTAATATTGGTGAACAATTCGATATTACTAAGTTACGTTATCATCGTATCATTATCATGACCGATGCGGACGTTGATGGTGCCCACATCCGTACTTTACTTTTAACTTTCTTTTACCGCCATTTCCCTGAACTAGTAAACAATGGTCATATATATATTGCCCAACCACCACTTTACAGTGTTAAAACTGGTAAAGAAATAAAATATGCTTACAATGATGAAGAAAAAGAATTGCTCCTAGCCGAATTAAGTAAAAACAAATCTGCTAAGGCTGAAGCAAAACAGAAAAAAGAAGAAGCTGAGGAAGAAGTACCAGCTGAAGAAAACGGTGAAGAAGGCGGAGATGCCCAAGCTGAGTCAATTTTAGTGGGTGGAGTAAAAGTTAACATCCAACGTTACAAAGGTTTGGGAGAAATGAACCCGGAACAACTCTGGGAAACTACGATGAATCCAGAAAAACGTTTGATGAAACAAGTAACAGTAGAAGACGCCGGACTAGCTAATGAAACCTTTGAAATTTTAATGGGCGAAGATGTCGAGCAAAGAAAAAAATTCATCCAGACCAACGCCAAATCCGTAAGTAATTTGGATGTATAAGAAACAATTAAACATAATAAAAAACCACCTCGCAAAAGATGGTTTTTTATTTCCTTCTATTTTGAACTAATTCAAAACAAAAGGGACTTGGCGGTCCAGCTGTGCCCGTAAAGGGAGCTGGACCGCCGAGATAGGAATGACGAGACGAACGACTCACCCCGATCATCCGACAGCCGCGAAGGCCGAGCAGACGAATCGAGGGGTGTGACGTTTAGTTTAGATCGGGGAGATCGAAAAGGCCGAGGAGCACACCGAATCCGTAAGCGACCCCATTGGTGACAATGGCGGCGCATAACCCCCACCAGATGGCCTCGAGGAAGTATCCGCACGAGAACCATGCGGAGTAGTCCTTCCCGTCTCCAGCCGCGAGCGCCCAGCGCCACCCATAGTTAGCGGCGAGGAGATGGAGCAACACCGCAACCACAGTGACCACCACCGCCAACGGCCGGCGGGCGTCGCTGTCCAAGTTGCTGCGGAGGACCAGTGCCCAAACAACCAGGGACACCACTGGCCCGATTGCGAAGGCCATGACCACGCCGAACCAATCGACTCCATCCAGCTTCGCGCTGCACCAGACGGAATCATCGTACCCGCCACCACCGGCCAACGCAAGGCCGGGGAGAAGGAACATTACCGTGAAGGCCACGGCGACCATCGACACCAGCAAGCAGGTTTTCCAGGACCTGTTCAAGTTCACCTCCTAGACCAGCCCACGCAGGGCAAGTCTTCGATTGTTCCGCGAACCCACCAGAACCCTCCGACGAATTCCTGGAGGGTGGCGCACTCGTACCAGCGTGAGGTATTTTGCTGAACGACACACACGGCATCGTCCTTCACCTCAACGACAATCGCGACATGCCCAGGGGCACGATGGCTGTTAGCCGCCACACTCTCCCGACCGTCACGATCAAAGATCAGGATATCATTCACCGCCGGCTTCACCGGCGAACCGTTCAGGAGCACCGACAAGCCCTTAGCGTTTCCGCTATAGAAATAGCTGTCAGCGTGACCGGTGCGCTCCATGTTCCTATGACCCAGGACGGTGGCGTAGAACCGATTGACCAGCTCCACACACTGCCACCGTTGGCCATAGCCAGACCGCTCCGATTCACCTTCACCGCGGGGGTGCTGATGAATCTCCGCCCCACGATAAAGGCCAACGACCGCTCCCTGCTCCGCTTTGATACCAGGCGGAACAAGGACCACCACACCATTCTTGTCTCCGATACGTGGGAACTGCTCCCCACGACCAAAGATAAACGACATGACGGTATCGGTGTAATACCCGAACCGACCGTTGCCGGCCAATCCGAGCCACCCACTTGCCTCCCCGAAGGTCGGCCGATAGTGAGTGAACACCGACGCGGCACTCGACTTTTCCTCATTGTCCATCTGGATGCCCGAGAGCTCCCAGATGTAAACGAGATCGAAGCCAAGCAACGATATATCGGACAATTTTTCCACCCGGAACGGATCCGTGCCGAAGCGCTTACCGTTCAAGTGAAAAAAGTGATAACCCCACCACTCGCCCTGATACTCGAAAGCCAGAACGAGGTGTGTGTTGATTCCAGCCTTTGCCGCAAGAACTTGCGGGTCCATGCGACTCTGCTGAAAGTGATAGCCGGCCACGTAAAGCCGACTCGAGGACAACACCTTGGAGAGATCACTGTCGAACGGGACCAATTCCTTAATCTTGTCCTCAGTTGAGGTTGAGAAATCCTTGGTCCGATCAAAAACTTTGCGGAGGTCGTCCGCATTGTCCTGACCGAACCGCCAAGCCACCGTCACCTCGAGCTTTTGTCTGCCCAAAATGAAGTTAGCAGCCTGGATCACGGCCGAAGCGCAACGCTCGTTGTCCCACATCGACTGCGGGATAAACGCCGGCACCGGGCCGTTACCCGGACGGTCCACAAGACTATCCAGGAGTGATCGCACTTCTACCGGTGCGCGCGGGCTAAGGGGGAACTTACTCCCCCATTCTTCTTCCACATGGTGACGAGCCACGCAGAAGATCGTTACGAGAACCATCACGACCGAAGTCGCAAAAATCCCCGTCACAAAAATCGCGTTGCGCACTCGTCTGCGCTCGGTCCGGCTCAGTCTCACCTGTCACCTCGTGATTGTGTGGGTTGTTGACGTTTAGCAAATATCTCCACAGCGATTGGCATCGCTGTCATTCCTATCAATTGTCAAAGATCTGTTTCCAAACAGCTAAAAGCCTCAGCTTCCGGCTATTCAAAGAAACAGATAATAATAGCATAAATTAGCGAAAAAGTCAATATCCTGTCGTCTGTTATTACTATCCCCATTGAATATGTTGACAACCTAGCGGAAATATGGTAATATTAAATTGTTAATAAATCGGCCCTGGGCCGTTTTTAAATACTTAAAAAAATATGAGTATATTTACTGCAGTTAAGAATTACTTCGTTGATTCTTACGCGGAGATGAAAAAAGTCTCTTGGCCAACCAAAAAACAAACTACTAATTACAGTTTGTTGGTTATTGGCCTATCAATCGGAATGGCAGTTTTCTTTGCTGTTCTAGATTACGTTTTCAACCTTGGTATCGCACAAATGATTGCTCGCTAAACCCAATATAAAAATTAAACAATATGGCAAAACAAACACTTGACCTCGGACGACGCTGGTATGTATTACACACATACTCTGGCTACGAGGAAAATGTAAAACACAATCTAGAACAACGCGTTGAATCATTTGACATGCGCGATAAGATATTTGGTGTAATCGTTCCTAAAGAAAAAAGAATTAAAATTAAAAACGGTAAACGTACTACGGTGGAAGAAAAGATTTTCCCTGGTTATGTCTTAGTAGAAATGATTGTAACTGATGATTCTTGGTACGTAGTCCGCAACACTCCTAACGTTACTGGTTTCGTTGGTTCTGGTACTACTCCAACTCCAATTGACCAAAAAGAAGTTGACCAGCTTTTAAAACGTGTTAACGCTACTGAACCACAGCACAAGATTGATATTAACACTGGTGATATCGTACGTATCTCTGACGGTCCATTTAAAAACTTTGAAGGTAAGGTTTCAGCAGTTGATCCAGAACGTGGAAAAATCAAAGTTATGGTTACTATGTTCGGTCGTGAGACCCCAGTAGAATTAGACGCTTTACAAGTTAAGAAAATTTAGTTAATATGTTAAACGCGACTGGTCCCTTTAGGGACGCTTCTCAGTTGCACTAAAAAAATATATGGCAAAAAAATTATTGACCCAAATCAAATTACAAATCGTCGGTGGTGCTGCTAACCCAGCTCCTCCAGTCGGTCCAGCCCTTGGTCAACACGGTTTGAACATCCAAGGTTTCTGTAAAGAGTTCAACGACAAGACCCAAGATAAAAAAGGCGAAGTCGTACCAGTAATTATCAACGTTTACGCCGATCGCAGTTTTGACTTCATCATGAAGACTGCTCCAACTGCTGAGCTTATCAAAAAAGCCGCTAACATCAAAAAAGGTTCTGCTAAACCTCTACAAGAAAAGGTTGGCAAAATCACTAAAGCACAAGTCAAAGAAATCGCTGAAAAGAAAATGAGCGACTTGAACGCCAAAGATTTAGCCGGTGCAATGAGCATGGTTGAGGGTACTGCTAAACAAATGGGTGTGACGATTGAATAAAAGACAATATTAAAAAAACACTCCGAACATAAAACGGAGTGTTTTTGTTTTATTTACTTTTTTTAAACAATTAACATCGCATCCCCAAAACTATAGAACCGATACTTGGCTTCAACTGCTTTTTGATAACATTCTAAAGTAAATTCCCTATCACCAACAAAAGCCGACACCAACATTATCAAGGTTGATTCAGGTAAATGAAAATTGGTAATTAAAGCATCCACCACCTTAAATTCAAACCCTGGCTTAATAAAAATATTAATATCTCCACTAAACGCTTCCAACCGTCCGCGCGTAACAAAAACCCCTTCCAACGACCGGACAGCGGTTGTACCAACCACCACCACTCGTCTACCCTCTTCCTTGGCGATGTTTATCAACTGTGCATTTTTATCACTCAACTCCACCCATTCCGGATGCATTTTATGTTCTTCAACATTCTCGGTTTTAACTGGTAAAAATGTTCCTAAACCAACATGCAAAGTAACCTCTGCAAATTCTACCCCCTGTTTTTTTAATTGTTCAATTAACTCAGGAGTGAAATGAAAACCCGCTGTTGGTGCCGCTACTGATCCTTCAACTTTAGCATAAACGGTTTGATAACGCTCATCCAAATTCAACCCTGATACCTTACCAGCCATTTCTTTAATATATGGTGGCGTTGGCACCTCGCCATACTTATTAGCCTTTGCTCTCACTGTTATATCATCATCTTTAAATTGTACTAGCACTGTACCATCCTCTTCTTTGGCAATCACTTCTGCAGAAAAATCTTCGGCAAAAACCACCTTCATTCCTAAGCGCAATTTCTTTCCTGGTTTAGCCAACACTTTCCACACCCCAAAATTTTCCATTGGCCGAACTAAAAATATTTCAATACTTGGTGCATTAAAAATTCGATCGGTTAAATCCTTCTTTTTAAAATCAAAAACATCTTCATCTAAAACTAACACTCCTTTTAGGCGTGCCTTAAATACTTTGGAGTTGTTCCAAACCAACAAATCACCCGGACGTAAATATTCGCCAATATTAAAAAACTGACGATGGCTAATTTCTTTTGTTGAACGATTAATTACCAACAAACGTGATTGATCGCGTCTTTCTGCTGGTGTTTGGGCGATTAATTCTTTCGGTAAATTGTAATTAAAATCCGATGTTAACATATATTAACGCAAATACTTAGCCACATTACGGTTGTGCTCATCTAATGTTTTAGCATAGTGCATACCACCCTCTGTGTCGCTCATAAAATACCAATAATCATTTTTCGTTGGGTAAATAGTGGCCTCAATTGCTTTTAAACTTGGATTACCAATTGGCCCAAGTGGTAGACCAGGATATTTATAGGTGTTATAAAAAGAATCCAACTGACGATCTGCAGCGTTAATCGCTGGATCATTTTTACCGGTAACATAATTTACTGTAGCACAAGATTGCAGTGCCCACCTCATTTTATTACGTCGCCAAAAAATATCTGCTACCAACCTCATATCCTCTGTCGTTGGCGCTTCCTTTTCTACCACTGATGCCATAGTGAGTACTTCAAAAAAATTCTTGTTTTGTTTTTTTATATCCGCTCGCATTTCTAGAGTAATTCGATCATCTAAAACAGCAAATATTTTTTTAATAACTTCTTCTGGTTTGGCATCAGCATAAACACGATAAGTTTCCGGTAAAAAATATCCTTCATATGAAACATTACTAGTTTTACTATCAAACAACTCTGCCAAAGTACCAGTTGCTGCCCAACTTAATTCTGGCGCTACCACCCCTGATGCACGATAGTTTTTAGCTGGTTCACCTACTAAAGAATACAACTCGTTATCATTTTTTATCAATCCTTTTTTAACCCAATCCGCTGCAATCTGACGCAAATTCCACCCCGGAATTATTGTGATGTTGATTTCCTCTCGTGGTGGTGGTGGAATATACTTAGGACGGCTAAAGTAGCGATAACCAAAAAAACTCAATACTATTAATATGATTATTGCAAACAAAAAAGAATTAATTCTTTTGATATTCATTATACTAATGGGTTAAACCCTTCTTCTGCCCGATAATATTTTTCTAGCGTATCAGTCGGAAACCATTGTCCGCTATGACAATGAGAATACACCACGCCTTGTGGCGACATTTTTTCAAAACAATCTCGCTCAATCATACAAAAACCCGGTGGTAAAATATCTAACACCTCTTTTTCCATTACATAGCCACCCGCATTGTTTAAATTAGAAGGCGCTTCTTCTAACTTTGGTTTTTCAATAAACCGCTTAATCTTCTCCCCTTCCAGTTCAGCAATACCATATTGTGTTACATCCTCAACCGGGAAAAGAGCCAAAGTAATTTTGGCTTGATTACGAACGTGCGTAGCAATTAATTCTTGCCAATTAAAATCTGCCAAGTTATCACCATTAATTACTAAAAATGTTTCCGTCATATGTTCAGCCGCCTTACGAATTGCCCCACCCGTACCAAGTGGTTCGTCCTCAACACAATACTCAATATTTACTCCCCATTTACTACCATCACCAAAATATTCTTTGATTAAATCGGCCCGATAACCAATAGACAAAACAACATCGGTAATACCGTGTTTTTTAAAATTCAGCAGCGCGTGCTCAATAATCGGAATACCTTTAATCGGTAAAAGCGGCTTCGGGGTATTTTCCGTTAATGGACGCAAACGTGTACCCAAACCACCTGCTAAAATGATTGCCTTCATATTACAAATCAATAACAATACGTAACCAATACATTATTACCGTAACCAAACCAGCCAAAGAAAGTCCGCCAACAAGATCAAAGGGATAATGTACGCCCGCATACACTCGCCCCCAACAGACCCACAGAGCCATCGGTAACAACGCCCAAGCAGCTGGCAAACCAAGTAATAACCCTAAGAAAAAAAGTAAGAAAGCAGAAAAAGCATGATCTGATGGGAATGACTTCCAATTACTTAAAGGATAAAATAAAAGATGGCTCTCTGGATGTTTTACATGCGGACGAGATTCTTTCACAATCATACCAATCAACAAGCTCAGCATTATGCCCAGTGCCCAAGCACTGCCTAAAATCATTACTCCGATAAACATCGCTTTTCTCTCTGGCATACGCACCATCCACAAACCAACTAAAAACCAAGCCGCCATACCAAAAATCACCCACTCCGCACCCGCACGGCCAAAGGCATCAAACCAACGATTTTTGCCAACTAAGCTGTTAATTTTAAGAAAAAGACGTGTATTCCAATCCATATGAGATATATATTAACAAAAAGAACAGCTAAAAGCAACCATGCCTCAAGCCTTGAATTTTTTTGATTTAGTGATATAATTCACCCCATCAAACCTGCGCCTGTAGCTCAGGGGTTAGAGCACTGCCCTTATAAGGCAGGGGTCGATGGTTCGAAGCCATCCAGGCGCACTAAACATATGAAAAAACCAATCCCAAACATTAAAGACTTCCCAAAAACTCCGATCCAACGGCTTGATATTTTTTTAACCGAAACACTAAAAATTACCCGCTCTCAAGCCCAAAAGATGCTTGAACGCGGAGAAGTTTTGGTAAACGGCGAACCATATTTTAAAACCGGACAAAAAATCGGCGACAAAGATAAAGTTACCTTCGTAAAACCGACACCTAAGAAGAGTGACAAGCAGGAAACAAAGGTGGTTGTAGAAAAAACAAAAAAATTTACTTTCAAAGATTTAAAAATTGTTAAAAAAACCGCTGACTTTTTTATCGTCGATAAACCAACTGGCATGCTCTCGCATTCGACTTTAAAAAAAGAACCGGATTCTTTAGCAGAACTAATGGTAAAAAAATTCCCAGAAATAAAAAAAGTGGGAGATGATCCAGTCCGTCCCGGTATTGTTCATCGCCTAGACAAAGAAGCCTCCGGACTTCTAGTTGTCGCTCGGACACCAGAAATGTTTGAACATCTAAAAAAGCAATTTAAAAAACGTACTATCCAAAAAGAATACCTAGTTTTAGTGCACGACAAAGTCGCCAAAGATTGGGCAGAAATAAACTTTCGCATTGATCGTTCGGAAACATCGGATCGCATGGCGGCTCGTCCCACTTCCGAAAAAGGTGAACCATCCGAAATCGGCAAAGAGGCGCTAACGGAATTTTGGGTAGAGAAAAGATTTGTAAATTTTACTCTTCTTCGGGTAAAAATTCACACCGGCCGAATGCATCAAATCCGTGCACACATGCTAGCCTATGACCATCCGGTAGTTGGTGACCCATTGTATTTCCAGAAAAAACAAAAACGCACTTGGGACGACCGTCTCGGCCGACTATTTTTGCATTGCAATAAAATTGCTTTCAAAAATTTAGATGGAAAAATGGTTGAGGCAGAATCACCCTTGCCAGAACAACTAGAAAACTTTCTTAAAACCTTGTCGTAATATGGACACTGATAAACAAAACCCAATTATCATTATCAGTGGACCCGCTGGTGTAGGAAAAACCACGGTTGCTAAAGCATTACAACGTGATTATCCAAATCTAGAAACTAGCGTTACATATACTACTCGCCAACCACGCGCCGAAGCACCAGAAGACAAAAAAATATATTACATTACCATCCCTGAATTTGAAGACATGATTACTCAGGGTGAATTTTTAGAATGGGCAAAGGTACATGGACAATACTACGGTACTCATAAAAACAAAACTCTAGAAAAATTAAAAACTCATCCGGTAATTTTCAACATTGATATCCAAGGGGCAAAACAAGTAATGGAGAATACCGCTGGTCACCCGTTAATTAGCATCTTTCTTGTACCAGAATCAATCGATCAAATAAAAGAAAGAATTATCAAACGTGGGCATTCTGATCCTAGCGACCTAGCCCTACGCCTTGAATCAGCTGAAAAAGAACTAAAAGAACAGGGTATTTACCAGTACCAAATTATAAACAGCGAAGGACGACTAAAAGAAACCATCGCTCAGGTAGAAAAAATCCTTGCTCCGTATTTAATCAAAAAAACCTCAATACTTAGCCAAATTAGCTCTTTTTTCAATTTTTAAATTTGAGCCTTGACAAAAAACCAAAAATTGGCTAAAATATGGCAACATCTATCTTAATTTGAAATATGACTGAAACAAAAACCAACGAAATTTACAAGCCAGGTATGGTGGTAAAAGTCCACCAAAAAATTAAGGAAACTAATACTAAAGGTGAAGAAAAAGAACGTATCCAGATTTTTGAAGGAACGATTCTCGCTGCCAAACACGGACAAGAAATTGGCGCCACTATCACCGTACGTAAAGTTTCTGAAGGCATTGGTGTAGAAAAAATCTACCCAATCCATTCGCCGGTAATCGCTAAGATTGAAATCGTAAAACAATTCCGCGTCCGCCGTGCTAAATTACATCACTTACGTGATCCAAAGTTCAAACGAAGATTAAAGGAAGTTAAGAAGGCAAAGACAACGACAACAAAAAAGTAACTAACTAAAAAATCCCGACTCAATCGGGATTTTTTGTTTGTCCTAAATAACTAAATTATTCACTTCCTACAAATACTTTCCTGTTTGGCTCTTTTTGTTTTTCTTTATATCACTCGGAGTTCCTTCGGCAATTAATGATCCACCGCCCTTGCCACCTTCTGGCCCAAGTTCGATCACCCAATCAGAACAATTAATCACATCCACATTGTGCTCAATTACCATAACAGTATTCCCCTTCTCTACCAAACGTTCGAGAACACCCAAAAGATTTTGAATATCAGCAAAATGTAAACCAGTAGTAGGCTCATCTAAGATATACAACGTCTTACCCGTAGCCGAACGAACTAATTCAGTAGCCAATTTAATTCTCTGTGCTTCACCACCAGATAGAGTGGTAGCAGGTTGACCAAGGCGCACATAACTCAAACCAACTGCTCGCAATAAATCTAACTTATCCGATAAAGCCGGAACATCATGAAAAAACTTATACGCTTCTTCTACCGTCATCTGCAAAACATCAGCAATGTTTTTGTTATGATAATGCACCTCTAGCGCTTCTTGATTGTAGCGCGAACCATTACATTCGTTACACACCACAAATACATCAGCTAAAAATTGCATTGGAATGCGAACATACCCTTCGCCGGCACAGGCCTCACAACGGCCACCGCCTTTAACGTTAAAACTAAACTTACCGGCGTCGTAACCGCGTAATCGTGCTTCTGGCAAATTGGAAAACAAATCACGAATAAGAGTGAAGATACCTGTATAGGTAGCAGGATTAGAACGTGGTGTTCTACCAATCGGTGCTTGATCCACCGAAATTACCTTATCAATATGATCAACCCCTTTTATCTGCTTGTGTTCTCCTGGTTCATCTTTAGCACGATAAAATTTCTTGAGCAATGCCTTAGCTAAAACTTCTACTACCAAAGTAGACTTACCTGAACCAGAAACACCTGTCACACAAACTAATCTTCCTAACGGAATATTAACAGTAATATTTTTCAAATTAAATGCCTTTGCACCAACCACTGTTAGACTATTCTTGTTTGTCTTTTTTACCACCTTCTCTAACTTAACCTTTTCTTTACCAGACAAATACAAACCTGTTAAAGATTCTTTCACTTTTTTAACTTCTGCTACTGTACCTTGAGCGACAATCTCACCACCATACACACCTGCTCCTGGACCAACATCAATTAAATAATCAGCTGCTTCCATCATAGCGGAATCATGTTCAACCACGATTACTGAGTTGCCCAAATCACGTAAAAATTTCAAAGTACCAATCAGCTGCTGATTATCACGTGGATGTAAACCCATGGACGGTTCATCAAGTATATATATTACCCCAGTTAATCCAGAAGACAGCTGAGAAGACAACCGAACACGCGTAACTTCACCGCCAGACAAAGTGTTTAACGATCGATCTAAACTTAAGTATCCCAAACCTACTTTCTCTAAGTTAGACAAACGCGGTAATAATTCTTTAATAATTGGCGCAGTAATGACTGGCTTAATTTTAGCCGCCCCAATCTTTTTTAATGCTGCCTGATTCTCTTCTACACTCATACAAGACAAATCAGCAATGGTATAACCTCCCAACTTAACCGCTAACGACTCCGGGCGCAAACGTTTTCCTTGACACTTCGGACAAACCATTTCACGCATGTATTGCTCGATTTCTTTACGTACATACTCAGAAGTAGTTTGAAGATGGCGCTCACACAAATCATTAACCACACCAACAAAAGTAGTAGTCTTGTTTTCTACTGTGTATGTCTCATTACCTGTGCCGTACAAAATGACCTCGCGAACATTTTCGGCTAAATTCTCCCAAGAAATATTTAAAGAAAAATGATGTTCTTCCGCTACTACCGCCAACATCTTTTGATACCAGCTCTGATTACCAGTAATTCTGGTCCAAGGCTGGATAGCACCTTCCGCTAAAGTCAAACGTGGATTAGGAATAATCAAATTTACATCTACTTCCATTGTCAACCCTAAACCCGTACAACGCTGACAAGCCCCATATGGACTGTTAAAACTAAAACTACGGACATCTAATACTGGTAAAGTACGATCACATTTAGGACACAAACCGACGATAGAAAAAAGTTCTTCGCTTAAATTACTTTTAGCAATTAGTAAACCATTGCTAAAATCCAATGCTAAATCAACCAAACGCATTGGATCGTCTTTTTTAATATCTTCGATCTTACCAACCATCACCGCAACATCATGAATCATTCCGGGCTTGAATGAATACTTCGCAAACTCTGGCAATTTCATTACTTCCCCATTAACCATTACCCATTCATACCCCGACTTTTCAATCTTGTCTAAAATCGCTCGATGCTCAATCTGACTATGACGTACGATTGGAGAAAATATTGAAACCGCGCTACCACGACGCGCCATTTTACGTACATTCTCGGAAATTTCACCGGGAGTATTCGCTAGTACACGAACACCGCATTCTGGACAATACTGTTCACCAGCACGCGCAAACAAGAGACGTAAATAATCATATATCTCCGTAACCGTACCCACAGTAGAACGTGGATTCTGGGCAAATACCTTTTGATCAATCGCGATTGTTGGTGACAAACCATCAATACCATCAATATCTGGTTTGTCACGTACTTCCATAAACTGACGCGCATAAGCAGACAAAGATTCCGCATAGCGTCTTTGCCCTTCAGCATAAATTGTATCAAATGCTAACGAAGATTTGCCTGAACCAGACAAACCAGTGATTACCACGAGTTTGTTTTTCGGAATTTCGATATTAACATTTTTAAGATTGTGTACTCTTGCCCCCCTAATAATTATCTTGTCTGGCATAATTTTTAAAATATTATAGGCTATTTTGATCATCCCAACAGTCAGTGTTATCGTCGCCTGAACAATTTTGTATGGGATTCCACTTCGAATCGTTATTTAAACCAGGAAAATTTGAGCGCATAATGGTAATATTACAAACAAAACCTTTCTGTAACTCCTCTAAACTAATAAGAGACTTAACAAACTCTGAATTACTCGCTAAAATTTTTATATTAGGTTCATCAGATATCGCAGCACAAGAACATCTCTTACCATAGTCTGCTTCACAATCTGGTGCAACAGAATTTAATATTTTATAACCCAATGTCCCTAAATTAACCACACACTCACCGCCTGTATTTTTACCAATCGCGTGCCAATCATCACAACCAGACGAGGCTGGATTAGCTGGACAACTACTCCCATAAAAACCACCACCTTCATCATTCGTTTCACCCCCAAGATAAAACCCTGCCAAATTATCTTTTCCACCACACACACCAGACAAGTTGTTCGGCTCAAACATATAATTACGTGCTTTATCCGGCAAATCCAAATCATCAACTCTTTCAAGATCTCCATCTTTGCACATTGCAATCAACATTAAATTATTATCAAAAATATTATCATCCAAATCGGAACAAAAAAAACCAGGATCACCTTTTATTGTACCAGCCAACATCCCTACTACACATTTAGGAAATTCTTCTTTTAGATCCTTGTTTTGATAACAGACATTCCCTGGATCACAAACATCTCCCTTACAAATAGCTCCACCACTTTTTTTAACATAATATTGTTTACCACAAATAAAATCTTTTGGGTTGTAAGACAAACTAAAATCAGCTGCCTCAGATTTAGTTTTATCAACTTTTACCCCTGGTTCTCCAGCAAATGCAAAAACACTAGACGACGCTGCCTGTGAACAGAACTCCGGCGTCAACGAATTTGTTTTAATCATAAACGTCTGTGGCAGACGTAAATTTACCAAAGCTGGATTAATCGTATTTAAAATTACATAGGAAAGGTATGCAATCAGTAAGCCTATTAACGCCCCACCAATTCTCTTCTTGGCGCTACTAATTGCTTCGCTATTACCACCCGATGTTACATATTGCGCTCCGGCAATAATTATCATTACCGCCGCTAAGATGCCAGCAATGCTAAGAGCATAGTTATAGTTTACTAAAATAAACTGTCCAACATCTTTAAATTGAGTTTGTCCACCAAATTTAACTTCTGTTTCAATAACCCCAGCCGGCAAACATTTTCCCCAACCTTCTTTATCGCAAGGGGCTTCGTTCTTTAAAAAACCCTTTGGTGCATCCGCGCTAGAAGCACCAAAATCTTTTCTTACTTTTAGACACTCTGCCTCTTCCCAACATATTGGATTAAATTCGGGAATCAAACTAGAGTCTGCTGAACGTGCCGGCAATACTGGTAATAAAAACATCCCTACCAATAAAACTAAAAATATTTTTCTCTTCATATACTATTTATTTAATTTAGAAAAGAAAGATTCCCAAACCTCCCATGGTACTACGCCTTGAATTTTTTCACCGTTTACAAAAAAAGTAGGAGTACCATTGATACCTAATTTAAAACCATCGGCATAATCACGATTTACTTCCGTTGCCATGGTATGATTATTAAAACACTCACTTAATTTTTTAAAATCTAATCCAGTTAAATCTGCCATCTCTTTCAAATCTTTCGCTGTAACACTCACCGGCAAACTATCCTGGTTCTCATATAACCAATCATGCACTGGCCAGAACAACCCCTGTTGATAAGCACACCCCGCTAATTCAGCAATCTTACTCGTACCTGGGTACAGAGACTCTAATGGGAAATCACGAACAATCAATTTAACCTTTTGTCCGTATTTGCTCAAAACCTTCTTTAAAATCGGCATAGCGGCCTTAGAATTAGGACACTTAAAATCAACAAACTCAACAATTACAATCTCCGCATTCGCATTACCCAAAAACGGGTCATCCGTAGTTTCTATCTCAGTTCTCTGCACAAAGTCTGGTCCAGAATTACTGCCCGAAGCGCTAAACTCACCATAAATCTTCTGGGTTAGCGCTTCCCCTCGACCAGCTCTAATCTCGCTCCAATAGTAGATCGTTAGCCCGCCAAAACCCAAAATACTTGCCACAATCAACGCTAAAAGGCCAACCAAGGCCACTTTCCAACCACTATGATACCAATGTTTAAGAGGAATTGATTGATTTTCCATAGATATTTTATAGTTAGACAAGCATAGTATACCATAAAAAGGTTTTTTGCAATACCCCAGCCCTTAACACACAATTGACAAAAATGAGTTAAACTGGTATCATATTAAGTACTTAAAACTCTATGACTCAAACTATTTTTAACATCGTTCAAATAATCTTAGCAGTTGTCCTGATTCTAATCGTGCTATTACAACAAAAAGGCACTGGCTTAAGCGGCGTTTTTGGAGGTTCTTCTAATATATACAGCACCAAACGTGGGGTTGATAAAATTCTTCATTACTCTACGATTGTCGTTTCAATCGTCTTCTTTGCTCTTTCTTTGCTTCGTTTAGTTTTCTAAAACTAACCCTAACTCTTAGGTTAAGCAACCTACTCCCATGAATTGGAAAGTACTTTTTTCACGCTTTAAAAAACCGGACCACACTGTCACCCGGAAAAATTTGGATAGTAAATTAATCAAAAGAATTAATTTACGCCAATTACCTAAATTATCACAATTAAAATACGTGGGAAGTTTTTTAAGTACCGTAGAAAAAAAGGTAGTAATTGGCGGTTTAATTGTTTCCCTAGTCGGTTTACTCGGTTGGACAACAGTCTTTTTGTCACGCCACTATGAACGTGCGCCTAAAGTTGGCGGCGAATATATCGAGGGTCTTATTGGACAACCAAAATATATTAACCCAATCTTTTCTACTACTAATGATGTTGACGCTGACATTGTCGGATTAGTCTACGCTGGATTATTTAAATACAGTAAAGAAGGTACAATCGAATCAGAACTAGCCGAAAGCTATGAACTGAGCAAAGATAAAAAAACCTATACCGTAAAATTAAAACCAAATTTAAAATGGCCTGATGGCCAACCAATTACCGGCCAAGATGTATCATATACTTTTGAAACTATCCAAAACCCAGAAGTAGGCAGCCCGCTATTTGCTGCCATGCAAGGAGTAAAAATTGAAACACCGGATGAACTAACAATTAGTTTTACTCTTAAAGAATCCTTTTCTCCTTTCTTGGGTGTATTAACTACCGGAATATTACCAAGTCATCTTTGGTCAGAAATTCCACCCGCTAGTATAAAACTAGCTAAACTAAATTCCCAACCCGTTGGCGCTGGTGTTTGGAAATTTTCTAAATTAATAAAAGACGAAGGAGGAAATATCCAAACTTTAACACTTGCTCCCAACGATCTGTATTACGGGCAACACCCATACCTAAAAATTATTACTTTCAAATTTTATAATAACTACACCGAAGCAATTAACGGCTTACGCGGACAAAACATTAATGGCATTGCCTTTGTTCCACAAAAATTAAAAGATAAAGTAGGAGGAAAAAATATTAACCTCTATGAATTTACTTTACCTCAATACAGCGCAATGTTTTTTAACCAAAATCAATCTACTGAACTAAAAGATAAAGACTTACGTTTGGCTCTAAATTTAGCAATTGATAAAGAAAGAATCATCCGTGAAGCACTAGATGGTGCCGGGGTAACGATCGACTCTCCGATTTTACCAGGCATGCTTGGATATGACGCAACCATTAAAGATGCTGAATTTAATCCTGAGTTAGCAAACAAAACATTAGATAAAAAATGGACACGTATTCAACCGGAAGAATACTTTAGTATCAAACAAACAGTCGAATTAAAAAACTACCAAACTGAAATTGAAGAAGTAAAAAAGAACGCTAGTTCTACTCCTGAAATGGTTTCTTCTACCTTAGAAAAAATTACTAACGATGCAAAACGTACGGTACGCCAGACCATGGATGCCGGACAATCATTCTACCGCAAAGATAGTAAAGGTAACATTCTGGCTCTAACCATTACCACTGCTGATACTCCAGAATATTTAAAAACCGCTCAAACAATTGCGACTTTCTGGCGAGCGTTAGGTATCCAAACCAATATTCAATCTCTTAGTGGATACCAACTAAACAAAGACATTGTCCGTGATCGCAATTACCAAATCTTTTTGTATGGTGAAATTGTTGGTGCGGATCCTGACCCATATTCTTTCTGGCATTCTTCACAAGGAGATTACCCTGGCATGAATTTAGCAATGTTTTCTGATCGCAATGCTGATAAAGTTTTAGAAGAAGCCCGTACTACTTTCTCTAGCGCTGACCGAGTAAAATTGTATAAAAAATTCCAAGAAATAGTAACGGCTGAGATCCCAGCAATATTTCTTTATACCCCCAAACATTTAATGGCTATTAGCCAAGATATCAAGGGAGCCAGAATAGAAAACCCTACAACCCCCGCTAATCGCTTCCAATATCTAAGCGAGTGGTACACTAAAACCACTTGGCGTTGGAAGAGCAACTAAAGCAATTTAAGTTTTAAAAAATCTCGGGCAAGTGGCGGAATTGGTATACGCGTACGTCTCAGAAGCGTATGGGGAAACCCACAGGAGTTCGACTCTCCTCTTGCCCACCAAATTTATCTCTCGACCAGTCGAGATGAGAGAAAAATCTTCTTTTATTTATTTTATTTAATTCATAAAAAATTATGATTACAACTAACACGCAACGTGAACCGAAAAAAACTTTCGGAACACGTCAAAATACTCGCGCCCCGCAAAGGCGCACTAACTATCAACCCTCTTTTTCTCGTTTCCGAAACGATGACACCAAATTAAAAGTTATGGTCGTCGGCGGATTAGAAGAAGTTGGGCGTAACTGTACCTTCTTGGAATACAATAATGACATTATCATTATTGACATGGGATTACAATTCCCAGAAGAAGACATGCCTGGTATTGATTACATCATCCCTAACATGGGATACCTAAAAGGCAAAGAAAAAAATATCCGTGGCGTAATTATCACCCATGCTCATTACGACCACATCGGTGGTATCCCCCATCTTATCCCAATGCTTGGCTATCCTCCGATCTATGGCTTACCATTAACTAACGCCATCATCAAAAAAAGACAAGAGGACTACAAAGGATTAAAGCCGCTTAACATTCACAATCTAAAAATTGAAGACAAACTAAGGCTCGGTAGTTTTGAAGTAGAATTTTTCCACTTAAACCACAACATTCCCGATACTATGGGTGTGGTAATTAATACTCCAGAAGGAACAGTGGTCCATACGGGTGACTGGAAATTCGACTATCAACCTGTCGCTGGTGATCAACCCGCTGACTTACAAAGAATCGCCCAAATCGGTGCTAAAGGAGTAATGGCCCTTTTGACTGACTCAACTAATGCTTCCCAGCCTGGCCATCAAATGTCTGAATCAGAAATCGGAACAAACTTAGATGACATTATCGCCAAAGCTCCTGGCCGATTGATTATTGGCACCTTTGCTTCTCTGCTCTCGCGTATTAAACAAATTGTTGATATTGCAGAAAAAACTGGCAAAGTTGTGGCGCTCGACGGTTACTCAATGAAAAACAACGTTGAAATTGCTAAAGAATTGGGATACATGAAATTTCATCCCAAAACTTTTGTTGACTTAACCAAAGTGAAAGATTATCCCGACGACAAAGTCATCATCATCTGTACAGGTGCCCAAGGAGAAAAAACTGCTTCTTTGATGCGTATCGCTAATGGCGAACATCGCATAATTAACTTAAGCAAAGGTGACACAGTCGTATTCTCTTCTTCTGTTATCCCAGGTAACGAACGCACAGTACAACGTTTAAAAGACACGCTGTTTAGAAAAGGTGCCAATGTTATCCATTATCAAATGATGGACGTTCATGCTGGTGGCCACGCCAAAGCAGATGACGTTAAATTAATGATCCGTCTTTTGAATCCAAAATATTTTGTACCAATCGAAGGCAACCACTTCTTGCTACATTACAACGCACGTGTTGCTGAATCAATTGGCTTTGATAAAGAAAAGATTTTTATCGCTGACAATGGACAGGTAATGGAATTCAAAGCCGGTGTTGGAAAACTAACCAAAGAAAAAATTCCCGCTGACTATGTATTCGTTGACGGCTTAGGCGTGTCCGATGAAACCAACGTGGTTTTGCGCGATCGCCAAGTTTTAGCCGAAGATGGAATGGTTGTGGTAATTGTTACGGTTGATTCTAAAACTGGAAAATTAATCCAAAACCCTGACATCATTTCCCGTGGTTTTGTCTTCCTAAAAGAGCACAAAGAACTAATCGAAGACTTACGTCACCGTGTCAAAAAAACCGTTGTCGATTCTGACCCACTATCTTGGGCAGACACCAACAATATCCGCAACAAAATCCGTGACTATGTTGGCCAATTCCTGTTTACCAAGACAGAAAAAAGACCAATGATTTTACCAGTGGTGATTGAAGTGTAAAAAACAAAATTTGACAAAAAACTACCCTTACGGTAAATTAAAGATATGAACAAAATCCACTTACAATTAAACGCTTGGTGGACTGCTCCTAACTGCGGGCAGTGATTTTGATTTTTTAATTTACTTTCACTAACTGCCCGCTGTGGGCAGTTTTTGTTTATCTAAAAATTCTATGAAATCACTCTATCACAATTACTCACGATTTAGCTGGCAAAAGATTAATACCGGGTGACTTTTATATTATTCAATATTCTAATTTTAAACATATGAACTCACAAACAATTAACTACAAAACACTACCTAACACCGAAGGATACTTCGGTGAATATGGCGGACAATTAGTTCCGCCCCAACTCAAACCCGCTTTAGATGAAGTGGCGAAAGCCTACGAAGAAGCAAAAAATGATCCAACCTTCCAAAAAGAATATGAAGATCTCTTAAAGAATTATGTTGGCCGGCCGTCACCTCTCTACTTCGCCAAAAACCTAACAGCCAAACTTGGTGGAGCCAAAATATATCTAAAACGTGAAGACCTAAATCACACGGGCGCACACAAAATAAACCACACATTAGGTGAGGCACTTCTCGCTAAACGTATGGGTAAGAAAAAACTCTTAGCGGAAACTGGTGCTGGACAACATGGTGTAGCACTAGCAACTGCCGCAGCAATAGTTGGACTAGAATGTGAAATACACATGGGCGCAATCGACGTAGCTAAACAACATCCTAATGTTATAAGGATGAAGCTGCTCGGAGCAACAGTAGTAGAAGTAACTACTGGCGGACGTTGTTTAAAAGATGCTGTAGACAGTGCCTTTGGCGTATACATGCAAGACTACAAAAACGTCTTCTTCGCAATTGGCTCGGTGGTTGGTCCTCATCCCTACCCTCAAATGGTACGCGATTTCCAATCAATCGTTGGCAAAGAAGCCAAGGAACAAATATTGGAACTAGAAAAACGTTTACCTGATTATCTCATCGCTTGCGTTGGTGGCGGTTCTAACGCTATCGGACTATTTAATGAATTCCTAAACGACGAACAGGTAAAAATGATTGGTGTTGAACCAGCAGGAAAAAGTTTCAAACCTGGTGAACACGCCGCCACACTCACTTTAGGCACACCTGGCGCTATCCACGGAATGATGACTTATCTTTTACAAGACGACAAAGGCGAACCACTACCCGTACACTCAATTGCTTCCGGCCTTGACTACCCTGGTGTTGGCCCAGAACATTCTTATCTCAAAGATACGGGCAGAGTTGAATATACCAATGCGAACGATGAAGACGCACTAAAAGCATTTTTGGAACTTTCAAAAGTTGAAGGTATTATCCCAGCACTAGAAAGTTCACATGCTATCGCCCAAGCGATAAAATTTGCACCCACACTAGATAAAGACAAAATAATTATTGTTAACCTATCTGGTCGAGGCGACAAAGATGTCGATTACGTGGCGGAAAAATTAGGTATGTAATATAAACAAAAATACCTCCGAAAAAAACTCGGAGGTATTTTATTTCTTGTTCCAAGACCTCCACAACAGTAAAAATTTTACTGCTCTGGAGGTTCGGTCTTGAAACAGGTGTAGTGCCTGAGAAAGGCGGCGTGCGAATGCACAACCGAACCGACGGGACTAGCCCTCAGAGAAGACCACATCATACTCATCCACGTCACGATCAGGGATGTCGAAGAAGGCGATGGTCTCCGAGAACAGCCGCTTCAAGGTGAAACGGTCGCTGGACAAGACCGGCTCCCAGTTCAACAGCGAAAAAGTGGTCGTCCTCCTGAACCGATAATCGCTGTCATGATGCCAACGCAGAGTCAGGCCCGCCGGATCAAACCCTGACCCACCCTCCACTCGACCGCTGCTTATCGTCCCATCGGAGCGATACCCAACGATCCTGGCACGAAGCGCGAGATCATCTTCGTGCTCTTCGCAAAACCTGCGCACTTCCCCCCAAGTGGACATCTCCATGCCCCCTTCTACGGTTGCATTAACAATTCCACCCTAACAAAAAAATGGGGGGGGGGTGTCAACTACCCATACCACCCTCTTTGCTCTTATTCCTTTTCTTCTGTATAATATTGATAGTTAAGTTAATTTAAAAAAATATGCCCAAAACAAAAAAATTACACGTCGTCTTCTATGGCATCTGGCCAGAGATGAAAGAATATATCCGTTCTCATATGAGCGGCTTTGGTTGCTCAATTTTAGAAGAAAAAGATATTACGGAAAAAAATATTAAAAAAGACACTGACGTATTAGTGGTATTTGTTGAATCCCCAGTCACCAAAAAAACCATTGCCCAAATGCCTAACTTAAAAATGATCGCCACCATGAGTACTGGTTATGACCACATCGACACCAAAGCTGCCAAAGCAAAAAAAATCCCAGTATGCACTGTCCCTTTCTATGGCGAAAATACCGTCGCCGAACATGCTCTCGCTTTAATACTAGGATTAACACGTAAACTCTTTCAGTCAGTTAAAAGAGTAAAAGAAGGTGTATATGATTATCATGGTCTACGCGGAGTTGATTTAAAAGGAAAAACTTTAGGTGTAATCGGTACCGGCCGCATTGGCATTCATTTGATTCGCATGGCTAAAGGGTTAGAAATGAATGTGATCGGTTACGATCCATACCCAAACAAAGATGTGGCCGAAGAGATGGGCTTTACTTATACTACCTTAGATAAACTTCTCGCCACCTCTGATGTAATTAGTTTACATGTTCCTCTTTTCCCTGAGACATATCACATGATAAACAAAAAAAATATTAAGAAAGTCAAAAAAGGCGCTTACATTATCAACACTGCACGCGGTGGTTTAATTGACCCAGAAGCATTAGTCTGGGCTTTACAAAAAGAACAAATTTCCGGTGCTGGCCTAGATGTTTTAGAAGACGAAGGATTTGTCCAAGAGGAAGACAAGTTCCTCTCTGGTGGGTGCACTGAGTGTCAGATCAAAACTAATTTGATGAACAACATAATCATTGATCATCCTAATACGATCGTAACTCCTCACAACGCATTCAATAGTACTGAGGCTTTACAAAGAATAATCGATACGACTATTGAGAACATCCGTTCATTTGCTAAAGGCGAAATAAAAAACGACGCCACCGCACCTAAGCCAAAGAAAAAATAGACAGAAAAACACAAAAAATCCCCATAAAATATGGGGATTTTTGATATCCAACCTTGACAAGCACTAAATTTTATGATACTCTAAATTTGTTCATTATTGGTAATCGCCCCAACCTAGTTGGGAGAGGAAAGTCCGAACATCTTCCAATGCAAATTGGAAAAAAGGATAGTGGGTAACACCCACCCCCCGATCCGCAAGGTACCGGGGCGGGAAAGCGGCACAGAGACTATACTATCCCGGCTTACCCGGGAGAAAGGTGAAAAGCGCATGGGGGTTTTGGTTCTAGATCAAAGCTACTATGCCCCATCCACAGCAATGTGGAATGGTGCCAAGCCCTATCTGATGCAAGAGCAGCCTTGTGACTGGAATACCTAGTCGCTTGGAAAAGTTCGCTCGCAATGATTCTGATGGTAACATCAGGACTAGATAAATGATTACCTCCTGTTAAAAAGACTTAGGCCAAAATATACTGAAAAATCCAATACGCGGAAAGTATCAGTGTAATATGGTTCGGTCTTACAACAGAAGACAAAATTCGGCTTATAATAATGAACAACAAAAATCCCGATTTATTCGGGATTTTTGTTTAACATACTTTTTATCCTTTCTCCTTCTCTCTCCACCACATCACCGTCTTTTTCTCCCGCATGTGCTTTTACCCCGGCATAGACTGGAGCGCGCTGATCTAAATGCAAATCAAACGACCAATTTTCTCCTTTGTCTTCAATGTATACATGAAACCTAGGATACAACATCGTTCGATCGGGGTGGCGCGTGTAACTCTTACCCCCACCATGGCGATCTACTTTTAAACCATAGCCACAACGACGAATATATTGCTCAGAATCAGGTACCTGACTTTTTGGTAATAATATTTTCATATTTATATTTTTTTAATAATCCCCTTATTCGCATCTACTTCTATTAAGTCACCATCTTTAAAAACTTCCGTCGCGATTTTTACATCAATTATACATGGAATCTTCAGCTCCCGTGCAATAATGGACGCATGACACACAATACCACCCTCGTCAGTAATGATCGCTGCTGCTAACTTTAGCGCTGACATTAAATCAAAATTCGTCATGGGCGCCACAACAATATCACCCTTCTTTACTTTCTTAATATCATTAACTGACTTTACTATCTTAACTCTACCTATTACTTTTCCTTTACTTGACACCCGGCCTTTAAAAACTTTCTGTCCTTTTTTTATGACCACCTTATCTAAAACAATTTTGTTATCAATTTTCTTCACACAACTTTCTAAACTCCCCAAACAAATATTCCCGTTAGAAGTAACAACAAAACCACGCCACCTTTTCTTTAACTCGGGCAACGGCGGAATCTTGCCAAACACTTCGTCCTTCCTTACACAAACGACATACTTTTTTAAAGCTGGTTTAAAACGTAGCAACCCATCGATAATCTTCTTGTTGTTGTCAACAAAGTAAGTGTCCTTATCTCTTAGCTGCTTAGCTATAATTCGCGCCCAACCAGGAATCGCACGTTGTTCCACGGCCAAATAATACATTATCGGATAACTAGCCATATAACACTCAACCGCCTCGACGTAGCTCTTAAATTCTGTCCAAGAATTAAACTCCCACGCCTTTAATTTCTTAGCCCCTACGCGACATTGTTTAAGAATTTCCTTAATTTTATCGGGTTCTTTTTTACACATTACAACTATTTTTTTCTTTATCAATTTAATCATCTCCTCATTCTCCCAAATCTCTACAGCACCATCATGTAGATAATCTAAACAAATCAAAGGTGATGAAAAAACAGCGCTAGAAGGCTTGAGAGATATCCGATCTAGTGTTTTTAACCACGTCTCTTGAATGATAAGAGAACTATCGCGAGTATAGTTTTTTGTTAACAATATATTTTTCTCAAGCTTCTTTTTCATATCTTTTTTACCACTCCGTTTATAGCATCAACTTCAATTAAATCACCATCCTTAATTTTTTTAGTTACACCTACCACTCCAATCACTGCGGGAATTTTTAACTCTCGACTAATAACAGAAGCGTGGCTGAGCACACTACCCTCTTCCGCCACAATCGCCTTGATCTTTCTCATATACGGTACCATATCAGGTAAAGTTGAGTCTGTTACCAAAATATCCGTGCCCTCAATTTTCTTATAGTCACTTTTAGACAAAACCAAAACTGCCCTACCACGAACTAAACCACGAAACGCCGGCCTTCCTTGCAAAGCAATATTATCATCCACCTCACTAAACTTTAATTTACTTAACAACTTGTTTACAGCTTGACCTTCTATCTGATACCCTCGACTACCAATTCTAAAAAATGCAAAACCACGACGTCTCTCTAAAATCAGTCTACGCAAACTAACATCTTTAATTAAACCTTTTAATCCATTTTTTACCTCTTCTGGATAGAGATACAAAACATCCTGAGCTTTGTTAAGCTTTAAAACTCTCGCTACGGCAGCAAATAAATTTTGAACATAATAGGACGACTGATCCATCGCCTCTGAACGCCAACTACGAAAATATATTGCCTCATTTAAAGTACGAACTTCTACCCTTTCATCTGGAGACAATTTCTCCAACAACTTATCAAAATCTTTCTTAGATTTTAGATAAGAAGACAAAAGTTTTTTGTACTCTTTTGCTGGAGTAAACACCGACCTAAGCTCGTGTAAAAAATACTCTTTACTATGAAAATCAAAAAACATCCCTTTGCTTTTTAAAAAAGAAAATAACTCAGTGTGTTTCTCTAATTGTCGTTTAAATTGTAGTGAGTCCAGACCTGCGTTTTTAGCAACAATAGCTAAATTTAACAAACTCAAACGTTCTTCTGCGGTCGCGGTCTGACGCAACGGCGTCATCACTAAATTTTCATATTTCTCCCAATCTCGAAAATGTTTTTTTAATATTCCCAAAACTGATTGCGCCAATTGTTTCTCAATCATGAATGGCACAAACGCATAAACACCATATTTAACTACTGCGTCTACATATTTTTGATATTCCTTTAACAACTCCGCTGGTTGCACTTTGTCATATTTGTTAGATAACAATTTTCGCCAAGTTATCTGATCTTTGGTGTTAACTGCATAGGCCTGCTGCATGTATTTCAACATTACTCGCGGTTTTTTTCGATATGCAACCCACAAATTATTACTGAAAAGATCCCAATCCTTTTTTGCCCCAATCATATTACCAGCACAGCTAGCGATAGTTTTCATTGTCGGAGCATATACCGAATTAGGAGAAACCAAACTACCATGAACAAAAAAATATACCAACAGTGGTGTACGTTCACGTTTGTGGTACAAAAGCCATTCAATTTTAGTAAGCTCCGAATAGTTCATACTTCGAAATAGTAACAGAAAAGACCGAGAATTTCAACCCAAAATCTAATTGACCAAAACCATCCTTTAGCGTAAAATGGAAGAAAATACTAATTATCCCTATGAAACGCTTTGAACTAATATTTACCTTTCTCCAATTACCTTTGGATTACCTAGCCATAATCCTCGCTGGTTTTGCTGCCTATGGATTACGTTTTTCTAATATCGTCACTTCAATCCGACCAGTAATCTTTAACCTTGGTTGGGATAAATATTGGCCATTGGTTCTAGTGGTTGGTATTGGTTGGCTGGTGATATTTGCTTTAAATGGGCTATACAAAATCGACCCAAACCGTAAATTCGCTGCCGACATCTCCCGTATCTTCATGGCCTGCTCTACTGGCTTTGCCGCCATTACCATTTATGTATTTTTTACCTTACAAAAATTTGATTCTCGCTTCTTGGTATTAGTTAGTGGAGTTTTAGCGATAATCTTTGTTATATTAGAACGAATGACCGTCCGTGGTATCAAAGCCATTCTTTACCACCAAGGAATCGGACTACGCAAATTAGTAATTGTTGGCAATGAAAATATCTCCCAAATTATCGCCGATTCATTTAAACAAAAAAAATATCTAGGATATTCTGTGGTTGGTGTTTTTAACCACTTTAGCGAAGAAGTAAAAAAGCAGATAAAAGAACTCCGCCCTGACGAAATGCTTTTTACTGATCCAAAAGCATCTGAAGAAGAGGCCTTACAAGCCGTAGATTTTGCTAATGAAAATCACCTAACTTTTCAATATTCAGCTGATCTTTTTGCAACCATTTCCACTAACATGACGGTCTATGCAGTCGCGGGCATACCGATAATCGAACTCCGTCGTGCTCGAATTGGTGCTTGGGGAAGAATTGCCAAACGTCTGTTTGATATTGTTGTTAGCCTGATTTTGATTATTATCCTCTCCCCGATCTATTTCCTAATTGCCCTGGGTATTTTAATTGAAACCGGCCGACCGATAATCTACAAAAACGAACGTGTCGGCCAAAAAGGTAAAAAGTTCACCACTTTAAAATTCCGTTCAATGTACCAAAAATATTGCACTGGCACACAGTTTGATTCTCAAAACCAAGCGGCACTAACGGAAGAAGAAAAACTAATCGCTAATCAAAATGTTAAGGATGGTCCAGTGTACAAGATAAAAGACGACCCAAGAGTTACAAAGTTTGGTCATATCATCCGCGCTTGGAGTTTGGATGAGCTACCACAATTCTGGAATATCTTAAAAGGTGAAATGAGTTTGGTTGGCCCTCGCCCACACCAACCACGTGAAGTAGAGAAATATGAAAAATGGCACAAGATCGTCATGGTGGTAAAACCCGGTTTAACTGGTATGGCCCAAGTATCTGGTAGAAGCAACCTCACCTTTGACGAAGAAGTTAAGCTCGACACTTTCTATATTGAAAACTGGTCCTGGTTGTTAGATTTAATAATCTTAATCAAAACTCCCTTTGTCGTAATTAAACGCAAAGGTGCTTGGTAAAAATATGCGGATCGCCCTAGTACACGACTACCTCGCGCAAGATGGAGGGGCGGAGCGCGTCTTAAAAGCTCTCCAAGAAATTTGGCCTAGTGCGCCAATTTTTGTATTATTCCATGATCCTAAGAAAATCAATTACATCCCAACAGAAAAAATCATTGAATCATTTCTCGCAAAAATGCCATTTATCCGCTCGTCATTCCCTTGGTATTTACCGCTAATGCCCGTGGCTACTGAACGTCACGACTTAAGCAAATTTGACATTGTCATTTCTTCCTCCAGTGTCTTCGCTAAAGGCGTTATTACCCCGCCCCATGCTCTCCACGTGTCATATTGCCATACACCCGCACGGTTCCTCTGGGCAGACAGTCATGATTACCTATCTGATCTAAAAAGAAGCCGACTGATAAAAATAATACTACCACCTTTGATGCATCGCTTACGCCTTTGGGACCAAATGAGCACTGAGCGAGTAGACCAGTTTATCGCTAACTCACGCACAGTTCGTCAACGTATTTTAAAATATTACCGTCGTGAAAGTGTCGTTATCCACCCGCCAGTAACAATCCAGCCAACGACTAACAACAGAGTTGGGCAATATTTTGTTGCCGGCGGAAGACTGGTACCTTACAAACGATTAGATATCGCCATCAAAGTATTTAATCGTTTAGGTTGGAATTTAAAAATATTTGGTACTGGTCCAGAGTTAAATTATCTTAAAAAAATCGCTAAACCAAATATTGAATTCTTAGGAAAAATCTCTGAAGAAGAAAAAGCCAATATCCTTTCTGGTGCCCGCGCTTTTATCCACCCCCAATTAGAAGATTTTGGCATCACCCCGATTGAAAGCATGGCTGCTGGTCGCCCGGTTATTGCCTATGGCCAAGGCGGTGCTACAGAAACTATTCGCCACAACATCACCGGCATATTTTTTCCTGAACAAACCTGGGAATCACTATACGAAGCATTAATAAAATTCAAACCTTTTGAATGGGATACCCAGAAGATAAAAGAACACGCGGCTGAATTCAGCGCCGAAAAATTCAAAACTGAAATCAAAAAGCAAGTTGAGGACTACTATGAAGAATTTAAAAAAGGTTGGAACCAATGTCAATTAAAAGTAAACTAAAACCCCGGTTGTTACCGGGGTTTTAAAATATCTCAAAAACAATTTAATTAAAACCGATAAAAGAAGAAACAACCAAAGCAACTGTCGCAGCAATAATACCAGCAATTGTTAACCAAGCAATCGCATTTCCAATTGGCTTGTTGGTGTACTCACCCATGATACGTTTGTTGTTTATTATCTTCATCACAAAAATCAAGATAAACGGCAAAAGAATACCGTTGATATCTTGTGACCAGATCATTATTTTAATCAAAGAAATACCTGGAATCAAAACCATCAAAGCCGGAACAAAAATAGTAAGGAGAATAATGCTGTAAAACACTCTACCATTCTCCCAAGTAGTATCAAACCCTGATTCCCAACCAAACGCTTCACAAATCGCATAGGCAGTGGCAGTTGGTAAAATAAAAGCGCCAAGCATTGAAGCAATGAACAAACCAAAAGCAAACAAAAATTGTGCAAGTTCTCCGGCTAACGGACGCAGTGATTGAGCAGCATCAGCGGCGCTCTCAATGCGAATACCATGTTTGTACAAAGTAGCGGCCGTACCAATAATGATAAAAAAACTAACAATGTCAGTGATAAAAGCACCAATATATACTTCTACTTTTTCCGCCTTGTAGTGCTTAATCTCTAGCCCCTTATCAACCACATAGGACTGAATAAAAAATTGCCCCCAAGGCGTGATGGTCGTACCAATCAAAGCAATCATGGTTAAAAGAAACGGCGCATTCCACTCTAAAGTAGGTTTAAACATGTCCTTTACGGCCGCACCGAAATCTGGTCCGATAACAAAGCCGTTGATGATATAAACAATGTAGAAAAAAGAAAACAACAAAAATATTTTTTGCGTGGTTCTAAACGATCCTTTGTAAAGGATAAACCAAACCACTAAAGCTGAAATTGGTACTGACAAATATTTACTAATTCCAATTAAAGAAAAAGAGGAAGCGACACCAGCAAACTCAGCGGTTACTGTGCCAACATTAGCAACTAACATAAGCAACATCGCTAGTGCTGTCAGTTTTACACCAAAAGTCTCACGAATAATACCGGCTAAACCCTGACGGGTGACTAAACCAATACGCACCCCCATCTCCTGGGTAATCGCCAAAGAAAAAGTAATTAAAAGTAGTACCCACAACATTTTAGTTCCAAAGTGGGCACCAGCAATTGAATAAGTAGTAATACCACCCGCATCATTGTCAGCATTAGCCGCAATAATACCAGGACCAATTACTCCCAAGAAAAAAACAATTTTAATCCACCAATGTCGCAATCTACCTTGCATACATTTTAAGCTTGCGGCACCAAATGGCGCATCACATCGTCGATTGTTACTACCCCTAACATTCTCTGCTCTTTGTCCAACACCACAGCTGTATACAGATCATATTTGGTCATAACCTTAATTACGTCTTCCACATCTTGATCAACTTGTAAAACCGAACTAATTGGAAAAGTTTTAACTAACTCTTTAATATTTTTATCAGGATCAGAAATTAATAACCAACGCAAAGAAACTGACCCTAAAAACTTATCATCTTCGCCTAAAACGTAAACATAAACAATGGAACGCAAAGTAGCAGATACTTTTTTAATTTCCGCAATCACCTCTCTCACTGTCCAATCTGGTTTAACACGAATATACTCAGACGTCATCAAACCACCAGCGGTATCATCTTCATATTTAATCAATTTCTCAATTTTTCTTGCCTTTTGATTTTGAATATATGACAAGAAAATACGTGCCTCTTCTTTGGGCATAGTTTTAAGCAAGTCCACGATTTCGTCAGTAGACATCTGTCCTAAAATACTAGACATTTTTTCTGGACCCAAATATTTAACCAACACTTTCTGCAAATGTGGATCTACTTCTTCCAAAACCTTTGCTGCTGATTTAGCGTCCAAACTAACCACCAATTGACTACCGGCTTTAACATTCAAATCTTCAATAACATTAGCCAAATCAGCTGGGTGAAGCCGATTCAAATTTTTAGCGGCTGTATCTAATTTTAAAATGCCTCTCACTGGCTGGGTGTGACGCCAATCAATCAAATTAACCTTTAGCCAATCACGAAAATCTAGCCACTCCAAACCCATTCGACGTAACAACCCTTTGGTGCTTACATCAATCCCCACCACGCTCATCTTGTCTTTAAAAATATTAAGACGTAAATCATTAACCCGCACTAACCGTGCACCCTCCACATCCACAATCTGTTCGTCCATCACATCACGCTTTAAATATACCCAACCAGCGTTCTCAACCTCAGGTGTAGTAGATATTTTTTTAATTGGTGTTTTAAGAAAAATAAAACGCCGGCTAAAATTGCCGACGAAAGAATATGGTACTAAAATATTTTCCCCACTCTCTTTGCTTTCTATTACCAAAAATTCTAAAGGTTGATATTCTGACGCTTTGGAACTAATTAAAATATCTTTTAACCTCCCCACAACCTCATCAGCACTGTCTTTAACCTTATGATTTAGTAATTCACTTAAGTATGGCATATGGTAATAGTTAGACGCCAATATTATATCCTAAAAAAGAGAAAAAAACAACCATAAACAAAAACACCATCCGCAAAAACCTCCTCGCTATATCTACAAATATTTGTAAACATAGCGGGAAGCGGATGGTGTCTTGTTGTCTCCTCTCCCCGGGCGCTTCATGAAATTAGCGCCTCCTCGATGGCGGCCAAGAAACGGGAGTGCTCGGTCCACAAAGGGCCGTTGTCGTAGGTTTGTCCTTCTTTTGATACACGACCGAGTGTGTGGTAGTAGCCGCGTTCTTCGAACAGAGAAGCCACGAATTCGATCTCGTCATCAGACCAAGCTGAGCCGAGTTCGATGACATCGACTCCACGTTGGACTTCGGGATAGTCAGCCCCGAACGCGAGCAGCTCGCGGAAGGTCGCGGGACGAAGGTGTCTCCGCCTGAAGCGCGCGAGAATTTCTTCGGTGCGCGCTTTTCTCTTCATGTCAACGAGCACCAAGTCTGTGGTGCTCGCGACACCCCTTTCTTCAGCACTGTCGAAGCGGGCCATATTCACTCTGATATCGCAGCTGCTGTAGTCCCCAGCGCGTACCAACTCCGCGGTAGGCTTGCGGGGATCGTTGTCGATCCGGTAGATCCCCTTTTCTTCGACGAGGCGTCGCCTTAGAAATCGGCGAACCTCATCCGGGCACTTCGTTAGTAGTGCCTGGTCTTTCTCCGAGAACAGCTGAAAGTACGCTTCGGGTTCCATTTGGCCGTTCCTTTCGTTCTAGGGGTTAACTTGGCCATCTTGGCCGAAGGGAAGTTGGGATTTTCGGTCCCAGCCTTCTTTTGTGAATATTTAATTAAAATTAAACATACCAAAAGAAAGCAGGGACACATTTTTAAAGAACAACGTAAAATATCACGTTTCATTGATTTTGTCAAGAATACCTGTTAAAGTATGGTGGTATTTATACCTATGAAAATCGGCATTGACGCGCGCATGTACGGCCCTAACCAAGGTGGCATTGGACGATACATTGAGCAATTAATAAAACAACTACAAAAGATTGATCTAAATAATCAGTATGTTTTGTTTTTACGTTCTGATAACTTTACTGACTGTGAAATCACTAACCCAAACTTTAAAAAAATATTAGCTGACATTAAGTGGTATAGCCTAAAAGAACAAACTAGTTTTAGCGGAATCATTAAAAAAGAGTCTGTTGACCTAATGCACTTCCCCCACTGGAACATACCTTTGTTTTACCGCGGTAAGTTTATCATCACTATCCATGATTTAATCATGTATCACTTTCCTCGCACTGAGGCCTCTACTCACGGACCTTTGATATATTGGGTAAAAGACAAGCTGCATCGCTTGATCTTATCATCTGCTGCCAAACGCGCTATTGCCATTATTGCCACCAGCGAATTTACCAAAAACGATATCGTAAAAGAGTTGGGGGTTAGTCCCGAAAAAATCACCGTTACCTACCAAGCTCCTTTTTCTAAAAATACTTCAACTGAACCACTGCCTAGTGAAATAAAAAAACCATACGCTTTGTATGTTGGAACTAGCTACCCCCATAAAAATCTTTCACGACTGCTACGTGCCTGGAAGAAAATCGAAGAAAGAAGCCCCGAGCTTAACCTGGTACTAGCGGGAAGAAAAAACTTTTTTTATGACCAATTGATTGGCTCACCAGAATTTAAAAACTGTGAAAGAATAATATATATACCTAACCCAACTGACGGGCTATTAGAGACACTCTACCAAAATGCTTACCTTTTTGTCTTTCCTTCACTTTATGAAGGTTTTGGTCTACCCCCACTAGAAGCAATGTTGCGTGATATTCCCGTTGCCTCATCTAACGGATCCTGCTTACCAGAAGTCTTAGGTAACGCCGCCTGGTATTTTGACCCCAACGACACCGAAGACATGGCTCGTAAAATTTTAATGACTTCTGACAACCCTGATCTTCGTATTACTCTACAAAAATCCGGTGCTGAACTACTAAAAAAATACTCTTGGGAAGAGCTGACCCACAAGACACTTCGGCTCTACCAAAAAAGTGGATAACTTCCTAAAAAAACAATGCCAAAAGTTGTAAATTGATGTATAATATAGAAGAGAAAAATCAATTTAAACTTGGTTCAAATGGCAAAGGCAAAAAAACGCCTACAAGTAAGGCGTTGTGCGGTTTGTAACAAGGCAGGACACAACAAAACTACCTGCTCGCAATACCTCGCAACCTTAAAACCGGCAGATCATCCCCGCACGGTGAATTTTTTTGTTCACCATGTTGCACACAGCCCAACTCAATCACCTCATGTGATTGATCTTAAGAACAATAATGCAAACCACTGGAGTAAGGTGGAAAGCGTCTCCCCTACTGAATCAACTAACCCACTTTATCATTTCTACCACGAGGCAAAATCAAATGTTGCCACCCCGAACCAAAGTCTTTTCGCGGCGCCGTTAGCAAACGCTCAACGACCAGGAACATTTAATCAAGAGGTAGAAAAAGATTTTGAACCAACACCACAAAAAAGTAAACGTACTTCTGTAAATCCATTTAAAACAATTGGGGAAAAAATTAACAACACAAAAGAAAAAATTTCTAGCACGATAACAAACAGTATTGCCAATACTGCTAGATCAATAGCCAACACAAAAAACAATATTAAAACATCGCTTCGCCCTAACCTAAAGAAAATGATTTGGGCAGGAGCGCTTATGATCTTCGTAACAATCGTGCCCGGACCAACTTGGGGATATTATCAAAACCTTAAAAGCACTACTGCCAATATCGCCTCTAACGGAACCGCTGGCTTTTTAGCTTTGCAAGATGCTACCACTGCTTTAATGCAGGCCAACATGCCAGCAGCCCAAGAATCAATGACCACAGCATTAAATCGTTTCGATAATGCGGTCACTACCATGGAGACTAAACACAAATTCTTACAAAATCTAGCTTCCGCCTTACCGGTAATTGGCGACGAAGTAACTAGCCGACAAAAATTAGTCTTGGCTGGACAACAACTAACTCTAGGTAACACCTACCTTCTTAAAGGATTAACCGAAAGCCAGAACGCCCCGTCATCCACTCTGACCGCTCGTGCTAATACTATCATCACCCACCTACGCGCTGCTTTACCTAATTATGAAAAAGCTTTAGGAAATTTGCAGGCCGTAAAAACCGATGTCCTGCCTTTGCAATATCAAGGTGCGTTTAAAGATTACCGCACTCTTTTTGCTTCTATCTTTTCTGATTTAAAAAACTTGGACAATCTCGGTGACTCTATTCAAGAAGCATTTGGTGGTAAAGGATTACGACGTTACTTACTCGTCTTTCAAAACACACACGAGATCCGCCCTACTGGTGGTTTTATGGGAAGCTTCGCTATTCTCACCGTTAAAGATGGTGAAATTGTAAATTTGGAAGTACCGCCTAATGGTACCTATGATTTAGAAAAAAAACTTGACACATATCTTGAACCACCCCGCCCAATGCTCTTAGCCAACAACCGTTGGGAATTCCAAGATGCCAATTGGTTCCCAGATTTTCCAGCTAGTGCAGAAAAAGCACTCTGGTTCTATCAGCACAGCCGCAACGAAACGGCTGATGGTGTAATCGCTATTAACTCTACTGTCTTAGAAAGAATCTTAGGAATAATCGGTCCGGTAAAAGATGAAAAACGTGGGCTGGTTTTAACCCAAGAAAATGCCCTTGGTACCATTCAACAAAAAGTTGAAACCTGGGACGAAGAAAAGAAGGATTACCGACCAAAACAAATCATCACTGACCTCTCTCAAACCTTCTTAGAATATTTTAAGAACATCGAACCAGCAAATCTTTTGCCACTCTTGGTTAACCTGGAAGAGTCACTACAACAAAAAGAAATTCAAGCCTACTTTACTGATTATAAAACTGAGGCAGCGGCCAAAGAATTTGGTTGGGCCGGACAAATCCTTAACACTAATTCTGACCAAGATTATCTCTTGGTGGTAAACACAAACATTCGTAGTCAAAAATCTGACGCAAACATCAAACAAACAGTTAGCCACCAAGCAGTAATTAATTCTGACGGCTCAATCACTGACACTGCTACTATCACCCGTACCCATACTGGAACTAATGACGGCAGCTTGTACGGCGCAATCAATATCGACTACATTCGCCTGTATGTTCCAGAAGGCAGCGAACTAATCTCTGCCAACGGCTTTACTTGGCCAGAAGAAAAGTCTTTCAAAGTACCGGATAGCTGGGCTAAAAAAGACACATTTTTAGCTGGACTAGAAAAAGAAATTAAAATTGATGCGCAAAGTGGTACCCGTATCACTAATGAATTTAACAAAACTGCTTTTGCTAATTGGATTATAACCGAACCAGGACAAACCTCACAGGTTGAATTTGTCTATCGATTGCCCAACAACGTCTTCACTGGAGAAAAACCATCTGTTATGTCAAAAGAAAAAACCGCTCACTATCAACTAGTCGCCCAAAGACAATCTGGCTCAGAGACTAGTTTTGAAAGTCAAATAATTTTACCAAATAATTTAACACCGGTTTGGAAAGATGGAAACGAAATCGAAGTTGCTGCTAATGGCATGGTAATTACACCCCAACAATTAAAGACTGACCGTATTTGGAGTTTGGTAGCTAAGGAGAAATAATACAAATTTAAAATTAAAATATATTAATTAAAATATGGCTAAAGAAACCCCTTCTTTTTTTACTCAACCTTTACCCGAAGAACCCGCTAAACCAAAACGACGGGTAGTACGTAAAAAACCCACCACTCCAACTACAACACGCCCACGCCGTTCTTTTGTAACAAAAGAACAGGCTATTAACACCCAAAAAATTAACCAACAATTAAACAGTATTTATCGTGATGAAAGTGGTAAAATTCCTGATATGAGCAGAATCAAAATCAAAAAAGAAGGGTCAGCATTTAAAAAGTTTTTCATATTCCTAATCGTAGTCGGACTCTTGGCAGCGGCAGCTTGGACTGGTTTTTTCATGATGCCAAAAAAGAATTTATCCGGAGAACAAGTCACTGTCACTGTTGAAGGACCAGAAAATGTTGTCTTTGGCGCCACTACTACCTATGATCTCGTAATTTCTAACCAACAAAAAGTGGGAATAAAAAACATTAACCTGACCATCCGCTATCCGGAAAGTTTTGTTTTTGCTACTAGTTCAATTACCCCTACTAACCAAGGTAATAGTGAATGGAACTTGGGTGATCTGGCAGGAAGTAAAAACAAAAAACTACAAATTAGTGGCATTTACTATGGTGCTCTAAACCAAGATCAATCCTGGAGGGTGTCAGCTCGTTACAAACCAGAAAATTTTAATTCCGAAATGCAGCGCAGCACGGTTAAAACCACCCGCATCACCCGCTCCCCTTTTACTTTAACTGTCACTGGCCCAGATAAGATAGCGATTGGAAACGAGGTAGAATATACTGTCACTTTAGAAGATCGCGAGGGTAAAGCCGGACAAAAGTTTGTTGTTCAAAACGAATGGCCAAATAATTTCTATCCAACTTCTTCTACTCCTGCTTTAGAAAAAAACAACAGCTGGGGTTTTGCCTATGCTCCACCTACTTCTACCACAACTTTAGTATTACCAATTAAACAAGAATTTAAGGTTATCGGCAAATTTAGTGACAGCGAGCAAAAAGACGCTTCCCTAAAATCTTCCCTGCTCTTTGTATACAACAAAACAAATTACAAAATCGGTGAAACCTCAATCACAACTGAATTAATTAAAAACTCCGTTTCCCTTCAAATGGCAATCAACGGATCATTAGAAAAAATTTCCACTCGTCCAGGTGAAGGACTAAACGTAACTGTTTCAGCAAAAAATGAAAGTAAAGAAAAATTAACCAAAGCAACAGTCAGTGTATATTTTGATGCCCCCGCTTACCAAAAAGCAAGCGTGCTTGATTGGGCAAAAATTACTGACAAACTAGACGGCGACGTGGTTGGTAAACAAATATCTGATACTATCCGCCAAGGAAAAATCACTTGGAACAGTTCTAAATTAAGCACTCTAGGTAGTTGGAAAACTGACCAAGAAGTACAATTTGAATTCCAGGTACCACTTAAAGATATTAAGACTGTTGATTGGAGCGCAGTTAAAGAAAACAAAATCATTGCTACACCAGAAATTGTATTTACCGACTCTGCTGGCGCTGTTCAGATCATTACCGGTAAGCCGTTAGAGATAACAATCAACTCTGACCTTGGTTTGGAAGTTAGAGACGAAATTGAAAACTCTGCTGGAAAAGAAATACATAATATTACCTGGGTAATCAACAATACTGTCCACCCCCTTAAAAATATCACCCTAAGTGCTGACCTATATGGTGACATCACTGTTACCGAGCCAATAGTTGCTCCGGCTGGCAAAGTTACTTATGACCAAAAAGAAAAAAGATTGACCTGGGAAATACCCCAGATGGGAAGTGAGACCGACGTCTTAGCGCTCCCCTTCACAATTACACTTAACAAGAAAAACCCTACTCAAAATCTCTTAGTTAGCAAAGTCCGAGTTCAAGCTGAAGACGCAACCACTAACGAAACACTAGATTTAATGGGTGAAGAAGTACCATTGATAACAGAACAGCTATAAAGCAAAATCCTCCGAAAAACGGAGGATTTTTTTATATTTAAAAATCGCTTAGAAACAACTTACCACCAGCTGAAAGCCGGTGGTAAGAGTTGGCGTTAAAGGTTTAACCCTCTAGCATCACAATTACTAGTATATCACAAAATATCAATTTTGTCAAGTTTTTTGGCCAAATTATGCTAAAATTACTTGTTCTACTTCTTTTGTTTTTTCAACTAACAACTCCTTAAACCGAGTTTCTAAATTAAGCCGCAATAACGGCTCGGTATTGCTCCCTCGCACATTAAACCACCAATCTTGGTAAGTAAAAGTTAAACCATCCAAATCATTAACTACTGCATCACCATATTTTTCTTTTAAACGAGCAAAGGCAGACGCCTTGTCTTCGACGGTATAGTTAATCTCACCCGAATGAAAATATTTTCGTAACGGCTTAACATATTCTGCCGCTACTAAACCTGATTCCGACAACTCTTGCAAAAAGTCTGCCACTACAACAAGTGGCGCCTCAAAAGTACCATAAGGAAATTGTACAAAAAAATGACCAGAAGATTCTCCACCAAAAACTGCGCCAGTTTTTAACATTTGTTCTTTTATTAAAGAATGCCCAACACGTGTAACCGATGGCTTACCACCACCCTCTAAAATCAAATCTTCAGTTATCTTCCCGGGACGAATGTCATAACAAATCACTGCCCCAGGATTAGTACGCAAAAATATTCTGGCCATAATCCCCCGAACCATTGCTGGCTCAACCAACTCGCCTTCATTATCAATAAAAAATATCCGATCACCATCACCATCAGTCGCAATACCAAGATCAGCTTTTTCTACTCTTACTCTTTCCTTTAAATCTTTAATATTCTCTTCTTGAAATGGATCAGGCTGATGACTAGGGAAGCTACCATCCAACTCATTGTTCATTTTTATCACCTCAATTTGGGGCAACAAAGAAAAAAATGGTTCAAGATACGTAATTCCCATAGAATTGGCAGTATCCAAGACAACCTTAAACGGTTTAATTTTAGAAAAATCCGCCCACTTTTTAATAGTTTCCACCTCTTCTTTACCAATATCATTATGTTCCGTCACTTTTCCTTTTATTGTTACTTCTACCAAGGTATTTGCTCGTACTAATTCCTTTAACTCTTCCATTCCCATTCCCTTACCAACTGGCTTTGACCCATCTCGTACCAATTTTAACCCATTGTATTCCTTCGGATTATGTGAAGCTGTCACCAATATGCCACCGTCATATTTAAAATATGCCACAGCAAAGTAAAAAGTTGGGGTAGAAGACAAACCAATATCAACTACATCTCCCCCTTGATCAACTATCCCATTTTTTAAGGCTAAAAAAAGTGGCGGCGAGGAAAGACGCATATCGTGCCCTACCACCAACTTAACATCCTGTCTCCCTATCTCTTTTTGACGCATCGAAACAAACGCGCGACCGACTCGATAGGCCAAATCCTCGTCTAATTCACTGGGGTATAACCCACGAATATCATAGGCCTTAAAAATGTTCTCAGGAAACATAAAAATATTGAATTTTAAGATAAAATTAGCTTTGACGGACAGCTAAAAACATTATATAATACAATCGCCTTGTAGGCAAACTTTTTTCGTATATGAATATTTTAGATCGCTTCTCCACTCACTTAAAAAACACCATAACTAAGGCCATAAAAGTGGCCACGGATTTAAAAAACCCAAGTGTTGAACCAATCCACTTACTGTATGTTTTGTTTGGTGAAAAAGGGTCGGTCGGAACAGAAGTTTTAACCCGTTTAAAAATTGGCCAACGCGAAACCGAGAATATCATCCTCACCCTACCAATCGAACCCGACGCAAAGGTGCAAGAGCCACCAACTATTGTAATTCCCCCACTTTCAACTTTAACTAGAAGTGCCTTAGAAAAAGCCATGCTCGTAGCAGAAGAAAATCGCCACAATTACGTCGGCACCGAGCACCTTCTCTATGCCCTAGTTAACCTAGGTGATCAAAATATTTTAACCCTCCTAAAAAACTGTCACATTAAATTAGAAGAGGTTAACAAACAACTTGAAACCGTAATTAACAACGCCACCCAATTCCCTGAAATTACCGAAGCCATGGACGTCTTAGATAAATTTGCTGGAAATTTAGATAGCCAAGAAAACACAAGCCCTGCTCCCCAGAAAAACAAAAAGAACAATCGAAACAAAGAAACTGCTCTAGATTTTTTTGCTACCAATCTAACTACCAAAGAAAATCAAAAAAATATCGACCCGGTAATCGGTCGAGAAAAAGAAATCGAACGGGTAATTCAAATAATCTGCCGCCGCACTAAAAACAACCCAGTATTACTTGGTGATCCTGGTGTTGGTAAAACTGCCATTATCGAAGGATTAGCCCGCCGTATCACCCTAGGCGAAGTTCCAGACTTACTACTCAACAAAAAAATATATTCCCTTGATATGGGCCTGCTTATCGCCGGTACAATCTATCGCGGTGAATTTGAAGGCCGGCTTAAGCAAGTAATCGATGAAGTAATACAAGATCCAAACATTATTCTTTTTATCGATGAGATACACAATATTGTTGGTGCTGGTTCTAATCAAGGTACGATGGACGCGGCCAATATCCTAAAACCCGTATTAGCCCGTGGCCAAATTCGTTGTATTGGCGCGACCACTCCCGGTGAATTTAAAAAACATATTGAGAATGATGCTGCTCTAGAACGTCGTTTCCAAGCAGTCATGGTAAAAGAACCATCACCGGAAGAAACAATACAAATCATTGAAGGAATAAAGAAAAATTACGAACTCTATCACCTTATCAAAATCGAACCCGATGCAATCGAAGCGGCCGTACGTTTGTCTATCCGACACATTGCCAACAAATTCTTGCCTGATAAGGCGATCGACTTAATCGACGAAACATCAGCTGCTAAAAGGATAAAATTAAAACCACTGGCCTGGCAGAATAAACTAATGCACCTACGTCAAAAACTAGAAAAAACAATACGGGACAAAGAAAACGCTGCGCGAACAGACAAATTTGACGACGCAGTAAAATACAAAAAAGAAGAAGAGGAAATCAAAAAAGAAATTAAACTATTAGAAAAGAAAGCGGAAGAAAAACAGCCGAAAATGATTGGCTCAATTAACGCCCAAGATATTGCTGAGCAGCTATCTAAAATTACTGGTGCTAAATTAAACGACCTTAACAAAGAAGAAAAAATCTCAATCGCCGACAAATTAAAAATGCAAATTATCGGCCAAGACGAAACCATTAGTAGTGTGGCCAAGCAAATTCGCCGAGCAGAACTAGAGCTATCACACCCCGACCGACCACTCGCCTCTTTCCTCTTCGTTGGTCAAAGCGGTGTGGGAAAAACTGAACTGGCTAAAGCCCTGGCTGAGACCCTCTATCCCGGTCGTGATGCCCTCATTAAATTAGACATGAGCGAATTTAATGAGGCCTTTGGGGTATCTAAATTACTTGGTTCACCAGCTGGATATATTGGCTATCGTGAATCAAACCAATTTACTGACAAACTCAAATTAAATCCTTACTCAGTAATATTATTTGACGAAATTGATAAAGCCCACAAAGATGTAACTAAACTACTACTACAAATTTTAGAAAATGGCGAAATTACCGATTCTACCGGCAAGAAAATTTCTTTAAGACATGGTATAATAATACTAACAACTACTGTCGGAGCCGAAGAGCTAAGTCGGGGAAATTTTGGTTTTAATGAAATTAACAACCTGACAAAAGAAAAATTAAATAAGGTTACCGAAGCACTCAAACAACATTTTAGTCCGGAGGTGATAAACCGCCTTGATCAAATTTGTTTATTTAACTCCTTAACACCAAAAGATTTAGTAAAAATTGCTGAATTAGAAATCAACCGCCTTAATACTCGCCTCTTGCATTACCAAACTAATGTGGTTGCTAAAGAAGAAATACTAAAGAAACTACTAGAACAACTACCAAAAGAAAAAAACAGTGCTCGAGACTTACGACGTGAAGTTCGTGGGCAGATTGAAGAATTGATTGCTGAAGAAATAATGAAAGAAAAAGTAAAAAGTAAATATCAGTTAACTTTTAAAGATAACCAGTTAGCTTTAAAATAATATGCCGGACGAATCGGCACCGGTGCCAACACAACCAACACCCGTGCCAGCCGACAACAACCAAAAACCAGAAACAATAAACTTACCAATCGAAGGTAATGTTGTTAGTGCTATAGGAACCGGCGGAGCAACGGCTAAATTAGAAAATGGCAAGGTAAATATTAAATTTGATCTTCCAAAAGAAGTTAAGCCAACTACCACACAACCAACAAACAAAACAACAGATGAGCCCGAGGCACCCGCCTCAGAAGAAATAGCCACTGGCGGTGATGACGAAACAGAAACCCCGCCTAATGCTCCAACAACTAATACAGAACCTACCCCACCACCCCCTCCTTTGCCAGCTCCAGAAAAAACAGGACAACCAACGGATGAACAAAATACACCGGCTAAGCCATTAGCACCACTACCTTCATCACCTGCTCCAGAACCAGGTACCCCAACTACTGAAAAAGCACCTCAAGGAACACCTAACCAAAACGATCAAACTCCACCACCAACCAGTGATGCTTCTTTGCCACCACCAGGCGGACAAACACCAAACAGCGAAGAAGGTGCTCCTCCTACTAACCCAAATGAACCAACGCAACCAGTTCCTGGACAAGGACAGCCACCAACACCAGGTGCACAACCACCAGGCACGCCAACCACTCCAAATCCAACCAAACCAGGAAACCCGGTTACTGGGGGTTTAAAAAATGCTCAAGCCTTAGCCAGAGGCGCCAAGAAAGGTCTTGGCGGTGCAAAGAAGCTTGCTGGCGGCGCAAAAAATTTAGTAACCAAACCAAAAGAAACAATGAAAAAAGCTGGCCAAAAATTGGCTAATGCTGGAAAAGATGGTTTAAATAAAATGGGCGCAGCAGCAAAACAAGGAGTTAAAAACAAAGCTTCTGATCTTGCTAATAGTTTGCGTACAACAAAATCAAAAAAAAGAAGACTACTTAAAGATATAGACAAGATTTCAAAAGAAATCACTGCGCTTCAGGGCGGTCTTGATAACCTAAAATCATCTCATGCTCTAATGCTGCTTAAATTCTTCTTCCCAGGACTGTATAGCAAGATAGCTGGAATAACAGAAATAAAAGGAAACGTTTCACAAAAAGCAAAAGTAAAAGCTCTCGGCGCACAACTAACCGCTCTTAAAACAGCTAGAGGGGCACTACAATCAGCGCGATCGGCCGCAGCGGTATTAGATGCTTTAGTACTTTTGGTAGAAATGATAACATCAACACTAGGAACTGTAATATTCCCAATTTTAATAATATTGTTATCACCATTAATCGTCCTAGCGCTAACGATAGTATTTTTTGCAGTTGGTGGAACATTTTCCCGAGCTTTTAAACAACTAGTAAGCCAGATTAGCAAACTAATCGAACCGCTAGAAAAAACATTGGATAAGGAAAAGAATATATTGGGGAAGATGGAAACGAAAAAAGGTAAACGAGCAGAATTAGAAAACCTAGATAAAGAAGAGGCTCAACAACAAAAACCACAACAACAACCACCTCCTGGACAACAACCCACTCCAGCACAACCACAACCAGATACTGTTCCTCCACAACCCTCTCCTAGTGCTCAACCCACACCACCGCAGCCCGCTTCTGAACAATCACCCGGACCACAAGCACAACCAACGCCGCCAGCAGAAAACAATCCTTCAACTACATAAACTATACTAAAAAATAACAAAAACATATGTCCCCAAACCTAAAACGTATTCTCTTAATCATCGGCTTGCTCGTTGTGACCGCGCTCATTGGCTTCGGCCTCTATACCATGTTTAAGCGCAGCGCACCCGGAAGAGTAACACCTGGACAAATTGCTACAACTACACCAGGTAGATTACCAGCTGCTGGCGAAAGATTACCTGACGCCACCACCACCCCTGGCGTTTTAGTTCCTGGCGGACAAGTGTTACCAACTGCCGGATATATCCCCCAAACAACTCCGGGGTATTACAAACCAACACCAGTAACCAAAGTAACTTCTGACTATGCCACCTTCCCTTCTTTAAGCAAAGGTGGAATATTACGCTATCACAATGCTGCTGATGGCAAATTCTATCGTGTTTCATCAGACGGGACAATCAGAGAATTAACTGACCAAATATTTTACAACGTACAAAAAGTTACCTGGGCAAATACTAAAGACGAAGCTGTCCTAGAATACCCCGATGGTGCAAAAACTATCTACAATTTTGAAACAAAAACACAAGTGTCAATTCCCAAACACTGGGAAGAGTTTTCCTTTTCTCCTGATAGCAACGAATTGGCAGCTAAAAGTGTTGGTCTCTCACCAGAGAATCGCTGGCTAATTACTTTTAATGATGATGGCACAGGCACAAAATTAATTGAACCAATGGGTAACAACGCTGACAAAGTACAAGTAAGCTGGTCGCCAAGTCGCCAAGTTGTCGCCTTCTCTCAAACCGGTGAACCTTTAGGAGCAGATCGTAAAGAAATTTTGTTTGTTGGTTTAAATGGTGAAAACTTTAAATCCACAGTAGTAGAAGGAAATGATTTCCGCCCTCAATGGTCACCTACTGGCAACCGTCTTCTTTATAGTGTCTACAGTGCTAGAAGTAACTACCAACCAGAACTCTGGGTGGTTGACGCCTATGGCGAAGATATCGGATCGAATCGTCAGATGTTAAAAATTAACACCTGGGCAGACAAGTGTGCTTTCCAAAATAACACTACCATATATTGTGCAGTACCACGCGACCTACCAGAAGGATCAGGCATGCTGCCAGAGTTAGCCGCTGGAACATATGATGATTTTTACAAGATCGACTTAAAAACTGGATTAAAAACTGGTATACCATTAGGTGGAGATTATGAGATTGCGAATGTTTCTTTTGACACTGCGGGTGAAAAAGTATTTTTTACTGCCAAAAGTCAAACTGGTATTTTTGAAGTAAAATTAAAGTAAAAAAATATATGGAACATTCAAAAAAATTCTATCTCATATTCGGACTAGCGGTATTATTGTTCGCTAGTATTTTTGCTTGGCAAGTAAGAAAAACAATGAATATTGATGTTACTCAAAATACCGAACCACTAATTAGTGAACAGATATATAACATATCAATAACCGATGAGGAGACCCCCCTAGGTAATCCTGGGGCAGCAATTACAATTACAGAATATTTAGATTTAAATTGTTCTGATTGTGTAAACAAATACAACGAAATCAACAAAATTGTTAATGACAACCCAACTAAGTTAAGATTGTTTTTAAAACTAGCTGATACTAGTGGGTTGTTTTCGCACGACTCTACCTACGCCAACACTGCCGCCTATTGTGCTAACCAACAAAAACGTTACTGGCCATTTTTAGATTCTCTGATGAGTAAAGAAAAACGCTGGAGCGAGGATTCACTTAATGCCGCAGCGGGTGAAGCAAAGATAAACCTAACAGCTTGGAATCGTTGTCGCGAAAACGATAATACCGTAGCTGCTGTAAACCTGTCTTTACAACTAGCCAAAGATTTAGGTGTTACTATTTCACCAACAATATTTGTTAACAACAAACGAATTGATCCAAAAGCAGAAATCAGCTTGACGGAGATAATCAACAAATTTATTGAGTAAACAATTATTTTAAACTAACACACATCGACTACTAAAAAATATGGTAAAAAAAATAAGACTAAAAATTCTCCTAATTGGATTAACTGCCGTCTTATTGTTTTTGCCACAAACCACTCTTTTCGCCGCTACTAAAAGTCACATTGGCGATCCTTGTATAAACGATATCACTAATGCTGATTGCGAAGTTGATGGTGCGGATTTAGATTGTGAAAAAAGTAATAAAAAAGACGCTACAAAATATTGCACTGCAAACAGTGACTCCGACTGCATTGCTGAATACGGTACCCCCGCCAAAGGAAGTTGGGTGCGCAGTAGTGGAACAGATTATACTTATAATCTTGCCTATTGTTATAACTCCGCCACTAAAGAAGTAAAAACCGCCGCTGGAATAAACACCGACGTCAGCCCAATAGGCAACTTAGTGGGCGCTGTATTTGATTCCCCCGCTACTCAGGCTGCATTATTAGAAGAAGTAAAATCTTTTAAACCAGGATTAGAAATTCGTTTGCCCGGTTTAACATTTAGTGACCTATCTAACACTATCGACGAGGAAGGATACCTTCATATCCCTTGGATTGGCGAGTTTATCAAAGCCCTATACAATTTTGGCTTAGTAATTGTTAGTATCGTGGCAGTGGTGATGATCATAATGCAAGGAGCAAAGATTGTTGTTTCGGGTGGAGAATCAAAGGTAGAGGGATACAAAAAGATTGGACAAATAGCAATTGGTTTGGTTATTGCTTGGGGATCGTATGCCATACTCTATACTATCAATCCAGCGTTGGTTGAATTTGAGAGCTTGAAAGTTCGCTATATCCAACCAGACAAATTAGAACAATATAATGAATATGTTAACCCATCCGATGCTAGCCCGATTATAACTGGCGGAGCATCCACTTTTGGCGCTAATGGTATTCCTGATTTTAAACAATGCGACTCACGTTGGAAAGATTTACCTTACGATGGTGTATACAAAGGGAAAAAACTAGGATGTTTTAGACAAGTAAAAAACAAAAAAAACCAATATGAAGGCTCGATCTGTACCAGTGGTTGTGGCGTCACTTCTTTAGCTGATGTATTGGTATATTATGGCTACAGTAATATTACCCCAGTAGACACAGCCCGATATGCCGTAGAAATTGGCGCACGGTCTGGTTGTAATGGCTCAATCGGATCATTGCTTTGCAATAAAATCGCTACTAAGTGGCCTGACCTCAAATGCAACAACATCAATCCCCAAAAAGAAATAAGCAAAATAGTTTCGCTGCTGCGAGAAAAAAAACCCGTAGTATTTTCCTGCCACGATTGTCACGGCTTCACCAAAACCGAACAAGACATCACCTTTGAGGCACACTACCTGGTATTAACCGGAGTAGACGATAGTGGTAACTGGTTTTCAGTAAATGATCCAGGAAGGCAAAGTGGAATGGTAAGAATATCCGCTAAGGAATTCGCTGAAGGAAGAGTGGCAACTACTTTCGCAGTAGAAAAAAAAGACGGCAGCACTGCAAATACTACTAATGGTGAATGTGTTACAATAAGTGCAACATTTAGCGCCACCCAAGCTGACTGCTTAGCACAAGACGGCACTTGGCAACCACAATAATTATTATGAAAAAAATATTAATAACGACCTTCATAATATTAACAACCATAATCCCACAGGCTACACTAGCCAGTGTTAGTTGTGGTGCAGTCTACTGCCAATCTGACCAGATTTGCAACAACGATCCAGCTAGCCCTGCTTGCTTATCTAAAACAAACCAGGATTGCACTCAGAGCAGCGACTGTGGATCAGGTGTTTGTACTATTCCAGCTGGTGAATCAAAAAACAAATGTTTTGTCCAATTATCAACCGGCCTACCCATCGGTTCTGTTTGCAATGTTAATTCTGAGTGTCTATCAAATGATTGCGAAGGTAGTCAGAAAAAAAATGGGGCAGGAAATGCAACTAGCTATTGCGATTGCAATGACGCTGGCGACTGTCAACAAAAATGGGGGGCACCCGCTAGTGGAGAATGGGAATGTGTTGATGGCGCGTCAGTCACTTTTGATTTAGACTATTGTGTAAACGAAGCAAACAAAAGGATAGAGCCCACCCTACCAGAATACAAAAATGATGCCAGCATGTTTGGTAAACTGTCTGATGCTCTTTTTGACACAAAGGCTTTACAAGCCAACCTGCTCCAAGAAGTTAAATCATTTAAACCTGGATTAGAAATCCGCTTACCCGGTTTAACATTTAGTGATTTAGCCAAAACCGTTGATTCTGAAGGATATATCCAAATTCCTTGGATTGGAGAATTCATCAGAGCATTATACAATTTTGGCTTAGTAATTGTTAGCATCGTGGCCGTGGTAATGATCATCATGCAGGGAGCGAAGATTGTTGTATCGGGCGGAGAATCAAAGGTAGAGGGATACAAAAAGATTGGACAAATTGCAGTTGGTTTGGTTATTGCTTGGGGATCATATGCTATACTCTACACTATTAACCCAGCATTAGTTGAATTTAAAAGTTTAAAAATAAAATACATTGAAACTATCCCCTTGGATGTTTTTGATAAAGGAGAAGCCCCGACCCCATCTCACCCTAAAGCACTAAATGCTACCAACTTTGATGCTTTGTTCCAATCATACGGCAACTGCATCTCCGTTGATTGGCATGTTATCAAAGCCATGGCATATATAGAATCATCACTAGATTCTAGTGTAGTTAATAGTTTAGGATTCGCTGGGCTTTTCCAAACAAAAACAAACTTCTGCCAAAGCTCTTTAAAAAGATACGGCTTAGATAACAAATGTACAGAACTAACAAATCCCGAGCTCAGCACTGCTGTCGGAACAAGCATGATACGCGACTCTATCAACCAAATTAAAAAGAAATGCCCTAATATTGATGGTGACTCATTAGCATATTTTATCTACATCGGACACCAAAGCGGACAAGGAACACTTTCCAATGTTATTGCCCAAACTTGTACATACACCAACGCATATACTTATATCCATAGTTCTTGGGAAAAACAAAGTGGCGGTAAATATGCTGACTCTACCGGCAAAAAAAGAACAGCTGTACATATTGCTACCGAAGCAGATAAAGGTGCAAAAAAAATGATTGGCTTGGTACAAGGAATGGGTGTAACAAATGCTTTAACTACTGTCGATAAAAACAAATGTCCACTCGACACCGCTAGCCTTAGATTTATCCTTACTGTAACACCGTAAAATTTGTTAAATGACTAACTATGAATAAAAATACCATCATCTTCTCTTGTTCTCATTGCGGCGCCCAATTCCAAAAATGGATTGGACGATGTTTGGAGTGTGGCCAGTGGGGAACAATTGAAAAAGCACAACTAACTGGCGATAAGTCTGATAAAAAAGAAGACGTTGAATACGCACCAGTTAAAACAGTAAGTTTAAAAAATGTTGAAGGGAAAAACACTTTAAGGATAAAAACCAACACCGAAGAATTGGACCGAGTTTTAGGCGGCGGAATTGTCCCGGGCAGTTTAATTCTTCTAGGCGGCGAACCAGGCATTGGCAAATCTACTTTAGCTCTTCAAATCGCCACCCTCTTGTCCCCTACCTTGTACTTTTCCGGTGAAGAATCAATTGAACAAATAAAATTACGCGCTGACCGATTAAAAATTACCGGCGCTGGCTTGGAAGTTGGCAACACCACATCAGTAGAAAATATTATCGCCACCATAAAAACAAAAAAGCCAAAACTTGCGATTATTGATTCAATCCAAACTGCTCGTTCCAATGAAGCTGACGGCGAAAGCGGCAGCATTACCCAGGTTCGTGCCGCTACAGTTAAGTTTATGGAAACCGCCAAAGCAACTGGCACAACAATTGTCCTAATCGGACAAGTAACTAAAGAAGGTGCGGTAGCTGGACCAAAAACACTAGAACACCTAGTCGATGTAGTGATGTATCTTGAAGGTGACAAATACCACCAATATCGAATCTTGCGAGCAGCTAAAAATCGCTTTGGTTCTACTGACGAAATCGGCGTATTCTCAATGACTGAAAAAGGGTTAGAAGAAGTTAAAAATCCTTCAGCAGCATTCCTAGCTGGCCGTGGTGAACCAGTACCAGGTACCGCCATCACTTGTCTTATGGAAGGCAGCCGACCAATTCTGGTAGAAATTCAAGCGCTAGTAACAAAAACAAATTTTGGCTTCCCCCAACGCCGTGCCTCAGGATTTGATTTAAACCGTTTGCAAGTTTTAATTGGTGTCTTATCCAAACGCGCTAAATTACCACTTGAATCATATGATGTCTTTTTAAATGTTGTCGGCGGTGTAAATGCTGAGGAACCAGCCGCTGATCTCGCTGTCATCCTCGCTCTCGCCTCAGCTTTAAAAGAAAAAACATTACCCGCTGATTTAGCAGCATTCGGTGAAGTCGGACTAGGCGGCGAAGTACGACCAGTATCACAACAAAAAAGACGACTAGAAGAAATTAAAAAAATGGGGTTAAAATTTGCCGTAACGCCAGTAACAAACGAAAAAATTAGTGACATGAAAATTGCACCAATAAAAAACGTCCAAGAAGTAGTAGAGAAAATAGTGAAGTAAAAAAGAAAAACAAAAAGTAAAAAAATCCACCTGCCAAATTAGGCAGGTGGTTTAATTCCAGGGAGGCCGACGACGGACACATCCAGTTCGTCGCGTACATGTACGCATTGAACCTTCAGCATCCGTCGCCGGCTATGAGGAGGGAGAACCGTAGAACCTAAGGCCAAAGACGCCTCAGGCAGTCTCGTCGGTCGGAGCGACGACAGCCTGAGCAGCGGCCTGCTGCTCAATCTCGTACTCGTACACCGCTCTGTGTACGACGCTGACCGGAATCAGCGCCAAGGGCGGTGTCTCATCATGACCCCGCTTCACGAGCGCGCACACGAAGTGTTGCTCACGAAACGTTCCTCCTATTTTGGGAGGCGGGCCCGGGCGCGTCACATCGACAGCCCACTTGTCACCTTTCTTGGTCGTGAAGAACTTATCGCCCATCTCGAGCCTCTTTCGCGGCAGGTGGCACCGGAACCACCAAGTTCATGGCGTTCATGCGTCCGAAACGCGCCCCGTTTTTGGGGTTGAACACCAAGACCTCGACCGCCTGCTGACCCTCGACGAAGTCGACGTGTGCTGCTGCGACGAGGAGCTTCTGCTCCCGGTCGCTGCGCTTATACACAACGACCTTCCCGTCGAGTCGCGGATCTCTATTCTTCGCCACTTCTTCCTCCTCGGAAATCCAACCCAGCCAAAATGGCGGGAAAAGCGAGGCGTCGTGCCTCTCAGTTCCACATGGGTTAAAAACAGAAATAATCGTATCAAAAAACCAGCAAAAAGTCAATGCTTTGCCGGTTTTAATGGAAAAAATATATTTTAAAATTTTTGTCTCATTATTCCCAATGTACCCTGTCCATCTTCTTGAAGCCTTTTAAAATCTGTGGGTAATTTTTGGGATTTTCCACTATCTTTAATGCCCAAACTCTTGCGTCTTTTATTATCTCCCGATCTCCTAAAGTCGCCAACTTTAAATCCATCTGTCCACTTTGCTCAATACCATATACTACACCCGGACCACGTTTAGATAGATCGTATTCTGCTAATTTAAAACCATCTAAGTTCTTTTCAAAAAAATTCAATCTTTCTAATACACTACTACTACCATTTTCAGAAAAAACTAAACAATATGATTGATGAATACTTCTCCCAACACGACCACGAAATTGATGCAGCTGTGCTAAACCAAATCGCTCCGCGCTTTCAATCATCATCACGCTAGCATTTGGAATATCTACCCCCACTTCCACCACCGCAGTTGAAACCAAAATATCAATCGTGCCATTTTTAAACTTACTCATTACCTCTTCTTTTTCTTTACCTAACATCTTGCCGTGTAAATATCCAACCCTTAAATCTGGAAAGATTTGTTTTGATAATTTTTCATATTCTGTCAATACACTCTTCTTTTCGCTCCCTAAATTTGTATCCTCAATTAATGGACAAACCACAAATGCCTGACGGCCGCTTTTAACTTGCGCCCGGATAAAATCATACGCCTTAACACGATTAGAAGATTCAACAACACGAGTGATAATCGATTTTCTACCGACTGGTAATTCATTAATTACTGACAAATCTAAATCACCATAGACAGTTAAAGCCAAAGAACGCGGAATTGGTGTCGCCGTCATACTTAAAAAATGTGGTTTTGTTTTAACCGCCGTTTTTTCCTTTAACGCTTTTCTTTGTTCTACTCCGAAACGATGCTGCTCATCTACTACAACTAATCCTAAATTTCTAAAGCTAATATTCTCACTCAACAGAGCATGCGTGCCAACTACCAAAGTAACCCTGCCGTTATTAATATTTTCAAACACTTGCTTTTTTTGTTTAGCAAAACTAATGTCCTCGTCGCCCACCTCACCACTAATCTTTGCCTGACTCCTGGTTAACAAACCAATTTTAACAGGTGTGCCAGAAAACAGCTGATTTAAAGAATTAAAATGTTGGCTGGCCAGAATCTCGGTTGGAACCATAAAAACTGTCTGCAGACCATTTAAAGCGGTATTGTACCCTGCCAGAGCCGCGACCACGGTTTTGCCCGAACCAACATCACCTGACAACAAACGATTCATTGGATGACCTTTCCCTAAATCACCTAAAATCTCCCAAGCAGAAATTTTCTGTGATTTAGTTAAAGTGAACGGCAAGCGATCAACAAATTCTTTAATCTCCTTTTCTTGAAATTTGATCACTGGCGCTTTTTCCTTTTCTCGACGTGATCGTTCAATAGCAGAATGTATCTGCAAAGAAAGAAGTTCGTCAAATTTGAGACGACGCAAACACTCAGCCAAATCTTTTTCGTCAGTAGGAAAATGCAGCCCTTTAATCGCATTACCAATTGGTATCAAATCTTCACCTTCTAAAATATCGTTTGGCAACCACTCTGGGATCTTACTGACTAAAGGCAACACCTGACTAATTAGGAAACGTAATTGCTTTTCCGTTAAACCTGCAGTCAATGGATACACTGGTACTAATCGAGCAGTGTGAGTTGTTTCTTTTTTCCCAATCTTTTCATACACTGGGCTAACAAATTGTGCTCCCAACATATCAAGTGATACTTTGCCAGACAAAGAAATACCATCGCCAATTTTTAACACGCGTGTTATGTATGGTTGGTTAAACCAAACCACTCGAACCGCACCGGTCTCATCTTCGATCAAAGCTTCAGTAATAATCTTCCGAGTTTTAAAACTACGTCGGCTAGCAATCAAATTTACTCGGCCGCTAACAGTAACGGTTTCATCTGATTTCAAATCTTTAATCATTACCACCTTACGAAAATCGTCATAACGAAAAGGAAAGTAATACAAAAGATCCTGGGCAGTTTTAATACCCAGATTGTTCAATTTTTTTACCAGCACTTTACCTACACGATTGAGTTGTGAAACCGAAGTAGAAAGATCCATACGTTTGTTAGTCCATTATATCAAATACCGAACAAATTGGGGAGACAAAAATATCCTGGCTTATGGCCAGGATATTTAAGTTCCACACAACAGAGAAACGGCTTCCTCCCACCCCTTTCTCTCTCTAAAAGAGGCGAGAGGAAGGGGGACATATTCCCCACTTCCAAGTTCTTTAACTAAATACCTGCGAACAGATAGTCAATCAAAGACCCGTCACTTTATCATTTTACTTGCAGATTGTCAATCTGAAATGGATAACTCTACGCACAGTTTTCAATTTCTTTTTTAAGATGAACCTAAATTTGGCTAAAATATACCTATTTACTGTCAAAATATATTTGACAGTTGTTCAGTTTTGTGATATATTGCCATTAATAACAAACAATAACATGTATAAAAAACTACTATCCAGCCTAGGGTTAAATGATAATGAGTCTACCTTATACGAAATTTTACTATCCCAAGGCCCTCAAACCGCCAAACAGCTCTTAGGTAAAATTGCTCTAACTAGGAGCAACATCTACAACGTGATGGGCAATTTAACTAAATTGGGCTTAATCACTGAAGCTAAAGATCGGTCAGGAAGAACAATCTTCCGTGCCGAACCGCCAGCAAAACTAGAAAGCATCCTCACTGAAAAAGAACAAGAACTAACTCTTGCCAAACGAGAATTAAACACTTGCCTACCGTCATTAGAGCAAATGTTTGTTTACACCCAAGATCGACCGGTTGTAAAATATTATGAAGGATACGAAAAAGTAAAAAAGATTTATGAAGAAACTTTGCTTGATAAACCCGAAGAAATTTGGGCGATTGTCTCAATGTATAGCTTTAAATTAATGGATGGATATTTATCAGAGTATTCAAAAAAAAGAAAAAATTTAAATATTAAAACAAAAATAATCTCCAGTCGCGAAATCACACCAGAAATGTTGGAACAAGATGTAAAACTAAACAAAGAACGTCGTTTTTATCAAACATCATTTCCGACGGAAATAAATATCTTTAAAAACAAAGTAGCGCTAATTTCTTATCGAGAAAAAGTGTTAGGCATGATAATTGAAGATAAGGACTACGCTGACACTATGCGTATTTTGTTTATGGGCCTTTGGTCAACAGCAGAAAATCCTTACTTGGGTAAAACAAAAAATAACTAAAATCTAAAATATGCTAGACCAAACAAGAGAACTGCCAACAGACGCAACCAAAGAATTTAAAAAACCCAACTACACTTTGGAAATAAACCAGGAATTCTTAAATTTTCGTGAAATGAAAACCACCAAAGAAGAAGATCGGCCATGGAAAAAAATACCCATAGAATTAAGTGTTACCAAAGCAGACGGCACGATAGTTGAAAAACTAAACGCCAATACACCCTTCTTTACTTTTCATGATGCCAACGGTAATTTTATTACCGTCCCTGCTGACGTTGCTGGACATATCAACGAACTACATATTCAAGGCAAAGATGATGGTAGTAAATTTAACGAACCTTCCCTCGTTGATTTGTTCAATGATGCAGCCGCTAAAATGCCCGAGGGAATTGCTGATCGACCAGGAATTTTTTCTTTGGACGTTGAAATGGGTAAATCAATGGGCAAAGAAGGGGTGGCATCCACACAAGAATTACTATCCGACGGTATTTTAAACGAATCCGATATTACCACCGCTAATAAAATGAAGGATGAGGTTAAACAACTTAACCAATATGGCGACGAAGAAGCCAAACGAATTTTTATAGAAATATTTAAAAAAGAAAATCCTAATTGCAAAATTCAATTTCAACTCATACGTAATTTAGTTCTAGTTCCAACCGTCTCTACGCCCAAACGAAGCACAACTAAATTATTTATGATGTTTGGACCAAATGCACATGAACAAAACAAATCTCTTTATACTGCCGCACCCGGACGCAACATGCCAAGGCACCCAAACCCAGGAGAACATACAACTCACGAAGGTGTGTTTAACCAAGAAACTTTTGACGAATCAGCCGACGCTTGGTTTGATACAGTACTATTAATTGGATAACAAAAAACCACCTTAATGGTGGTCTTAAAAAAACTAATCCATTGGTCTCATCACATCTGGCGGTATTTTTTTGGCTGCATCATTAATCAGATCTTGAATATCGCTCATGTCTATTCTTTCGCTCGAATTACCTTGTGCCCGATTAATTTCTGCTTGCGTCAACTTCTGCCCAATTGAAGCATCGATCACATTCCACTCTGTCTGATTGCCTTTGAATACCCCCTCTTCACCATCAGCAGCAAACTCCCGAATCTTCTTTTGCATCCCATTCCAAAAACCACCAAGATACGCCCGTTTTTGTTCGCTATCTTCGGGCACGCCCGGAATACCAAGAAATTCACCTCCCGGTTGTACAATTTTTATCATTTCTTGTCCCCCAACAAACTTGCCCTGTTCTCTAACGGAATATAAATCCTCCGGAGAACTAATAGCTTCGGTTGATGGTGGAGGTGGTTGATACCCTCTATTATCTACATGACCAAAAGCCATATATAAATATTATGTGTGCGCCCATTAGGAGTCGAACCTAAATTTTCGGCTTCGCAGGCCAATGTCCTATCCATTGAACGAAGAGCGCTTGAAAAAATTAACCCCGCTCCACCAACCAGCTAAACTAGTTTAAGTAGAGCGGAGTTAATTTTATTGGTTTTATAATTTAAATAAACGACTAATACGATCACTTAATGGTTCCTCTTCTTGTTCTAGATCTTCTTCGATAAACTGATTTAGGTGGTCACGAATTGGGCGAGGGTCATTTTCTAACAATGGTACCTGTACCCGATGACGCACCACTCCATTTAAACCAAAATACAAATTTTTTATTGCTGGTGGATCATAGATCATCCAAAAACTAGTAAACTCACTAAACCGATAAAACTTCTTACCAATAACAACGCCTGTTTCTGTAATCACTACTGGAACCTCCATCGGTTCCACCATATCATGCATGAACAAAATTATTCCAAACAACACTAGCACCAAAGCAAACAAGTAGTTGCCGCTGATAAGAGCATAGCCTACCAAAGACACACCAATGATACCCATTAAAGTATACCAACGACGGTCACGCTCATGCTGCTCATACTCTTTCACAGTCCATTCAAAGACAACGTCGCCGATGTCTATTTCATTTTTAATTATGTCTTGAGGCATATTATTATTAAAGATGAGAAAAATTGAGGCCCCAGACGAAAATCCCTCCACTCATCTTTGTGGACAATACAGGACTCGAACCTGTGACCTCTTGAATGTGAATCAAGCGCTCTAACCAGCTGAGCTAATTATCCCTATTTTATCAAAACAGTGGCGGGTATAGCAAGAACATTGTAACATAATATATTTAAAAAATCAAGATATCCGCCAATTTGAACCATTTTACAATCTATGATACAATGATCAGTGTTATGGATACTGAAAATCGCATCAATTTCTTGCAACCACAACCACTAACCCCAACCCCTGAACCGCGCCGTCCCAAAAAGGCCGGGTTATTTTTTATTTTCCTCATAATCGCCTTCTTTTTGGTAGGTTATGGCTATCGCCAATACTCCTTAAACGAATGGCCAAAAGAGGCGAACGGCTATGATCCAGTCACCTTAAAACCTAAAAAGACTAGCGTTTTCCAAGTAGTAAAAAACTTTGTTTTCCACTCTGACAACCTTTTGGTAGGACAAGACAAAGACAGAGTCAATATTCTACTTTTAGGCATGGGCGGCGCTGGGCATGACGGACCGTATTTGACTGATACCAATATCATCTTAAGCGTCCAACCTAGCACTAAACAACTTGCCATGGTTTCTGTACCACGTGATTTGGGGGTTAATATTAGTGATGGAATTAGAAAAATTAACTACGCTAACGCTTTTGGCGAAGCCAACAATCCTGGAACCGGCGGTGAATACGCTCGCCAAATATTTCAAAAAACCTTTAATCTGGACATCCCCTACTATGTCCGGGTGGATTTTAAAGCCTTTGAAGAATTAATCAACGAAGTAGGTGGGGTAACTGTTGATGTCACTCGCGCCTTTACTGATTCACAATTCCCTGGCCCTAACCATTCTTATCAAACAATCATCTTCGAAGCCGGTAACCAATCAATGAACGGCGAACGTGCGTTACAATACGCTCGCAGTCGACACGGTAATAACGGTGAGGGATCAGATTTTGCTCGCGCTCGTCGTCAACAACAAATCTTAACTGCCCTTAAAGAAAAACTTTTATCTTTTGGCACTTACACCAACCCAATCCGAGTACAAAATATTTTACAAACACTTTCAGAACACATCACCACTAATTTAGATTTTGGCCAATTAATGTATTTAGCAAATTTAGGGCGTGAAGCCAATGAAGGAATCAAGATGTTAGTGTTAGACAATGGCAACACAGGTTTCCTAAACTCTTCAATCGCCCCCTCCGGCGCTTTTATTCTTTCTCCTCGCACTGGTAATTACGACAACATTAAATTAGCAAAAAAAAACATTTTTAGTGATGAAATTGCCCAGACTGCTCCACCAACTCCAATCGAAAATCAATCAATTTTCCCAACCGCTAAAATTGAAATTCAAAATGGCACCTGGATCCCTGGGTTGGCCGCTTTAGTACAAAAGAAACTACAAGACACTGGCTTCACTGTTTTAGCACCCGGCAATAGTGCACAGCGTCCTTGGGATAAGACTTACATTTACGTCATAAAAAAGAACATCGCGCCAGAAATCACCAACGCGATTGCTAATGAATTAAGCGCCGAGGTAAAAACCGGCCTGCCAAGTTGGTTGCCGTTGGTTAACACTAGCACCATATCCGCAACGGAAAATATCGGGTATAATAAAGAAGCAGACATTCTAATTATTTTAGGAACTGATACTAAACAATAATATGCCTACACCAGCTAAAATTATCGAGACTACCCTCCCGACAGTAGCAATTGTCGGCCGAGTCAATGTGGGAAAATCCACTCTGTTCAATCGCCTAGTTGCTAATCGTCAAGCAATTGTTTCTGATATCCCTGGTACTACTCGTACCCGCAATATCGGCCTATCCACTTGGCGCGGAAAACAATTCCGCTTAATTGATACTGGTGGTTTGACCTTTACTGATGACGTGGTGTTAGAAAAAGAAATTATCCATCAAACTGAAATTGCTCTTAAAGAAGCAGACGTAATAATCTTTTTAGCCGACGTCAAAGACGGACTATTACCACAAGAAAAAGAACTGGCAAAAAAAATTAAAGAATACAAACTGCCAATAGTTTTCGTGGTTAACAAAGCTGACAACCTAAACCTTCGCTTAAGTACCCACGAACCAGAATGGAAAAAATTAGGCCTCGGAGAACCAATGCCGATCTCTGCCCAAAATGGTTCGGGCGTAGGTGACCTTTTGGATTTGGTATATACATTTTTAAACAAAACTACCAAAAGACCAAAAGTAAAAAAAGAGATAAGCGCACTTCGGGTGGCCCTCATCGGTAAACCAAATGTTGGTAAATCATCCCTCTTTAACAAATTGATCGGCGAAGATCGGGTAATTGTTAGTCCGATCGCCCACACCACACGCGAACCCCATGACACTCTAGTAGAAATTGACGGTGAAAAAATCATCTTTGTTGATACCGCTGGTATTAGACGAAAAGTTAAAGTAACTGGTGAACTAGAACAAATTGGTATTGGCAAAAGTTTAGAAATGGTAAAAAAAGCTGATGTAGTTTTGTTTATCTTAGACGCCACCGAACCAATCACTGACCAAGACCAACAACTTGGTGGACTTTTACGCGAACATGCCAAAAGTACAATTATCATCATCAACAAGTGGGATAAGGCCGAAGAAAACGACGACGTTTTCCGCAATGAGGTTAAACAACTAATTCTAAAAAATTTCCCTCACTTGAATTACGCTCCCATAATTTTTGTTAGTGCTCTAAACGGCTATCGTATTCATCAAATTTTCCCACTCATCGAACGTGCGGCCAAAGAAAGAATGACCGAAATCCCTCAAGAAAAAATAGACAGTTTCTTAGACGGTGTAATAAAGAAAAAATTACCTGGAAAAGGCAGAGGTACTCGTCACCCTAAGATTCTTGGTCTTAAACAAATTAATACTGCTCCCCCGATCTTCGAGATGTTTATTAAATCAAAAACTTCTGTCCACTACTCTTACGTTCACTACGTAGCTAACCGCCTACGTGAACAATTCGGTTTCTTCGCCGCACCAATCATTATCAAACTAACCAAAATGAAACGCTAGTCATATGCGACTCATAATCGGTTTGGGCAACCCTGGTAAAGAATACGAGCATACCCGCCACAATGCTGGTTTTATGGCCTTAGATTTTTGGCGAGAAAAAATGGATTGGCCGGAATTTAAAGAAGAAAAAAAATTTTCTGCTTTGATAACAGTAGGTAAAGTTGGGCGAGAAAAAATTATTCTTGCCAAACCTACCACCTACATGAATGATTCTGGTGTTGCTGTTCGAGCGCTAATGGATTTCTACAAATTAAAACCTGAACAAATAATCGTTGTCCAAGACGACAAAGACATCGTAATTGGCAAAACAAAAGTACACACTGGTCGCAGTGATGCCGGACACAATGGCATCAAGTCAATCGTTGCCCATTTGAACGCCAACACCTTTACTCGTATCCGTATTGGTATTGCACCAACCGACCCAGAAAAACTTGGTGTCGTCAGCTATTTTGTTCTCCATAATTTTACCAAAGAAGAAACAGCTTCTCTGGAGACTGTATTTGCTAACACCATTAAAGAATTAGAAAAACTCATTCGTTCTTAAAATGATCGACCACATTTGGCTCACTCATTTTCCTAAAATTACTTATGCGCGTCACAAAAAATTGGCAGCGCATTTTTTAAATTCTCATTCCTTTGCCCAAGCCGAATTCGACGATCTTTGTACGACTGGCTTAGAACCAGAAATTGCGCACGAACTAATTGTATGGCGAGAAAACAACCCTTGGGAAAAGATAAAGAAACAATTGGCTAATACTGAAATAACTGCATTCTCAATTGATGATCCAAATTATCCCAATCTACTAAAACAAATTACCGATCCTCCCTGGGTGTTATTTGTCCGAGGAAAATTAGAAAACATTCCTAGTCAACTTGAGATCGGAATAGTAGGAACTAGAAAATGTTCTAACTACGGAAAAGAAGTGTGCATCAAATTAACTACCGAATTAGCAAAACAAGGAATCGCAATCGTCAGTGGCCTAGCACTTGGAATTGACGGCTTTGCCCACCAAGCTGCTTTAGATCAAAATGGTTTAACTATCGCGGTCCTTGGTGGCGGAATTGATCAGCCTACCATTTACCCACCTGACCATAGAAATTTGGCAGAAAAAATATTACACTCCGGCGGAGCGATCGTTTCTGAATACCCTCCCGGAACTGAACCCACCAAATATTCTTTTCCCGCACGCAATCGCATTATCGCCGGTTTAACATCTGGTACTCTAGTAATCGAAGCTCCCATCCAATCTGGCGCACTCATCACTGCCCGACGCGCACTTGATTACAACCGCGAAGTTATGGTTATCCCCCATCCAATCAATTCCATAAGTGGGGCCGGTGGGAACGAATTAATTAAGCAAGGTGCTGCCGTCATTACTTCTGCCGAAGACATATTTGCTGCTTTAAACTGGGACAACACTACCAATCAACAAACAAAGATTCTCTAAAAACACTAATTTGACTCTTCTCCCAATCAAAGGTAATATTAGAAACTAGAAGGATAGTAAATTAAAATATATGATCTAAATTACTTGCAAACAAAATTTTTGACCTTTAAAAAATTGTCTTATCTTTTAATATATATGAATACAAACAACAAAAAAATCATCTTTACTGGTATTTTAGCGATTATCGGTATCCTCTTAATGCAAATCCCCTTTACTCAGATTATCGGCTCAACCCTCAAATTCTCCCTATTTGATTTCTACGGACCAATCGTGGGAAGTTTTGCTGGCTCAATCTTTGGTTTAGCTGCTGTACTAGTAATGCAACTGGTAAACTGGAGCATCCACGGTTTCGATCTTGGCATTAGTACTGTTCTCCGTTTCTTCCCCATGCTTTTTGCTGTACTTTACTTTACCAAAAAATCACGCTGGACACTGATCGCTCCAATAGTAGCAATGGTTGCTTTCTGGATTCACCCAGAAGGACGAGGTGCTTGGTACTATGCGTTTTACTGGCTTATCCCAATAGTCGCCTACTTAGGCCATCAACACCACACAATCTTCCGTGCACTTGGCGCCACCTTTACTGCTCACGCTGTTGGCAGTGTGCTATTTCTTTATGCACTTAACCTACCTTCTAGTGTTTGGATTGGTCTTATCCCTGTAGTTTGGAAAGAACGTGGTTTAATGGCGATTGGTATTACTGTAACTTTCTGGATTGCCAACTGGGCACTTGGATTACTCTCCAAAAAAATTGTTTGGTTAAAAACATTAACCATTTCTTCTCATAAAAGCCACTCTTAAAAAATATCAGGGCGTACAAAACTATGAACTTCCAAGAAGCATACGAATATTTGCTGTCTTTCCATAACCTTCCTCGTCTTGAGTACATGAACGATTCGAAAAAGACCAGCGTCTATCTAAAAAGAACGCAGTTCTTTTTAGATATTTTAGAAAACCCAGAAAAAAAGATCCCCCATTATATCCACATCACTGGCACAAGCGGCAAAGGTTCAGTAACCAACTACTTACATTCAATCCTGCAAGCGGCAAAGAAAAAAGTAGGATCATCTTGCTCTCCTCATCCAACATATATTACAGAACGTTGGAAGATCGGCAACCGTTACATGACGAAAAAAGAATTTGTTAGTTTGGTAGAAATATTAAAACCAAAACTTGATCTCTACTTAAGCACGACTCCATACGACATGTTGTCATTCTTCGAAATTACTGAGGTTCTCGGAATACTTTTCTTTGTTCAAAACAAAGTTGAATGGGTTGTGATGGAAGTAGCTTGCGGTGGGCGCAATGACGCCACCAATATTATCCCCCACAAAGACGCTGCTGTTATCACCAACATCGGTCTTGATCATGTTGGTATTATTGGTAACAACAAAAAAGAAATTGGCTATGAAAAAGCCGGCATCATAAAAAACTGCCCGGTCTTTACCACGGAGAAAGATAAAAACATCCGCGAGATTTTTGAAAATGAAGCTAAAAAAACTGGAAGTAAAATAATCGACTTACACAATGAGAAATATAAAATAATTTCTAGCACATTTGATCAAACTGAGTTTGTGTATAAGACAAAAAAGTTTTGCTTACCAATGTTTGGTGATCATCAAATAAAAAATGCCATCATTTGTATTGAGCTGGCACGTCAATTAAAAATACCTGACACCGCAATCTATACCGGGCTTAAAAATGCCAACCAACCACTCCGATTAGAGGTCATAAACAAAAAACCACTAACGATTTTAGATGGCGCACACAACGCCGACAAGATTGCTTCGACAGTGGAAGCTATACAAGGATTAAAATTAAAATCTGACATCTACTTAATCGTCGGCTTTTCCTATGACAAAGACCTAAAACCGCTGGTTAGCAGCTTGGCCAAATTAAAACCGACCATGGTTTTTTGCACTCACAATACTAATAATCCTACACGCAAAGTCGCAAATCCAAGACAAATTCAAAAACTTTTCCAAACACAACTTCACTGTTCTAAAGGTATTGTTATCCGACTTGACCCTCTTGATGCCTGGAAAGAAGCGCTAAACAAAGCCAAACCAAAGGATCTGATATTAGTAACCGGATCAATCTTCTTAAGCGGTGAAATTAGGGGCCAATTTGACAATTTGGCTAAATTTAGCTAGTATTAAGCGATAAAGCCCACAATTAAGGGCAAAAACGACCTAAAAAAGCAAAATATGTCTACTTTAGTGATCGTCGAGTCTCCTGCCAAAGCTAAAACCATTAGCAAGTTTTTAGGTAACAAATTTATTGTTAAATCTTCTTTTGGTCATGTCCGTGATTTGCCTAAAAGCCAAATGGGTGTAGATATTACCAACAACTTTGAACCACACTACATTGTTAGTCGCGACAAGACCAAAGTGGTTAAAGAGCTAAAAACTGCCGCTGAAAAATCTGATACTGTCCTATTCGCAAGTGACGAGGACCGAGAAGGAGAAGCTATTTCTTGGCATTTAGCGCAAATATTAAAAGTACCAGAAGACAAGGCCCAACGTATTACTTTCCATGAAATTACCAAAGAAGCAATTGCTGAGGCAATTGACCACCCACGTGGAATTAATTTAAAAATGGTTGATGCCCAACAAGCACGCAGAATTTTGGACCGTTTGGTTGGTTATGAACTTTCCCCTTTTCTTTGGCGCAAGGTGGCTAAAGGACTATCTGCTGGACGCGTACAATCAGTGGCTGTACGCTTAGTAATTGAGCGAGAAAGAGAGATCCAAAATTTTAAACCGGAAGAATATTGGACTATTGAAGGATTGTTTAATCCAGAGAACAAACCAACTGAAATTTTCTCAGGAAAGATCTCCGTTTGGCAAGGAAAAAAAGTAGAGAAACTTGATATTAAAAATGAAGGACAAGTAAAAGAAATCGTTGCTACTTTAAAAGATGCTAAATATTTTGTTGCCTCTGTTGAAGACAAAAAAACCAAACGCAATCCACTGCCCCCATTTACTACTTCCACCTTACAACAAGAAGCAAACAACCACTTGGGTTTTTCGGCCAAACAAACCATGCGCCTTGCTCAACAACTTTACGAAGGTGTTGAAGTTGGCGCCGAAGGATCAGTCGGTTTAATTACCTACATGCGTACTGATGCAGTAAACCTATCAGACAAATTTATTAACGACGCCAACGCCGTAATCGTGGAAGAGTTTGGTAAAAAATATCAGGCCGATACCATTCGTCGTTTTAAAAACAAAAATAAAAATGCTCAGGAAGCACACGAAGCTATTCGTCCAACTGAAGCCAACCGTACTCCTGACGTAGTAAAACAATTTTTAGAAAAAAATCTTTTCCGTCTTTATGAATTAATTTGGCAGCGCGCTGTTGCTACTCAAATGGCAGCGGCTGAAATGTCAGCCACCGCTATTGATATTGATACTGACAAAAATTGCCAATTCCGCGCTACCGGCCAAGTAATTGTTTTTGATGGCTTTTTAAAACTATACCCAGAAAAGGCTAAAGAAAACATCTTGCCAGTGGTAAAAGAAAAAGAGCTATTAAATTGCCAGGAGTTAAAACCTGAACAACACTCTACCGAACCACCAGCACGCTATTCTGATGCTACTTTGGTTAAAGCCTTGGAAGAACATGGCATTGGTCGCCCTTCTACTTACGCTCCTACTATTGCAACAGTGGAAGATCGAGGCTATGTTGAACGTGACGATAAAAAACGTCTTAAACCAAAGGATATTGCTTTTATAGTAAACGATTTGTTAGTAGAACATTTCCCAAAAATTGTTGACTTAGAATTCACCGCCCAAATGGAAGAAGATCTAGATGCAATTGCTCGCGGAGAGAAAAAATGGCAACCAGTAATTGCTGACTTCTATCACCCTTTCAAAGAAAACCTTATTAAAAAAGACAAGGAGCTTAACAAAAAAGATTTAACCGAAGAAACGACAGATGAAATCTGTGAAAAGTGTGGCAAACCAATGATTATCAAAACCGGACGTTACGGCAAATTCATGGCTTGTAGCAGTTATCCAGAATGTAAAAATACTAAAAAAATAATTACCGACGGAGTGGCGGCTGAACCAGATATAATCGCTGAACCAACCGGAGAGAAGTGTGACAAGTGCGGAGCTGATATGGTAAAACGAGTTGGTAAATATGGCCCCTTCTCTGGCTGTTCTGCCTATCCTAAATGCAAAAACATTAAAAACATTGAAGTAAAGATCGACGTAAAATGTCCTGCTTGCAAAGAAGGAGACATCACCGAACGTCGCAGTAAACGTGGAAAAATATTTTACTCCTGCAATCGCTACCCACAATGCGACTTCGCTCTTTGGGACAAACCCACTGGAGAAAAATGTCCAACCTGCAAAGAAGGGCTGCTGGTCTGGGGAGCAAAGGGTAAGATAAAATGCAGCCAGAAAGATTGCGGCTACGAAAAAACGGAACAAACTGCGGAAAAAACTGAAAAATAAAAGATAAAAAAAACAGGTGCGAAACGCATCTGTTTTTAATTGTGAGTAATGAACAACGGAAACCCTAATGCCAAAGGTGATGCTAGAGCCCGGTCACTACTCACCTCTAAATCCTAACAAATATCTATATTTTATGCAACACACAACCCTAACCCTCTAATTCTGGTAAAAAACGATCTAAACTAGCCAGCTCCTTTTGATGCGCTTCAATTTCTTGCTCTAATGCATCCGCTCTTTCCTCTATCTGACGCTTAGCAACTTCCATATCTTCAAAATACCCAGCGTATGATTCACTAAACAACTTTCTTTCAAACACTACAAACACCATGCCATTCGAAAATTTGTAAAAATCAGTTTTAGAGTCATTACTATTAATAGTACTTTTTTTACAAGCTTTATCACGCTCAGCCAATTCAATAATTTCCTGTAAATCTGCTTTTGACCCAAACTCTACTTCTTCATCTTCATCAAAAGCATAAACGACCTCTTTACCACTCAGATTGCCAAACTCTAAATCCTCGCTCGGCTTGACCCGATCTTTAATCTTTCTGATCCGGTGATCAACTATCTGTTTCTCTGTCATCCCCATCTCTTCCTCTGCCCTCTTAGCCTCACGTTCATGCTTTAAACTCTCCGACACTTCAGTCGCCAAGGCCTTTTCTACATACGTCTCTGTTTTTTCTCCTTCTCCCTCGAGCTTAGAATATATTGCCTCCGTAGGAAAACCACCTAGCGGTGCTTCGAATTCTTTTGACATACAATTTATATTATTTAACACATTCCTACATGTTAACCTTTCTAGATGCTTTTGGCAAGAAGAACAAGAAAAACAAAGATTGCAAATTCTCTCCAGTATCGCTATAATATCAAAATACAAACAAACCTGAAAATATGGATACAAAAATAACAGTCCCAGAGAAACCAACAATTGCTGACCTACTAAAACTGGTCCGTGTTTATTGCCAACCTAACGAAACTGAAATGATTCAGTTGGCATACGATTTTGCTAATGATGCCCACAATGGCCAAGTTCGTCGTTCTGGCGAACCATATATTTTACACCCCCTAGCGGCGGCCTGCATTTTGGCACAAATGCAAATTGAAATAAGCATTGTTGTCGCCGCTCTACTACATGATGTTCCGGAAGATACCGACGTGACCATCGAAGAAATTGAAAAAAACTTTGGTCCTGATATTGCCAACATGGTCCGAGGTATTACTAAGCTAGGTAAAATTAAATACCGCGGTGTTGAAAGATATATTGAGAATCTGCGCAAGATGTTTATCGCTATGGCAGAAGATGTGCGAGTAATGATTATAAAATTCGCCGACCGCATTCACAACCTCTCAACCTTAGAAGCTCTCCCTGAAAAAAAACGCTTCCGTGTTGCTTTGGAAAGTTTGGAAATCTACGCCCCAATCGCTCACCGTTTAGGTATGGGTGAATTTAAAGGTATGCTTGAAGATCTTGCTTTCCCTTATGTTTTCCCTAAAGAATACAAAAAAACTAAAGAAATCCGCAATAAGATTTTGATTGAAAAAAGCGAATATTTAGACAAGATAGTTGAACTAATAAAAAAAGAACTAACGCATTTCAAAGTTAAGTTTATCAGTATTCACGGTCGTGAAAAACAAATATACAGCCTATACCAAAAACTATTACGCAAAGATTGGGCAATAGAAAATATTCACGACGTTGTTGCAACTCGTATCATCGTTAAAGATTTAGGTGACTGCTATGCTGCCCTCGGCATTGTTCACAAACTTTGGGCGCCACTTAAAGGGCGCATAAAAGACTACATCGCCCAACCAAAACCTAATGGCTACCAATCTCTTCACACTACTGTGTTTTGTGAAGAAGGAAAAATCGTAGAATTCCAAATCCGCTCACGCACCATGCATGAAGAAGCAGAATATGGTATTGCTGCTCACTGGCACTACGACGAAAGAGGTTCGCGTCTACCTGCCAAAGATATTCAATGGGCAAAAGAACTGGCCCGCATCCAAAAAGAAATATTAAACAACATTAAAGACTTGGAAGAAATGAAAGTTGATTTCTTCCACAACCATATCTTTGCATTCACCCCCCAAGGCGACGTTATTGACCTACCAGAAGATGCTACTCCGGTTGACTTCGCTTACCATATCCATACTGAAATTGGCAATAAATGTAACGGAGCAAAAATCAACGACCAAATGGTAAGTTTAGATACCCCAGTTAAAAGCGGTGATGTAGTAGAGATCATCACTGATAAAAATCGCAAAGGACCAAGCCCGGATTGGTTAAAGTTTGCTAAGACTCATCTGGCGAGAAACCACATAAAAAATTCTCTCGCTACCAACCACCGGTTCTGGTTAAAAAATATTTTGACCAAAAAAAATACCACGAACTAATCGTGGTATTTTAATTTAAAATTATTCGGTTAACTTGTCTACCAGCCCACTCAACTCTTCAGTGGAATAATAGCTGAGAACAATTGTGCCGCTCTCCCCCTTCTTTGTTATCACTACTTTCGTGCCTAACTTCTCTCTTAATTTATTTTCCAAATAAAGAAGATTAGGATCACGACGTGGCGAACCAGAGCCTTTAGACATCTTCTTCTGAGCCACATCACGCTCTAATTCACGCACACTAATCTTTTGTCCCAAAAGGGAAGAAAGCAAATTCAAACGTTCCTCTTCTCCTTCTAATGAAAGAACTGCTCGCGCTTGACCAGTATTGATTTTACCTTCAATCAAAGCCGTCTGTGCAGATAATGGTAAGTCTAAAAGACGAACCGCATTGGCTATTGCCGAACGACTCTTACTCATCTTTTCTGCTACTTCTTGTTGGCTTAAACCAAACTCTTCAATTAAACGTTTATAACCGAAAGCTTCTTCGATCGGATCTAAATCAGCCCGTTGAATATTTTCAATCAATGCTATTTCCAACTTACTCTTCTCTGGCAATTCTTTAATAATCGCTGGCACAGTTGGTATCCCAGCAATTTGCGAAGCTCGTAAGCGTCTTTCTCCAGCAATCAACTCGTATCCACCATCTTTCTTCTCGCTAACGATCAATGGTTGCAACACCCCGTATTGTTTTATACTCTCCGCCAGCTCCTGTAATCCTTCGGGAGAGAAACGTTTGCGTGGCTGATCTGGATTAGGAAAAATATTTGTTATCGGGATATACCAAATCTGCCCTTCAGCATGACCAGAGTCTTTGTTCGATGATGATTGGCCTTTACCTGTTGAGGTAATTAAAGCCCCCAAACCTCTTCCTAAAGCCATAGAAAAAAATTAAAATATTTAATTTCCAAAAAAATCTAATAACTCACGCGACAGACGCTCATACGCTCTAGCACCCTTACCGGTTGGTTCATAGTGAAAAATACTTTTACCAAAGCTCGGTGCTTCTGCCAAACGAACAGTACGCGGAATAACAGAACGAAAAATATTATTAGGAAAAAATTTATATAACTCATGCAAAACTTCTTCTGACAATCTGTTGCGGCTATCAAACATGGTTAAAACTGCGCCCAAAACATTTAAATCAGGTTTAATATTTTCTTTTACCAAAGAGATTGTTTTTAACAACTGCCCCAGACCTTCCAAAGCATAATATTCCGCTTGGACTGGGATAAGGATATGATCCGCTGCTACCAGACCATTTAATGTCAAAATACCAAGTGATGGCGGACAATCAATAATGATATAATCGTAAGCATGATGTACTTCAGACAAAATATTCGATAGTTTCTTTTCCCGTCCCTCGGTATTTACCAACTCTACATTAGCACCCGCCAAATCAGTGGTTGCTGGCACCACCCTCAAACCGGCATGTGCGGTATTACAAATAACATCATGAATACGAGAATCACCCATGATGGCATGATACAAACCACGCTCTAATTCTTGATATTTTATCCCCAAACCAGAAGTGGCATTGCCTTGCGGATCTAAATCAACCAACAACACAAACTTACCGGACTCAGCCAAAGCTGCCGCTAGATTAACAGCGGTTGTGGTCTTCCCTACCCCACCTTTTTGGTTAACTACTGAGATTATTTTTGGCATAACAGTACCATTATATCATATAATTGACAGAGGGGCAAAATTGAGGTATAATAACACCCGTAAAACTAAGCCCGAGTGATGAAATTGGTAAACATGCACGACTCAAAATCGTGTGCCGAAAGGCCTGAGAGTTCGATTCTCTCCTCGGGCACCACATTAAGACTTCGCTGATAAAGCGAAGTTTTTGTAACTTCAATATAGACAAAAACATCAAAATCTAATAGAATTAAATAACTATGAATTTTCTTCTTATCATCATCTTTGGATACATTTTGGTAGCAACAATTTTAATTGTCCTTTTTTGGCGTGATCTAAAAAATACTAAACACTTCTTGAGCAGAATGCCACTGCTCACAAAAACCCTAATTGGTATTTTGAGTATTGGGATATTAATGGCTCTTTCTTCGATTTTTGTTTATCCCAATATTTTAATAATCAATCCTGAAGAAATAAAGTTAAACAAAATAACTCAACCACTTAATATTGCTTTAATAACCGACATTCAAGTTGGAAACCACAAAAAAGCAGCTTGGGTAGAGAAAATTGTTAAAAAGATAAACGAGGAAAAGCCAGACTTAATACTGTTAGGTGGCGATTTAATCGATAATGAGTTCGCCCATGAAGACGAATCTCAATATCTTGAGCCGCTCGCTCAACTAGTTGGTAACTACCCGATTTATGCAATCATGGGCAACCATGAATATGGTATTGGCAACAAAACCCGCAACAATGACAGTTGGCAAACCGGCGATCGTTCAGAAGAGCTAGTTGCTCGTTTAAAAAAATTAAACATCCCCTTACTACGCAATCAATTAGTTTGTCCAGAAATAAAAAACCAACAAATTTGTATATTTGGAATTGATGATATTTGGAGTCGACCAACTAATTTTGATGAATTAAAAAACTACACTAGCTCAACCGCCCCCCTTTTGTTCTTAACTCACAACCCTGATGGTATCCTATACTGGCCAAAAGACCGTCTGCCGCCTGATTTAGTACTAGCAGGTCATACTCACGGCGGACAGGTCTGGATACCCGGCTGGGGGCCGCTAGGACTTGCTGGTGTTGATTTAGGACCAAACTACTACCGAGGATTAAACTACTATAACAACGTCCCTATATACACCTCCGTTGGCGCTGGCGAATCAGCCGGGCCAGTTAGGTTCTGGGTAACGCCGGAGATTGTAATAATAAAACTAAAACCGCTTTAAAAAGCGGTTTTATGTTATAAGTTATAAACTTTTTTACTTATGGTTTCAATCTTCCAATCGTTCTTGGGAATGGTATGGTTTCCCGTATGTGCTCAATACCACAAATCCAACGCACCGCTCTCTCTAAACCAATACCAAAGCCAGAATGTGGCACACTACCGTAACGACGAAGATCGAGATACCATTCATAGTCTGCCTGATTCAAACCTTCTTTTTTAATACGTTCGGTTAAAAGATTAACATCGTCTTCGCGCTGACTTCCACCAATCAATTCTCCACCGCCTTCAGTGGCAATCAAATCATCATTCAATACCAACTCGGCATTCTCGGGATCACGTTTCATGTAAAATGGCTTGATTGATTTTGGCCACTTTTCAATAAACACCGGCACGGCGCTATCTTTAGTCAAAAGACCTTCATCGTCATTTCCTAGATCTTCCCCATATTTTATATCCGACCCTAATTCATTTAACTTTTTAATTGCTTGATCATAAGAAAAATGAACAAACGGCGCATCAGCTTGTTTTAACTTTTCGATATCACGCTCTAACACTTGTAATTCTTCCTGACAATGCTCTAGACAATAACGAACAATGTAGCGAACTAACCCTTCTTGAATTATCAAATTATCTTCGTGCTCAATAAAAGCACCCTCAGCATCCATCATCCAAAACTCAGTTAGATGTCTTTTTGTTTTACTTTTCTCTGCCCGAAATACTGGACCAAAATCATAGCAACGCCCAACTGACATAATGGCTGCTTCGCTATAGAGCTGACCGGACTGCGACAAATAGGCAGTACCTTCATCAAAGTATGGAACAGGGAAAAGCGTGGTCGTGCCTTCACAAGCACTTGGAGTAAAAATTGGTGAATCAGTACGGATAAAACCCTCTTTGTGAAGATACTCATTAATCGCTGTAATTATTGAATCACGCACGCGCAGTATCGCCCACTGCCTTCGACTACGTAACCACAAATGACGATTATCTAAAAGAAAATCTGGTCCGTGATCTTTCAAAGCAATTGGATAGTCAACTGCCAATTGGATAATCTTAAAATCTTTTACTTGCAATTCAAAAACATTTTCTTTTTTTGGATGTTTAGTAACTGTACCAACTACTGACACAGAAGATTCTTGCCCTACTTTGTCCATTTCAGCCCAGGCTTCTTCCGAAAAATCTTTCTTTACAGCCACGGCTTGAACCCAACCTGTACCATCGCGCAACTCTAAAAAAGCAATCGGGCCACTTGAACGTTTGTTGTATAACCAACCCTTGATTTCAATTTCTTCGCCAACATGTTCGGCAATATTTTTAATAAAAATTTTCATAAAATATGGTAAAATTTACTGTAATATAGTAATAAAATACTATCATTTTCCGCTTAAATAAGCAAGTTTAAACCAATCATTAATCTTCCGCGAAGAATGATAAAGACAAAATTGATAAATAATACTATGCAATATTTCCGCTTCTTTTCCTTCAAATTTTAAACGGTTAATTATCTCCCAATTATTACTGGTTATTAGTTCCAAATCTTTTTTAATCTCCTTTCCCACCTTCTCTTCTCCAGAAATATCAAACCCCAAAACAGACAAAAACTTAACCACAAATACATCAAGTGCAAAAACCACCGAATCAGTTTCGTTTTTATTTAAAAAATTCAACCAACTATAGACTAATTTAAAAACTCGCTCATCTTTTTCCTGATGAGTGATAAAATTAGAGAAGATATACAAACTAAATGATAAAATCGTATTGCCAAATTCGCTTCTTCTTAAACCAGAAAAACCGTCTACTACCTGAACTGAACCTAGGTGGTTTAATTCCTTACCAGGAATCACTTCCGCTTCGACCAAATTGCCTGGTTCTAAAAAGGCAGAATTTTTACTTAATATTTTTTTAACACCGCGCGCCAACACTTCAACCTTACCCAACTCTAAAGTATACAATGAAACTATCTGATCATATTCTCGCCAATCATTTCTTCCTACTACAAAAGATAGCATACTATAGTTTGTTGTATTTAACATGTCGACCCTTAGCCTTTTCTACCGGATATTTCGCTTCATCCTTCTTCATCTTCTTAACAATCGCCTTAGGCAAATCTATCCCTAAATTATCTGCCAATTCAAAAAGATTCCTAGCAACATCAGCCAATTCTTCTCCCACCTCATCTTTGTGATCTTTTAAATATTCTTCTACTTCCACCGGCGACTTCCATTGAAAATGTTCTAACACTTCTGTTGCTTCTAAAACGAGAGAAATGGCCATGTCTTTATGGCCATGATATTGCATCCAATCACGCTCATCACGAAATTTTTTGATCTCCTCAATCATCTCTTTAATCTCTCCCATATTACTTTTTACTATTTAAATAGTCCTCTAAAATTATCATCGCCGATTTTTCATCACGAGAAACTCCGCCTCCCATGCGATCGGCTTGTGCCGAAGAAAATCTTTCATCAAAAAATTCCACTGGACACGAAATCCTTGATTTTAATTCTTCGGCAAAATTACGCACCCGTTCAGTATTGGCATTTTCTTTGTTGTCCAGGCTAGTGGGCAAACCAACCACTACCCGTTCAACCCTCTCCTCTTTAATTAATTTTGCTAACTCATCTACCTGTTGATTTTTAATAATACCAAACGGCAAGACAGCGCCAATCGTAGTCTCGCACCATGCCAAACCAATACTTTTTGTCCCAAAATCAATTGCTAGAATATTCATATATAATTTAACAACTTTCACCAAAATTTTCTCGAAAATAATTTTCAAAAACTTGCATCTCACCGGCTTGATCATATTTAGTAATCTCGCCTGACTGCTTGAGATGTTTTAATGTTTCATAAATCTGCTGTAAGGAAATCTTTCCGTCCCCGCCTCGTCTGCCAATTAAGGCCGACTCAATTGCAACTGCATCCTTATCATCCACTGTCTGTACTTTTAAATGTGACACTAACTTTTTAATTTCTTTTTCAGGTAAAAAATGTTCCGTTGTAGAATATTTCACAGTATCGAAAAATGACATAAATTTGGCTAAGATTAGATAAAAATATTATAACACAACCACAAAAAAATACCAAATCAAAAACACCCACTATTAATATGGGTGCTTTAGTATTACTTTTCCTCTGGCCGACGAGTAGCCACTTTGTAGCCACTTTCGGTGATAACAACCGTATGCTCAAAGTGTGCGCACATACTACCGTCACTCATCACGATTGTCCAACCATCTGAGCCGGTCTCAACTTGCCAATCACCCAAAGCAATCATCGGTTCAATTGCAATTACCATCCCTGGTTTTAAAATAACCTTCTCTAGACTACGATCATAATAGTTTGGTACCCGCGGATCCTCATGTACTGCATGACCAACACCATGCCCAACCAAATCACGCACGATACCATAATTTCCTTGCGACTCAACATATTTCTGAATCGCTCGTCCAATATCGGCCACACTGTTACCAGGCTTACACGCTCTTATCCCCGCCTCTAACGACTCCGCTGTTACAGACATCAACTTCTTAATTTCTTTTGACATCTTACCACCTACTACGACCGTAATGGCTGTATCAGTGAAGTATCCTTGACTACCGGCTTTGCCTTTTCCAATTGGCCATTCCATACCAATGTCAATTTTAAAAATATCGCCGTCTTTTAAAACAACATCTTTACGAGCGATACCGTGCACCAACTCTTCGTTAATTGAAGCACAGATAGTAGAAGGAAACGGAGTATCTTTTGGATGACTTTTGTAGTTTTTAAACGCTGGTTTACCGCCTACAGCCAAGATCATTTTTTCTGCAGCAATATCAACTTCAGCCGTGCTCATACCCGGCTTCACCATCTTGCCCAAATCTTTCAAGATCTTTCCGATTATCTTCCCCCCTTGAAGAATCTGATTAATTTCTTGACGGGTTTTAATAAGAGCCATAAATATCGATACTCTAAAATAAAATTTAATTCGTTGCTAATTTGTTTAATCGTCCCCATCCCATCAATACCAACTAAACGATGCGACTGACGATAATAATCTAAAATCGGTTCTAACACTTTGTTGCCCTGTGATTCCAAGCGCTTGTTAACTGCCTCAGGATTATCATCAACTCTAACTATTAATTCACCACCACACTTTTTGCAAAGCAACACATTCTCCAACTTTTTGTCCCAAGATATTATATCCCCACACTTAGAACAAATTTTTCTCTTGGTAAGACGATTTAAAGACTCTTCATCATTCAAACGCAGCACTACCGCCAAACTATCGTCTTTCCAATTCTTCTTTTCAAAAAACTCATCAAAGGCCTGGGCTTGTTGAATTGTTCGAATCGTTCCGTCCAAAACCACACCACCGCTGTTTTTAACACCTTCTTCGATCGCTTTAAAAGCTAACTGATATACTAACCAATCTTGTACCAAACCACCGTTTTTCATCACTTTTATCGCCTCTTTTTCCTCTGGTTTAGCCTGTGGATCATTTTCTAAGGCCCGAAAAAGGTCACCAGTAGAAATATGCTGATAGTTATATCTCTTAGCCAGCAACTTTGCTTGTGTCCCTTTGCCACTACCTGGTACACCAAAAAGAATAATAATTTTCTTCATAAAAAACAGTTTTGATATGATAAGTATATCAAACCTACCATATATTGACAAATGGGCCAAAATAGCATTAAATAGAGCCAACAACCGCGCTTTGGAGAAGTAGCGATGAAAACGAGTTGGCAAACCATCACCACCCTGATCCTGGCCCTGATCCTCCTCGCGAGCTGCGCCTCCACCAGCAACCTGCTGATGGAGAAAGAAGACGTCGCTTCCAACCCCTCCACCGTCCCCTGGGACAACCTGGAAGACCCGCACACGCGTGCTGACCCCGCCGAGCTCTTCCATGCGTACTGGGAGCACACGGACGGCGGGCGGCGTCAGCTGGTCCTGTTGCCAGGACGCGCCCTGGTCGCCTGCGGCTACGGCAAAGACGCCTCCCTGGACGCCATGGTCGAGTGCAAGCGGGGCCTGACCTGCTTCGGGCACACCATCGAACTGTTCTACTCCGACGGGATCTCCCCGAAGGAAGACGAACCGCTCGATGAGCGCAAGTGTTGCGCCCAGTGCATCTGCTTCACCAAAGGAGACAACCACGGCGAATAAACCGTGGCCCATGTCCCTGCCGACCCCCTTACCCGCCATATAAAGCGAGCGGGTAAGGGGTGAAGCTCAAAAAATATTCACGCCCCTACCTTAGACCTTAAAACAATTAAGAACTAAGGTAGCGTGAATATTTCAAAATTTAAAAAGAACGACTTGATTAGTCGTTCTTTTTTAATATATGTTTTTTACAACACCCAATCAATTAAACTCGGTCGTATTCGTGCATTGTCATCTGAGCATCAATCTGTTTGGCTGTTTCAATTGCTACTGCTACTACGATTAACAAACTAGTACCACCAATACTGAAAGACTGCGAACCAGAGAAAAACTGAACTAAGAGTGGTAAAATGGCGATTAAACCCAGAAAACTCGCTCCAACTAAATTAATATGACTCATTGTGCTCTGCAAATATTTCTCCGTTTCCTTACCTGGTCTAATACCTGGCACAAATCCACCCTGCTTCTGCAAATTCTCAGCAATCTTTTGTGGATGGAAAATAACAGCAGTATAGAAGTAGGTAAAGCCAAATACCAACAAGAAATATGCAACACCATAAAACAATTGATTCTGGAACAACAAAATTGTTTTAGTAGCCGCTGCCGCTAACCAAGCAGCCTTAGCATGAACAAAAAACTGTGCGATCATTGGTGGAAACATTACTAGTGAAACAGCAAAGATAATCGGAATCACACCAGCCATATTAACACGTAATGGTAAGTGGGTGTTACCACCACCATAGACATGCGTACCACGCATTTGTTTGGCATAGTTTACTGGGATATTACGTTGACCTTCACTAATGAATACTACACCAACAACAGTAGCGATCGCTACCGCACCAAACATAACAAAAGTATAGAAATCAGCTGAAGTATAGTTTACTGCTGCATTACGTAACATTGTTGGCAAAGCCGAAACGATACCCGCGAAGATTAAAAGTGAAATACCATTACCAACTTTACGTTCAGAAATTAACTCACCCAACCAGACTAAAAACATCGTACCAGCAGTAATAGTCAACATGATAACAACAATGTTAAAAGGTGACAAATCAGACAAAACTGGTCGAGGAGAATTATTCAAAAGTTTAATCATGCCATAAGACTGCAAGAAAGCCAACGGCACAGATAACCAACGAGTATACATGTTGATTCTTTGTTGACCAGATTCCCCTTCTTTAGTAATCTCTTCCAATTTTGGCACGATCATGGCCAAAAGTTGAAAGATAATCGAAGCGGTGATATATGGTGCAACCCCCAACATGACGATTGAAAAATTTTCCATGGTACCACCAGAGAAAAGGTTTAACAAACCTAACACCTGGTTACCAGCTAGAAAACCTTTTAAATTTTCGGCATTTACTCCTGGAACTGGGATATGAGCAACGAGACGAAACACTGCTAACAAACCTAAAACAATCAAGACGTTATTTCTAACATCCTTAGTGTTCCATACTTTTAATATTTTTTCCCACATAAAATAAAGAAAAAAACCAAAGGGAGACTACTTGATCTCCCCACCCAATGATTTAATTTTTTCTGCCACTGATTTAGTGACTTTCAAACCTTCGATGTTCAATTTCTTAGTAAGTTCGCCGCCGTTCACAATCTTAGCACAAGCAACACTCTTACTAACAATTTTCAATTTCTTTAAAGACTCTAGGTTCACAGTTTCACCTGCTTGATATTTCTTTTCTAAAACAGACAAAACAACCGTATCAGGTTTAACATTCATACTATGAAAACCACCAAGCTTAGGAGTAGATTGCATCTGAGCTTTAAAGCCTCTTAAGAACAAACCGCTACTACCAGAACGAGCAGTCTGACCCTTTCCGCCACGGCAAGAATATGTACCATGACCAGAAGCATTACCACGACCAACTTTCTTGGCTTTGTGTTTAGAACCTTTGGCTGGTTTTAAATTATTTAATTTTAACATATTGATTATTCTTTAACTGCTTTCTTAGCAGTTGTTTTAGCAACACCATCTTCTTTGGCTACTTCTTTTGCTGGTTCAACTTTTTTGTTGGCACCAACGTTCTTTCTAACTGGTAAAAGAGATGATAGAGCACCTAAAGTAGCCTGGGCTAAAACAATCTTATTTTTTGTCTTACCTAAAATCTTGGAAGAGGCATTAGGCACACCTGCTAGTTCCAAAATTGCACGTACTGGACCGCCAGCGATAATACCAGACCCATTTGGTGCTGGTTTAATCATAACATAAGCAGCCTTAAATTTGCAAAACACCTGGTGAGCAATAGTGTTGTTAACGATTGGAACAGTAATCAAATTCTTCTTAGCTTGACGAGTGGCTTTTTCAACACCAATCTGAACATCTTTACCTTTATCTAATCCCATACCAACACGACCCTTCTTATCACCTACAACGACACAAGCTCGAAAACTCAAATGTTTACCGCCTTCGGTAACACGAGTAACACGAGCTAAGTCCAAGATAATACTATCAAATTCAGATTTTTCTGTTGGTCTTGAACCACGTCTGCCGCCACGGTTAAATCCGCCCTTGTTATCCTTATTGTCTTTATTATTCATCATAATAAATTAAGTTTAAAATTTTAAACCACCCTCACGGGCACCTTCAGCAACAGCGGCTACCCGACCATGATAACGGTAACCACCACGATCAAAAACAACAGTTGTAATACCAAGTGCAGCTGCCTTTTCTGCCAATTTCTTTCCAACCAAGTATGCTTCAGCTACCTTGTTAGTCTTGCCTTCAACTTTACCGCCTTTTACCTCAGCACTTTTAACAGCACATAAAGTCTTGCCATTGGCATCGTCAATTAACTGAGTTACCAAAGCACGTAATCCACGAAAAACAGATAGACGTGGCAACTCTTTAGTACCTTGCACACGAGCGCGCACACGAGCGTGGCGTACCTGACGCAAGCTATTTTTAGTTTTATTTAATAATCTTTTCATATTGGTTTAAAATTAAGCGGCAGCTTTACCAGCAGTCTTGCCGGCCTTGCGACGAACGATTTCATCGATATATTTAATACCTTTGCCTTTGTATGGTTCAACCTTCTTAACCGCACGAATCTGTGCAGCCATTTCTCCAACCACCTGCTTTTCAAACCCTTCCACAGTAATAATATTCTTTTCTACTGACACTTTAACACCAGGAGCAGGAATAAAATTTACTGGGTGAGAAAAGCCAACTTCTAAAACAAGTGTGTTGCCGTTCATCGCTGCCTTGTAACCAACACCATTGATCTCAAGTTGCTTTTTAAAACCATTAGTAACACCTTCCATTAAATTGGCGATGATACTAGAAAAAGTTCCCCACAAAGCACGATCTGTTTTATTTTCAGGATTCGCAACTGATACTTCTACCTTACCATCAGCAACAGAAACAGTGACGCGAGGATGAATAAGTTGTGTTAATTCTCCCTTTGGGCCTTTTACAACCAAGCGGTTTTGTTTAACCTCAACCTGGACACCAGCCGGGATAATTCTTACTTTTTTACCTACACGGGACATACAATTAAAATTCAAAATTAGTAAACTTCACAAATCAACTCTCCGCCCAAAGCAGCTGCTCTGGCCTCACGGTTAGTCATCAAACCACGTGGAGTAGAGATGATTGATATTCCAAAACCATTCAAGACCTCTTTGATCTTGTCTTTGCCCACGTAGCATCGATTACCCGGCTTACTCAACCGGTTAATTTCGTGAACAACTGCAGTTTTGTTTACATATTTCAAAGTCACCACTAATTGGCGGCCATCAGTAGATTTTTCGGCTTTTTCTAAATAACCTTCACGAACCAAAATTTCAGCAATTGCCAATTTAATGTTGGAAAAAGGCATAGTCACCTCGGATTTGCGCACGGTATATCCGTTACGGATACGGGTGAGCATGTCTGCGATAGGATCGGTCATCATAGATTTATATTCTCAATTAAAAATTACCAACTAGATTTTCTAACGCCTGGAATCTTGCCGTCATTGGCTAATTCGCGGAAACAGATACGGCATAATCCGAACTTACGGATGAAACCGTGTTTACGACCACACTTCCAACAACGTCGAACAATACGAGTAGAAAACTTTGGTTTACGATTTGATTTTGAAATTTGTGCTTCAGTAGCCATAGTATTCTCAAATTATTTAGAAAAAGGAAAACCGAGAGCGGTCAAAAGTGCGACACCTTCTTTTTGGTTCTTTGCGGTCGTATTCACGATAATCTGCAAACCATGCACCTTGTCAACTTCTCCCTGTTTAACTTCAGGAAAAGCGGAATTTTCTTTAAAACCAATAGTGTAATTCCCCTGACGATCAAACGCCTTAGCTGAAATACCACGAAAATCGCGCACACGTGGGAAAGTAACCTTCAAAAGTTTTTCCAAGAAATGCCACATTTGCGGTCCGCGTAAAGTGACCATTACGCCAATTTCCATATTCTCTCTAATCTTAAAGTTAGAGATCGCTTTTTTGGCTTTGGTTCGGACTGCTTTCTGGCCAGTAATGCGCTGTAAGGTATTCTCAACATTCTCGATGTAGCCAGATTCTTTTACAAATCTACCAACGCCAGAGTTGATAATAATCTTAGAAACTTTCGGCACTTGCATTACATTCTTGTAACCTAATTCTGCCTTCAATTTTGGAGTTATTTCTTCTTTAAATTGTTTGTATAAATTTGCCTGCATATATATATTATTCAATAACTTCTTTACAACGACGGCAAACACGTTTTTTATCACCGGCTTCCACCTTGTAACCAACACGGGTAGACTTACCACATTTAGGGCAAATCAAGGCCACATTGGCAACACGTAATGGAGCAGCTAATTCAATCACTTGACCCTTCTCACCTTGTTTGCGAGTACGCAAGTGTTTCTTCATGATATTCAGACCTTCCACCACAACTTTACCGTCTTGGGGGAAAACCTGAACGATCTTGCCGCTTTTTCCACTGTCTTTACCAGTAGAAATTTTTACTTGATCATTTACTTTGATTTTCATATCATGTTTGGTTAATTAAAGCACTTCCGGAGCTAAGGAAATAATTTTCTGGAAACCAACTGTACGTAGTTCACGTGCAACTGGACCGAAAATACGTGATCCCTTTGGTTCTTTGCTCTTGCGATCAATTAATACAGCGGCATTCTCAGAAAAACGAATGTAAGTTCCATCAGCACGACGGATCTCTTTTTTCTGACGAACGATTACTGCGTGGATAACCTCACTCTTCTTAACCATTCCATGAGGAGCAGCTTCTTTCACAATAGCAGTAATGGTATCACCAATCTGAGCATATCTTTTACGATAGCCATCTAAAACACGGATACATTGTAGTTTCTTAGCGCCCGAGTTATCGGCAACCGCGAGCATGCTGCGATGTTGAATCATATTAAAACAGTTAAACTTTCTCGATTATTTCTTTGCTTTCACCACACCGACTAAGCGCCAGCGTTTAGTAGCAGACATCGGTCGGCATTCAGCAAAATCAACAGTCTCGCCGACCTTGGCCTCGCCTTTTTCGTCGTGAACATGATACTTATGAGTCACGCGATAGGCCTTGTTATATTTCAAATGACGTTTCATGGTGTCTACCTTCACGACAATTGTCTTGTCCATGTCAGCACTTACCACTTCACCACGAAATGCTCTTTGAATTTTTTTAGTTTTGTTTTCTGTACTAGCCATATATATAAAATTACTTTCTATCTTTTAAAATTGTCAAAGCGCGGGCAATATTATGACGTAATGTTGGAATTTCTCCAACCTTCTTCAAACCGCCAGAAGCAACTTTAAATTTCAAGTCACGCATTTTAGCGCGCCATTCTAAAACCAATTCTTTCAATTCAGCGGCGCTCTTGTTTTTAATTTCTTCAAAATCCATATAATCAACGTTATACTTTCTCTACAAACTTAGTTTTGACACTAAGTTTGTAAGCTGCCATGTCCATCGCACTTTTTGCTACTTCACGAGTGATGCCACCCATTTCGAACAAAACAGTACCTGGTTTAATAACAGCGACATAATACTCTGGAGAACCTTTACCGCCGCCCATCGGAGTTTCATTACCTTTTTTAGTAACTGGCTTATCAGGGAAAACACGAATCCAGATTTTACCACCACGTCGAACATAACGAGTCAACACACGACGAGTAGCTTCAATCTGACGACTGGTTACCCAGCCATGTTCTTGGCTCTTCAACCCAAACTCACCAAAATCAACGCTGTTGATACGAGTTGCAACACCTTTGCCGCGACCGCGGCCCTTATGCCACTTACGATGTTTTACTTTTTTTGGAAACAACATATGATTTTAAATTAGCGATTTTTGGTTTCTTCCTTAACTTCTTTTTTTGCAAATTTATCTCTTCGACCAAAAGCTTCGCCGCGATAAATCCAGACCTTTACACCAATCTTACCGTAAATAGTGTGAGCTTCAACCCAAGCATAATCAACATCACTACGCAAAGTAATCAAAGACATTTTACCAGCACCCAAAGTTTCACGACGAGCGATTTCCACACCATTCAAACGACCGCCCATTTTAATCTTTACCCCTTGTGCACCAGCAGCCATTACTCTTTCAATGGTCTGTTTCATTACACGACGGAAAGGCATACGACGTTCGATCTCAGCCACAACACCTTGTGCCACAATCTGAGCAGACAAAGCTGGTTGTTCAACGGCCTGAACATTCAAACGAACTCGGCTCTTAAATTGTAAGATGCCACGTTCAATTTCTTTGCGTAAAACTTCTAAACCTTCACCAGAACGACCGATAACAAAACCAGGTTTAGCAGCTAAGATAGTAATACTCACTTCTTTTGGAGTACGCTCAATACTAATAGAATCAATTCCGGCTTCTTTTAACTTAGTAGTTAAAAGTTCGCGAATTGCCACTTCTTGTTTTAACAAAATTGGATATTGTTCTTTTTTACCAAACCAACGAGAATCCCAATAATGGATAAAAGGAATACGGTGGATTACTGGATGTACTTTATGACCCATAGGATTTGAAGTTATTTTTTAACTTTCTTTTCCGCTTTCGGCGCCCTAGCAGCAACTTCAGTTAAAACTAACTGAATGTGCGAGGTGCGTTCGCGAACTGGGGTAGCACGACCATGCGCTTTTGGCATCCAGCGTTTTAACACTGGACCACCATCAACGGTAATTTTTGCAACCCGTAAATTCTCTGGCGCTAAAGAAAAATTGTGTCTAGCATTAGCAATAGCGGAATTTAACAATTTCAAAATTGGCAAAGCAGACCGCTTGTTCAAAAGTGCCAAAGAATTCAAAGCAGTAGACACTTTACGACCGCGAATCAAATCAGTAACCAAGCGCACTTTACGTGGGCCTTGGCGTAGATAACTTAATTTTGCTTTCACTTCTTGCATATTCTAAAAATTATTTCTTCTTAGCAGCCGGCGCAGCAGCTTTAGCTGGAGCAGCGGACTTGGCAGCGGCAGCAGATTCTTGATCTTTAGCCATCTTACCACCGTGGCGGACGAATTTCTTGGTTGGTGAAAACTCACCCAAACGATGACTGATCATGTTTTCGTCTACCAAAACATTAATAAAATCTTTGCCATTGTGTACCAAGAAAGTGATACCAACCATTTCTGGTGAGATGACACAAGCTCGGGACCAAGTTTTAATTGTTTGGTGTTTGCCGCTTTCACGTACTTTCTGCACCTTCTGCAAAATACGTGGATCAACGTACAAACCCTTTTTTAAACTTCTAGACATATTTATTATTTTTTACCTCTGCGGGATTTAATTATAAATTTGTTACTCCATTTACCCGGGGTACGAGTACGAACACCCATTGCAGTCTTGCCGTAGATAGTCTGAGGACCGCGTTTCTGACCAATTGGAGAGTGACCTTCACCACCACCATGCGGGTGATCTACTGGGTTCATGTTCTTGCCTTTAACAGTCGGTTTAATACCACGCAAACGCATACGCCCTGCTTTACCCCAACGAATCAAACGGCGATCAGCATTACCCATGATACCGATAGAAGCGGCACACTTTTTCAAAATGGCACGAATCTCACCAGAAGGTAAACGAACTTGAGCATAGTTACCATCAAAGCCCATCAACTGTGCACCCATACCAGCGCCACGCACCAATTGACCACCTTTACCAGGAGTCAACTCGATATTGTGGACAGACAAACCAAGTGGAACAGATTCCAAAGGCATACGACAACCTAATCTTGCTTCAATCGCATTGCCAGAAAAAGTTACCTTGTCATCAACCTTCAATCCTTCTGGACATAAGATATATGACTTAACACCATCAACATATTGAATCAAAGCAATACGTGGGCCACGGTTTGGATCGTATTCTACTGCTAACACAGTTGCTTCTTGATCAAATTTTTGTTGTTTAAAATCAACTAAACGATAGAATTTTTTTACTCCACCGCCTTGATGACGTACGGTAATAACACCCTGGTTATTACGACCGGATTTTTTCTGGATCATGCGCAATAAAGATTTCTCTGGTGTAGTTTTGGTAATGTCAGAAAAAGCGTCTACACTTGCTTTGCGACGACCGGCGTGATTTGGTTTGTAGATTTTAATCGGCATATATTACAACTTATACCCCTTCATGAATATTGATGGTCTTGCCGTGAGGCAAAGTAACCAACGCTTTTTTGTAATCACTTCGGCGACCGAGAGAACGACCGAAACGAACATTTTTACCGGAAACATTAATAATATTAACTGCTACTGGCTTAATACCGTAAATACCTTCAATTGCTTTTTTAACACCAGTTTTAGTAGCATTCTTAGCAACAATAAAACCATATTTATTGTGTGCGCCAGCAATAGCGGCTTTTTCAGTAACTAACGGGCGAATCAATACTCTGTCTGCAATTGAAGAAACCTTAGCTTCAGTCTTAACAACTTTCTCAGTTTTTTCTTCGGTAGCCTTAGCAACAGCTTTTTTAGTAGAAACAACTTTTTTAACTGAAGTTACTTCAGCCTTGGTTGTTTCTGCTAATTGAGCTTTTTCAGCTTTTTTTGACCAACGATCTAGTAATCCCATATGTTAAAACTTTAGTCTATTTAAATACAGTCTCTAACTTCTTCAGAGCTTCTTCACTAATAATGACCGCTTCCTTTTTAAGCAAAACCATCACATTAGTATCTTCTGCACGCATGGTAATGACCTTTTTAATATTTTTAGTCATGCGTACTAAGCTATCATCCTTACCAGTAGTTAAAATCAAGAAACTTTTTCTTTTTTCTAAAGGCATCACTTTCAAAAATTCCACGAATGCCTTAGTCTTAGGAGCAGCAAAAGCGAAATTCTCCACGACAAACAAATTATCGCTTGCTGCCTTATCGCTAAGACACATTTTAATAACCAAACGTTTGGTTTTCTTGTTAATTTTAGTTTCGTAGTTACGAACTGACAAAGGACCAAAAGTAACGCCGCCGCCTTTCCAAATCGGAGAACGAATAGAACCATGACGAGCGCGTCCAGTACCTTTTTGTGCCCAAGGTTTCTTGCCACCACCAGATACTTCACCGCGATTTTTTGTATCAGCAAAAGGGGCGCGCTGATTGTTGGTTTGAGCGACAAAAACAGAATGTACTACTTCTGGTTTTACTTTTACACCAAAAATTTTCTCAGATAACTCGACTTCACCAGTAGCTTTTCCAGATAAATTGTAAACTTTTGTTTTCATATATTTGTAATCTTATCTTTGCAACTTAATTCTGTACTTCAACTGGAGCAGCCTCGACTACTGGCGCTACTTCTTCAACCGGAGCAACAGGAGCAGCTTCAACAGCTGCAGTTGCTGGTTTATTTACTTTCAAATCACCGTTCGCTGTAATCATCAAGAAACTGTTACGCCCACCAGGAACGGCACCTTTTAAATATATTTCGTTGTTTTCTAAATCAACTTTAACGATTGTTAGATTTTTCACAGTGACCTGATCACAACCCATGTGACCAGCCATGCGCAAACCTTTGAAAACTCTCTGTACACCACCAGCACCAATTGCACCAGGAGCGCGAAGGTTGTCTTTATGACCGTGTGAAGCTGGACCACCAGCAAAATGATGGCGTTTAACTACACCAGCAAAACCTTTACCTTTAGATTCACCCACAACTGTGGCCTTATCACCTTCAACAAAAGTGTCAACGGTAATAACATCACCTTTCTCTAAACCATCAATTTTTTCAACGCCAAAATCTCTTAGCCAGCGTAGTGCTGGTAAGTTTTCTAAATGACCTAATTCTGGTTTACTAAGACGAAATGCCTTGGTCTCACCAAAACCGATCTGAACAGCGGTTGCATTGTCTTTGGTACCATCCTTAACTTGGACGATATAACAAGGACCAGCCAAAACTTTAGTTACAGGGATAACTTCTCCGGTTGGAGAGAACACCTGAGTCATGCTAATTTTCTTTCCTAGTATGAATTTCATATACAAAATGTTATTGCTCCATTCCCATCCCCAGGATGGAGATAACCTTAAAAAAATTACTTAACAAAAAACTAGAAGTACTAACATAGATATCCCTCAAGATCCCTGTTATTACTTCTAGCCGTATCTTGTACAAAATAAACCCAGCAAGATTGGCTATTTTTCTAGTTTTTAAATACACGATATCTCCCTTCAAGATCTCTATTTGTAGCCTAAATGTTTTTCATCTTTCGACAAATCTTATTTAGGAGCAAAAGAAAATCTGTTTGGTGCGCTAACTATACAATAAAACTAACAACTTGTCAATACTTACATCTTGATCTCTACATCCACCCCAGCTGGCAAGTTCAAATTCATCAAAGCATCAACACATTTAGGTGAAGCATTGACAATATCGATCAAACGCTTGTGAACACGCATTTCGTACTGCTCACGAGCATCTTTATGCACGAAAGTAGAGCGTAAAACAGTGAATTTGGTCTTTTCGGTTGGTAGTGGTACTGGACCAACTACTTTAGCTTCGTTGCGTTCAGCAGTTTCAATGATGGTTTTAGTCGCTTGGTCGATAATTCGGCTATCATAAGCGCGAATCTTGATTCTAATACGACTGACGCCCTCCTCTTTGGTTTTGTTAATAGTAGTAGTCATGTTAATTAAAGATAAAGAACTTAAAGAGCTAATTTAAGAGGGGTGGTATGACCCACCCCTCTTAAAGGCTTTACTTCAAAATTTTAGTTACAACACCGGCACCAACGGTACGGCCACCCTCGCGGATAGCGAAGTTCATCTGTTCTTCCATAGCAACTGGGGTAATCAATTGAACCTTTACGTTAACAGTGTCGCCTGGCATTACCATCTCAACACCAGCTGGCAATTCCAAAACCTCACCAGTTACATCAGTAGTTCGGATGTAAAACTGTGGTTTATAGCCCTTGAAGAATGGTTTATGACGACCACCTTCTTCTTTGGTTAAGATATATGCATTAGCTTCGAACTCAGTATGAGGAGTGATAGAACCTGGTTTGGCCAAAACCATACCACGCTCTACTTCTTCTTTCTTAGTACCACGAAGCAAGATACCAGCGTTATCGCCAGCTTGACCCTCTTTCAAGGTCTTGTTGAACATCTCAATACCAGTAACGATTGATTTCATTGGTTCTTCACGTAAACCAACAATCACGATTTCGTCGTTAACATGGATCATACCACGTTCAATACGACCAGTAACTACAGTACCACGGCCTTCAATAGAGAAGACGTCTTCTACTGGCATCAAAAATGGCTTGTCAGTAGCACGTACTGGTTCTGGGATATATTCATCAACTGCTTTAATAAGCTCTAAAATTGGCTTAGAAGCAGCTTCGTCGGTTGGGTTCTCCAAAGCTTTCAAAGCAGAACCGCGGATAATTGGAGTAACATCACCTGGATATTTGTATTTGGTTAACAAATCGCGTACCTCAGCTTCAACCAAGTCGATCAATTCTGGATCAGTTACTTGGTCAACCTTGTTCAAGAAAACAACGATATAAGGTACACCTACCTGACGAGCCAACAAAATGTGCTCGCGAGTCTGAGGCATCGGACCATCAGCGGCAGATACTACAAGGATAGCACCGTCCATCTGAGCAGCACCAGTGATCATGTTCTTAACATAATCAGCATGGCCAGGACAGTCCACATGCGCATAGTGGCGCTTTTCGGACTCATATTCTACGTGAGCAGTAGAGATGGTAATACCACGAGCTTTTGACTCTGGGGCTTTATCCAAATCATCTACACCCTTGTTTTGAGCGGTCATGCCATGAGCGGTCAAGACCTTCAAAATAGCAGCCGTTAACGTGGTTTTTCCATGGTCAACGTGACCAATAGTACCAATATTAACGTGCGGTTTGGCGCGATTAAAGTCGGCCATACGTTTAGTTTTTACGGCACTGTTTTGAGTGGTCAAAACAGATTTGTTGTCCAGCCGTAGCATTGATATATTAAAAAAGAAACCGCTAATCACTTTATGTAATTAGCGGCGTTATTATACCAGATATATAGGATTTGGCAAGGGGATAAGATGTGGATAAGGTTAATTCTAGACCGGTTCTAAGTAAAACTTCTCTTCTTCGCCGTCATCCGGGACATCTTTTAACTCCACTTCTGGGCCAATAATCGGGTTAATTGTGATTGGTTCTGCGACTACTTTTTCTGCCTCTTTTTGGCTAATCTCAGCAAAATCTTCCTCTGCACCCTCATCCTCAATTTCACTAATTTCTGGCAAATCTTCTACTTCAATTGGCTTTGGAGCAACCGGTTCCTCTACTGTATCAGAGATGTCCATATTAGCGATATTTTTCTCTCTCCAAACAGCCACTTCGCGGTTAATCCTGTCCAAAATGTCCGATTCGCTCATATCCTCCAATCTCGGACCGCCATTTAGAATCTTTTCATATTCATCAATCTCCATCATCACAATAGCTGTTTCCGTATCCTTGTCCAAAACCACCAGCCGATCGCCGGTGCGATTGATTAATTTCAAAAGACGGTTTAATTGATTATTTTGCATAATTAAGGAAAAATATTTTCTTGATAATACATATAATAAAGCCAAAGACGATTGTTGTCAAACGAACATAAAATACGAAAATTACATATTGCTTGTAACAGCATAAACGTGATAAAATTGCTGGGAGAATATGGTTATTTAGTTTAATCAATATACACAATATTAAAATAAATAACACACCACAAATAATAGCATAACAAGACTTGCCACACATATGAGAAAAAATATCGTCGCGCTAATACTTGAAAAGGATGGTTTGCTATTAATAGAAAAAAGAAAAGATACCAAATTTTCCGATCCGGGTAAATTTGTTTTTCCTGGCGGGCATGTCCAAGATGGTGAAAATTTGGAAGAAGCTATTAGGCGCGAAGTAACGGAAGAACTCGGAATAGACTTAATTGAATTAAAACTTATTTATGTAACAGATTTTGATGGACCAGAAGAAAAACAAAAACTTCACTGGTACTGGTGTAATAACTTTGAAGGAGAAATACAAAACAACGAAGCCGAAGAACTGATTTGGATTAAACCAACTGAATCAAATAAACTAACTTACCAAGTTAGTAGAGATGCGATTGACGCTCTGCTAAAACACCAAATATGTACGCTGTAAGAAAAATCACCACTAATGATTTAGACAAAATATTAGAAATATTAAATTCTGTTCTTTTGTCTAATGTACCCTCAAAAGATAATGGTTTTTTATCTTCTAATCCGGGAAGGGATTTTTATAAAAATTTAATAGAAAAAACAAATTTTTTCTATGTTGCACAGGACAAAAATGATGTGATTGGTTTTTTAATAGCCTACCCAAACGACTTGCTAAATCAAGAAAATGACATTCAAAAATTCCTCAGTAATAATTACAAAGAAAAATTCGTCTATATTTTCCAGATAGCTGTTTCACCAGGATATCAATCACAGGGAGTCGGCCAAGAATTATATAAAAAACTTTTTGAAGAAACAAAAAATATTAAAAAAATGATTGTCACTTCCGCTGTTCCATACAACCAAGCTTCGGAAAAGTTTCATCTCAAATTAGGATTTAAAAAGATAGGAAAAATATTAAGGAACGACGGAGGTTCAAACTTTATCTATGAAAACACCAACTAATACCTCTAAATAATACTAAAGAAAAATAATCTACACAAAAAATCCTCCGACTTTAATCGGAGGATTTTTCTTTTTACTACGTTCTTTCAACAGTTTCTTTTTTCACCTTCTCAATAAATTCTGCTCTTGATATCTTCAGCTGTTCTTCCACACCGCGTACACGCACCATTAATGGTTCACCAGAAATTTCTTTATCACCCACAACGACAATGTAAGGAATTTTTCTGCCCACGGCTTTTCTAACCTTGTTCCCTACTGTCTCACTGGCTTCATCAATCTCCACTCTGATACCAACCTTAATAAAATCTTTAGCAACTTCTTTTGCACCCTCAATGTGTTTGTCTGCAACTGGTGCTAGCATCACTTGTACTGGTGACAACCACACTGGCCAAAGGCCACCATAGTGTTCTACCAAGAAAGCTACGAAACGTTCATGAGTAGAAAGTGGCGCACGATGGATAACAAACACCTCATTGTTCTCTTTGCCTTCAGCATCGGTATATTTCAAACCAAACCGCTGCTTAGCAGCAAAATCTAATTGAATAGTAGACATGGTTTCTTCTCTGCCAACAGCCGATTTAAACTGCACATCTACCTTTGGACCATAGAAAGCGGCTTCATCTTCTGCTTCCACAAATCTTACTTTCATTTCTTGTAAAACCTCACGAATCACCCCTTCAGCAAACGCCCAGTTCTCTGGTTCATTAATATATTTTTCTAAGTGATCTGGACTCCACTTGGACAATCTAAACCAATAGTCTTTTAAATTAAAGATTTCAAAATATCGCATGGTTAATTCCATCACCCCTTTGAACTCATCTTTAATCTGATCCCGACGACAATACATGTGAGCATCATTCATTGCCAAACAACGTACACGCAACAATCCAGCCAAAGTGCCAGACAACTCATTGCGATAACACTCACCGTATTCTGCTAAACGTAATGGTAAATCACGATAGCTATGTGGTTTAAAATTGTAGATAGTATGATGATGTGGGCAATTCATGGCTTTGAGATAATATGTACCATCATCCATTACCATTGGTGGGTACATGCTGTCTTTGTAGTATGGCAAATGACCAGAAGTTAAATACATCTCTTCTTTTGCTAAATGTGGCGTACGCACGCGCACATACCCAGCAGCCTGTTCTGCTTCAATCGCCAACTTCTCGATCTCATTTCTGATAATCGTACCATTTGGCAACCACATGGTTAAGCCTTTACCAACGCGATCATCAAAGAAAAACAGCTCTTGCTCTTGGCCAATTTTACGATGATCTCTTTTTTCTGCTTCTTCTAAGAAATGTAAATATTCATCTAATTCTGCTTTGGTTTCAAAATATACACCATATATTCTCTGTAACTGTGGATTGGTATTTTTACCACGCCAATAGGCGCCGGCTAAACGCATCAATTTCAAACCATCCAAATTCAATTCTGTAGTTTTTTCAATATGTGGGCCACGACACAAATCAACAAAATCTCCGGTTTCATATACACTGACTACTTCCACGTTACCACCCACATCTTGCTTTTCGCTATCGTCCATTTTAGTAGTACCACGTTCTTTTAAATCTTTTAACAATTCTACTTTGTACACCTGACCCAAATCAGCAAAGAATTTTATTCCTTCTTCTAAACTCATCTCCTTACGTACAAATTGTAAACCACTCTTAGCCAACTCCTTAGCCTTAGCCTCAATCTTTTCTAAATCAGCTTCTGAGATATTTTCCGGAAAACCAATGTCGTAGTAAAAACCATTTTCTACCATCGGACCCACGCCAAACTTAGCGGCTGGATAAAGCGCTTTAACGGCTGCTGCTACCAAATGAGCAGCGGAGTGACGTTTGATTCCTAATTTTTCATTTTCCATATATTTAAATTATTTTCTTATATTTTTAATCCATTCTTCTTTTAAAATACTCATTAAAATTTGATCCTCAAAACTTTTACTTATCAAATTCCAATGTGCTTTCCTTAGTCTTCCCTCCTCTTTAAACCCTACCTTTTTATATGCCTTAATCGCCCGCGTATTACCATCATGAACCGTTAAGCTAAAACGATTAAATTTTAATTTGGTAAAAGTATAGCCACCCAACAAACCAACTACCTCCGGGGCATAACCCTTACCCCACTCTTTTTTATCACCAATTACTAGCCCTAAATCTGCCGCTTTGTTTTTAGGATCCAACCGTAACATACAATTACCAATCAACTTACCGTCCACCCAAATGCTCCAAACAACTTTGTCCTTAGCTTTAATCGAATCTTTAATCCACTTCTTTTCTTCTGGCAAAGACACGGGCTTTTGTACCAACAAATATCTAACCACTTCTTTATCTCCAAACCAAGAAATGAAAAAAGGCGCATCCTTAATTGATAAGGATTTTAATATCACCCTATCTCCTTTTAAAATTGGCGGTTTCATATATTAAATAAAAAACCCGATATCTAAACAAGATACCGGGGTCCTAATTTTGTTAAGACGGTTCCACCCGATTTTTCCCGACTTGATCGAGAACACTCTTTTGGTTAGCTTAGCCCCGACTAGGTCGAGATCCTGATTTTACTCGGGAAAATGGTTGGTAGCCACTTCAATCGCTTAATATGTAGATTATATCAACTTCCTTTTTCTGTCAAATTACTTACTTAACACTCTTTACTATCACTTTAATGTGATCAGACACGGAAGGTGCTTTTCTAATCCAAGAAGGAGAAAACTTCACATCTACCCCGGCGACATGATCAACACTTAAAACATAGCGCTCAATCTCATCCTTGCTCTTGCTTATAAAATTACGCGGTAAAAGTGTCTCTGCATCTGGGTCAAGCGACACTAACGCTTCCTGACGAACAGACAACTGGGCAGTGCGATTGGTTAAATCATAACTTGCAATTGAAGGCAGTGGATCACCACTAACCGACAACACCCTTTCAGCACCAACGTTAATTTTCTTTGACATCTCTGTGCTAACTAAATTGGCGAGTGCTAAACGATCATAGCCAACTACCACCAAAGTAACATTCCCGCTGACAGTAAAACTATCAATTTCTTCCCCTAACTTTTTATCAACATCTGAGTTTTGTGATAACACCACCGCAATCTTCCCTAAACCATCCCACTCACTTCCTTTTAAAGATTCAGAAATTGATTTTTTTGCTGTCTCAACGTAATCACTCTTAGCACTATTCAAATCACTTTCTGATAAGAAACCCACTGATCTTGTACCACCCACCATCTTACTCTTGCTCTCCGCATATATTACTCTTTGGCGCTCAGTATTTAAACCTGGAATAACAAACTGGCTAGGACCAATTTCGCTTTCTACCCCTTCTTTGTCAGCATACACTTTTGTGGTCACTTCCCCGTTAGCTGGAACAGTTACCCGATCAGACAAACGAAACAAGATACCATTTGGATTTAACAGACGGGTGGTTTTTACTAATACTTGTTCGGTGTTACTTTTGTTGTAAATTACCACGTCCCCTTCAGCCACACCCACCAAAGACTTTGAGCCAGAAGGAAAATATTTTTTCATTTGGGCAATTACTGTCGTTGTCACCACTCCTTTTATCTTCTCACCCCCGCCTAACATATCAACACCGACATTTAAACTAATACTCTTACTGTCTTCTTTTGAAATAATTGTAACCACCGCTTTTTTAGAAGTAATAAAAATAACCACACCCAACAAGGCAACAGTGAGAAGTAAAAAAGTAAGCGCAATCGTACGATAAAACCGTACAGATGGCTCTCGTAAACGTGTTTCAGTATGACGGACAATCATAACAGTAATTTAAAATGTTATTAAAAAAATTATATATAAAAAACAAAAAACTATTCAGTCACACGGAATACTTCCTCTACTGAAGTAATCTTGTCCAGTGCTTTTAACAAACCATCTTGTACCATTGTTACCATCCCATTTTTCACTGCTAATTCCTGGATGGTGTACTCCGAAACCTGAGCACTCAAAATTACCTGCTCAACCTCTTTGCTCATGATAAATATTTCATAAATACCAATACGACCCTTGTAGCCCAAACCACTACATTCACTACAACCTTTTCCTTTAAAGAAATGCAAATTATTCAAATCAACATTTTGTTTTTCTGCTGGCGGCAAATCAGTTAATAATTTAATCACCTTTTCTTTTTTCTCTGCATCTAGCACTTCTTCCTCAATACATTTCGGACAAACCCGACGCACCAAGCGCTGACCGATAACCGCATTTAATGATGGTGCTAACAAAAACGGTTTAACACCCATAGATAAAAATCTTGGGATTGCACCGGAAGCACTATTAGTATGAATTGTGGAAAGTAACAAGTGGCCAGTCAAAGCCGCTTGAATAGCAATCTCCGCTGATTCTAAATCACGAATTTCTCCCACCATACAAATGTCTGGATCCTGGCGTAAAATACTACGTAAACCCTTAGCAAAAGTATAGTCACGTGAAGTATCGACTTGGCTCTGATTAATACCGTCCATTTTAATTTCGACTGGATCTTCTAAGGTGATAATCTTCACTCCTGGTTTGTTTAAGGTACGCAAAATTCCATACAACGTAGTTGTTTTACCTGAGCCAGTCGGACCAGTGGTAATAATCATACCGTTTGGACGCTCTACTTCTTTTTTCAAACGTTCATAAGCATCACCGCGCAAACCTAATTCATCAAACGTAACCCCCTTACTACCACTATGTAAAATACGCATTACCACACTTTCACCATAGGTAGTTGGTAGGGTAGAAACACGAACATCCAAATTACCTGATTCTAACTTTAAAGTAACACGCCCATCCTGCGGACGGTCAGTAATATTAATTTTCAAAGCTGCTAACAATTTAATACGCGAAACAAAACGTTTCCAATCTTCCTTTGGTAACATCGCCACATCATGCAAAATACCATCGATACGATAGCGCACCGCCACCCCTTTATCTTCTGCTTCCACGTGAATATCAGAAGAGTTAACCTTTAAAGCAGCAGCAACCAACAAACTTAAAATATCCGTAATTGAAACATTTTTAAATTTCTCTTGCAAAGTTTGTAAATTATCCACATCTGACCCAAACTTGTTTAAATCTTCATCGGTAATGTTAATATCTTTGCTAATCGGTTTTACTACTGGTAAATTAGCATACAATTTAAAAACTTTGTCCAAACTATTTTCCGAAATTAAGTAAAAAAGAACCTTAGCATGATGACGCTCGCCTAGTTGATAAACAAAATCATCATCAGCACCAACTGGTTCAATACCAGCAATTCTGATTTCTTCAGGGGTGTAATAAAAACAAACAATCTTTTTCTCACGCGCTAACTCTTCTGGAATAACCTTAAGAGCTTCGGCGGTAATAGGAAAAGCAACTAGATCAATATATGGAATATTAAGGACCTTAGCTTGAGCCTCTGCTTTGTCTTCTAATTCTTTAACCTTAATTTCATCCATCTTGTGGGTAAACTTAAATTGCGCTGAATTCAAATCAGACGGCGCCCCTTTCTTGGTAGCTGGAGCAGGCTTTTTAATTAGATCATTAATAGAAGGAAAACCAGTAGACATAACTACTTGATATTTAACCAATTTTTTAAATGATGTGCCGTACGACTAAATATACCTTCATGATGCATCTTCATAAAAAGATAAACCCAAGCGGTGGTAGTAAAAGCACTAAATAAGCCACCCGCCAAAATTGCAATTAAAATAAACAAAGATGTTGCTAAGATCAAACCAACACTTACTAAAATGTACCATCCGCTTAAACCGGCCGCCAACCATAAAGCAAGGGCTGGAACAAGTACTGCCACTGAACCAACTGCCAAAACACCAAATAAGGCAAGTGATAGAACAACTAACAAAATACCTAGTTCTAGAGAAACAACAACATGGCGGCGGAACAACGCCCAACCTTGTCTTAACGCCTTGCCAAACCATACTCTTTCCAAAACAGCATAACATGATGCATAAATTGTTACTGTTTCTAAAATAAGCACAAAGGCAAGAGCAACCACAAAAGCTACCACAGCTAAAATATTGTAAACTCTAGAATTAATTACAATCGCAGCAATCAAAAAATTAGCAAAGCCTAAAATCACCGCTGTCTGCAAAAGCTTGTTTACTACAACTAAAGACAATAACGTCCAAAAACTCTTTACACCGTCGTACCAAGCAACACTCACAGACAAACGTTTGCGATCATAATACCACTCAGCAGTTACCGCAATCAAAGCACCTCTTGATACTATTGCCACAAAAACTACCGCCGCTACAAAAATCGCTATTAAAACAAAAAACCACAAACTTAAAAAAGTAGCGGTTACACTGTCAAAATTTAAAGCTGACAACACATCAATAACCTTAACCAAATTAGGCGGCATAGAAAAACCTTCTTCCACAAACAAATTCATCTGACTCACAAAATCACCCAAACCCCATTGACCCAAAACCATTGAACAAATACCTAGTAGCCACAAAAATTTATTGTGCCAAACTAGTTGCCAAGAGTGAAGTAATGCCTGACGATATGTTGGTTCACGCATATTAAATATTGCAAAATTTTGGAAAAATATCCTTCCAAATTTAGTATACCACAAATTTAAATTTTTGAGTATACAAAATCCCCCATTAAGGGGGATTTTGTTAACTTTTTAATTTTGTCTACTTAGTCACTGGTCTCGCACCTAGTATTTCTTCAATTTCTTCCTGCTCAATGGTTTCTTTAACCATTAATACTTCTACCATTTTGTCCATCTTGGCACGATTCTCTAAAAGTACGCTTTCTGCCTGTTTCCTCGCGTCTTCTATTTTCTTACCCACTTATTGGTCAATCACTTCTGCGGTCCGATCACTGTAATCAACCTGCTCGTGAATTTCACGACCTAAGAAGATCATCTCTTCACGCTCACCAAAAGTACGTGGACCAAGTTTTTCGCTCATACCATAGCGAGTAACCATATCACGCGCTACTCGAGTCGCATTACGTAAATCAGAAGATGGACCAGTTGAGATTTGATCATCACCATAGATCATCTTCTCCGCTACATATCCACCCATCATCATCGCTAATTCGTCTTTAAACTGAGCAAAGGTATGATAATGTTTGTCTTCTGATGGCATCTTTAGGGTATATCCACCCGCTTGACCGCGAGAGATAATCGAAACCTTACGTATTGGATCACTGCCAACTAAAACATGCCCAACAACTGCATGGCCGGCTTCGTGATAGGCAGTCATCTTTTTCTCTTTCTCGCTAATCACTCGGGTTTTCCTTTCTGGGCCAAGTAAAACTTTTTCAATACTGTCTAATACTTCAATTTCATCTACGATCTTTTTACCTCGACGTACTGCTAGGATTGCCGCCTCATTTAAAAGATTGGCTAGATCAGCTCCAGAAAAACCCGGAGTGCGTTCAGCTAATTTTCGCAATGAAACTTCTTTAGATAACGGTTTACCAATCGCATGAATTCCCAAAATTGCTTCTCGATCTTTAATATCTGGTAAATCAATTAATACTCGACGATCAAAACGACCCGGACGAAGTAATGCTGGATCTAATACGTCAGGTCGATTAGTTGCTGCCATTACAATCACTCCCAAGTTTGGATCAAAGCCATCCATTTCCACCAATATTTGGTTTAAGGTTTGTTCGCGCTCATCATGACCGCCTCCTAATCCTGTACCACGACGACGACCAACCGCATCAATTTCATCGATGAAAACAATGGCTGGAGCAGCTTTTTTTGCTTTAGTAAATAAATCACGTACACGTGAAGCACCCACACCAACAAACATTTCTACAAATTCTGAACCACTCATGTGAAAAAATGGTACACCCGCTTCACCCGCAACTGCTTTGGCTAACAATGTTTTACCCGTACCTGGCAAACCAGTAAGTAAAACTCCCTTTGGAATCTTCGCGCCCATATCCGCAAACTTTTTTGGGTCTTTAAGAAAATCCACAATCTCTTCTAATTCTTCTTTAGCCTCATTAGCACCAGCAACATCAGCAAATGTTTTCTTATCTTTTGTGTCTGGTCCAACCTGGCGTGGATTGCTCTGGCCAAATCCCATTGCCTTGTTGTTTGCACCCTGTACGCCACGTGTCATGAAATACAAGAAAACGATGATAATGATAAGAGGGATAAGAGCGGGTAATAAATTGGCCATCCAAAACTTTAATGAACTTTCATCTTTAACTTCTACGGCAAAACCTTTTTTAGCCTCATCAGTCACACCGTAATTTTTAATCACATCACCAAAAGAGTCGCCAGGTTCTTTCTTAACCACCTGCTTTTTAGCATTGGCATCTTTCAACTCAACCGCTAGACTGTCGCCTTCCACAATAACCTTCTTTACTGTCCCAGCATTGATTTCTTCTACTAATCTACCAATATCAACCTGCTCGGGTTGATCTTTCTTTTGACCCTGAGTCATGCTTAAAATCCCAGCTACTAACAGTAAAACTAGGAAAACCGCTAAAAAATTCTTAAGAAAACTACGCATAAAATTTAAATTACTAATTTACAATACCGGTAATTTACAGGAAAACAGGACAAAAATCAAGCTGGCACCCAGAGTTTAAAATACCCCAGATAAAGTCTGGGGTATTTCGTATGTTTTCAATTACTCTGCCTTTTCTTCTTTTACTTCTTCCACTACTTTTTCTTTCACCTCTTCTTTAACTTCCTTTTCTACTTCTTCTTTCTTTTCTTTCTTTACCACTTTACCTTTAACACCAGCAGCACGTAAACCAAGACGATGTTCAGTTGGTTCTAATGATACCACTTCAAACTCAGCTTCTTGTCCAATCTTGAATTTATCAGCCACATTAATTGTTGGCTCGTCTGACAATTCAGAGACATGAGCTAAACCATGAATCTCCTTGTCTAAGGCAACCATCAAACCAAATGGTTCTACTTTAATAATTTTACCCTTAACCTTAGAACCAATTTTGTATTTCTCTGCCACCTTTTTCCAAGGATCATCTACTAACCGTTTAATTGAAAGATAAATTTTAGAATGATCTAATTGGATGATCTGAGCACGAACTTGATCTCCCACCTTTAGTAAATCTCGTGGGTGTTCAATTCTCTGCCAAGCAATTTCAGAAATATGTACTAAACCTTCTAGGCCTTCACCAAATTTCAAGAAAGCACCAAAGGCAGTTAACGCGCTAACCTCACCATTAACAGTATCACCAACTTTGTATGATTCCAAAACTGCTTTTTGAGCATCTTCCCAAACAGCCCGTTCTGAAACAATCAATTTTTCATCCTTCTCTTCGGCATCAATAATCTTCACTTCCATTTCTTTGCCAATCAATTCTTGTAATTTTTCAAAAATGCGATTCTTGTCGCCGCCGGTTACACGTGGATAGTGATCTGGATTTAATTGAGACACAGGCATAAAACCTTTCAAGGCCTCAATTTGCATTAATACACCGCCCTTGTTGGCAGACAATGCTTTAGCTTTAATTGTTAAACCTTCACGCATCCATTTTTTCATGTTATCCCAAGCTTTGCGATAACCAGCAATACGGAAAGATAACTCCATCTCACCATTCTCATTTTCTAAATCTAATACGGTAGATTCGGCTTCATCGCCAACTTTTAAACCAGAGTACTCACGTGACTCAGCAAAAAGTTCGCGGCCGCGTACTACACCAGTAGTTAAACCTTCAACATCAATGCGTACAGCACCTTTGTCAACGGAGATAACCTTACCTTTGATAACATCACCAACTTTTGGGACATTAACCGCATAGGATTGCAAAAGAGTTTTGAAATCCAACTTAGCGGTTTTCTTAGCTTCTTCTGTCATATAAACAAAAAAAATCTGCTTATCCCCTCCGCCCAAGGCGGATAGAGTGCCAACCTCTAAATCGGGTTAGCTTTGAAACAAATATTTTATAACCTAACTATAACAAAAATCCCCGGGTTTGTCAATACAATGTAACTTTCGTTGATTAACAAAAAAACACCACCGAAGTGATGTGCTTTTGTATGGAGCGCAGGGAAGGTCGCTCCGGTAAAGAAACGAACTTCCCTGGCTTATGTCCCGGACGGGACGAGAAAAGAACGAAGTAGCAAGAGAGAAACTGAGAGACTACGTCTTGGCGCAGTCGGACGGGAAGGGGTTGACACCGAGCATCTGCAGAATGGCCACGAGGCCTTCCTTGCCAATAAGCGCCGCAAAAGCACCCACGAAGACCTGAATACGAGCTTCGGCCTCTTCGGCCCGTTGGCGGCATGTGTCGCGATCCTTCTCGGTCGCATCCAGCCGTTTTTCCAGCCCGCCGATCTTCTCAGTCAAGGCCGCCAGTTCGCGCCGAATCACTTCCAGGGCATCCGGCTGGGCCGGAGGCACGGACAGGGCCGGAGCAGGATGAAGAGCGGGCGGTGTCGCCGCAGGCACTGCGGACTGTTCCGAACGCAGTACTTCGACCCCGACTGAACCAATTCGCAGAACATCCCCGGGGTCAGGCATCTGATCCTCTCGAACCGACGAGATGTCGATCAGGCCATGCGTCTGCAAACCGGCCAACACCCGGCCAACCGCGACCGGCGTGATATCTTTTTTGCCCCACTGGTACTTCCAGCGAAGCGCTTGTCGGTAGAGATCACGGGTGACCGTCTTCTCCACCTTCTCCGCCAGAGCCGCGAACAATATCAACGCCTGCACTTGCCGCTCCGGATCCTTAGAGAACCCGGCCGGCATCACCCCGGCCACCTGACTCTGGCCAGGTAAAGCGGCGAAGTTGAATTGCTCTTCCACGATGGGTGCCCCCTTCTTGTGTATCTGGCACGGTTTGTGAACGAACTTCTTTTCCGCCGCCGGCGCAGTTACCTCCCTCGCTTGTCGGCGCATCCAGACCAACTCCTCTTGCCCCTTCGAGGTGAGCGAGAACAGATCCTTGCCACCACGATAGAGATGAGTATTGGGTTTGCGGATGACGAGACCGGCGTCGCTGGGCCCGACCAGCTGTGCGTCAACGAACCATTTTCGAATCGCTGACCAGGCGTAAGGACGGAAGAATTCTCGTCTTTCTTGAAGCTCGGGGAACGTCACACCCCCCCGTTTTTCATGAAAGGCCGAATAAAATTCCGTTTTAGCCTGCTTCCACTCCGTTTCCGGAATTTCTACAAGCTCACCCTGGTCTTTAGCGTCACGCTCAGGCGCCGAGATGGGCACAGGCTCGGGAGTACCACCATTCGGTCGACCCGATGATGGTAAAACCTTCCATTGCTTATTCCCGGTCTCTTTCAGAACGCCCTTGCGCACCGCTTCCGCCACCGTGTCCCCCAACACGGCATCGATCCTGGTGTTACCGGTGAACGCCGCCGGCATCAACGATTCCACCTCAGCCAGACCGATGATTTGGCCATCGAACCGCTGGCGAATGGCCTCAAGCCACTTTGTTCTCGCCAACGCTCGACTGACTTTCTCACCGCGACGCCTACCGCCGCCATGAGCCATACCCATGGCTGAAGGTTTCTTCCTGGCTCCCTTGCTTCTTGGCATCTTTGGCCCTTTGCCTCCTATGTGTCTAAACAACCAATTGCAAACGTACCATGCCAAAATCGACAGATACCCATCTGCCGAACAAATTGTTATACTAAATTTTTCAAGATTTGTCAATATACAACACAACACCCTGCTTTTATGGCAGGGTGTTTTTTGTACTAAATAAATATAAAAAAGGGGAACTACGCTTCAGTCGATTGATCAAACTTTCCACTCAATATATCATTTCTTACTGCATCCATTAAAACTTTTGCTTCGGCACTTGATGTCATCTGCTTCTTAATGGCTGCTCGCATCATTTCATGATCTTGTTTGGCGTCCTCCTCTGCCTGACGCTTCTGCGCTAAAGTCATTTCTGGTTCTACTGCTTGAGGCGATTCAACTGGAACGATCTTCCCGCCGACCTCCACATATTCTTGTTCCGCTTGATCTCTCTCTGTTTGCAAACTTTTTAATGTCGATTTAATTACGTCATGTTTTCTCGTACCCTTTTGTACACCAGCCAACATTCCCTGCAACCCTTTGATTCTTAAATCAAGAGAAGCCAGATGCATTTTGAGATTCTCTGCCACCCCCACTTCATTTGATACGTGATCAACAGCCATATAAAAATACATTAGCAATAATATTTTTTAATATCGATAATGCTCTGCCTTGTATGGCCCACCTTCTTTTACATTCAAATATTTTGCTTGAGCTTTAGTGAGCTTTGTTAATTTCACACCAATCTTTTCCAAATGTAATCTAGCTACTTCTTCATCCAATTCTTTTGGCAAACGATATACTTTGTTTTCGTATTTGTTTTTCCACAAACTTAATTGTGCTAATACTTGATTACTAAAACTGTTACTCATCACAAAACTTGGATGACCAGTAGCACAACCTAAATTCATCAAACGTCCTTCCGCTAACAAATATATTTCATGTTTGTCAGGAAAAATATATTTATCTACTTGTGGTTTAATATTCACCCGCTTTACTCCTTTGGCTTTGTTTAACTGATCCACTTGGATCTCGTTATCAAAGTGTCCGATATTGCAAACAATCGCCTGATCTTTCATTTTCTGCATCTGTTCTAAAGTAATTACGTGATAATTACCAGTAGCAGTAACATATATATCAGCTGTTCCTAATGTATCTTCTACCGTCTTAATTTCATAACCTTCCATTGCTGCCTGCAAAGCACAAATCGGGTCAACCTCAGTCACCACTACCCGCGCCCCTTGTCCACGCAAAGCCTGAGCACATCCTTTGCCAACGTCACCGTAACCACACACCACTACCACCTTACCGCCAATCATTACATCCATCGCCCGATTTAATCCGTCAATTACTGAATGGCGGCAGCCATACATGTTATCAAAACCCGATTTGGTAACGGAGTCATTAACATTAATTGCGGGAAACAGTAATTTACCAGCTGCTTCCATTTGATACAAACGATGTACGCCGGTTGTTGTCTCTTCAGACACACCTTTCATTTTCTTAACCACCGCTTGCCAACGCTTTGGCTTTTTTGCATATTCTTTTTTCAAGAGCAACATTAGCTCTTGAAAATCTTCACCCTCATTTTTGTAATTTTTGTTTAACAACTTAGGATTGTTTTCAATCTCTACTCCTTTGTGAATCATCAAAGTTGCATCCCCACCATCATCCACAATTAACTCTGGCCCAGATCCATTACCAAAATCAAGCGCCCGTTCTGTACACCACCAATAGCCTTCCAATGACTCACCTTTCCAGGCAAACACTGGCACACCCGCTTTAGCGATAGCGGCCGCAGCATGATCTTGAGTAGAAAAAATATTACAAGAAGCCCAACGAACTTTGGCTCCCAATGCGGTCAGAGTTTCAATCAACACTGCCGTCTGGATTGTCATGTGCAATGACCCAGTAATATTAACACCACGCAAAGGTTTTTTGCTGGCATACTTTTTTCGAATTGACATCAATCCTGGCATTTCTTTTTCCGCAATATCAATTTCCTTTCTTCCCCACTCAGCTAAACTAATATCTTTTACTTTGTATTCGTGTGACATAAAATATTTTTTATTTACAAAACAATTTTTTCTTTAAACGCCTGCTCATAACGAGCCATGAAATCATCTTTGTTAAACTCTACTTGTGTACCATATGTTTCAATCGCATAACTAGCCAATACTGCCCCAATCTGGCCGCAGGTCTTCCAGCTATACCCTAACTCATACCCAACAAAAAATCCCGCACGATAGGCATCGCCCGCACCAGTTGGATCATCAAAAGAAAGTGGTGCGCAAGCTCCAATTTCCACCTCTTCACCTTCACTGGTTGTTACAACTGACCCGCGTTCGCCAAGAGTGGTAATCAAAACTTTTACATTATTTAAAATTTCTTTTGTATCCCAACCGGTACGTTCTTGCAAAAGTTTAATCTCATAATCATTACCAATTAAAAAATGTGACTGGCTAATCATCTGACGTAATTCTGTTTCTGAAAAAGCCGTAATCTGTTGCCCTGGATCAAAAACAGTTTTGATATTCTTTTCAAAACATTCTTTCAAATGTTTTTTCATTACCTCTTTATGCGTTGGACTGACAATCGCTAAACTCACACCCTCAATCTTATCAGCATCAATTCCTTTGGCTAAATCTAACGGACCGTTGTAAAAAGCGGTTAACTGATTATCATCTGCATCAGTGGTAATATATGCAGAAGCAGTTAAACGTTTTTCATCGACTAAAATTTGTTCGGTTTTTAACCCGTGACGGGATAGATAGTTAACATAGTCTCGTCCATCACTACCAACCGCTGAAACCAGAATTGGATCACCCCCTAGTGATTTAATATCAAAAGCAATGTTACCGCCCGTTCCACCCCAGCTACGCTCTAAGCGATCAACCATAAAACAGACATTCAAAATATGAATCTGATCGGGCAAAATATGATTCTTAAAACTATCAGGAAAATTCATGATATGGTCATAAACCAAAGACCCAGATACTAAAATAGCCATAACAAATTATTAAAAGTTATGGCTATAATATATCAACAAATATTGTCTTTGTCCAACTAAAAAGATTGCTAAAATATACATCCAAACACTGCTTTAAGTACTCTTACCAAAAATACTTAAAGCAATGGCGCAAGGATTGTCGTGGGAACGACAACTGCGCCAGAGTGAAACAGGCTGGTGCCTTACGTCCGTTAGGACGATGGCGACCAAGCCACTAGGTCAA
>CAZHTA010000003.1:0-4377 GCA_964535515.1 uncultured Gammaproteobacteria bacterium
GCAGAAACCATTTCCCATCGAAAGGCGTTACTTACAGACTCAGCCTCTTCCTCTAACTGCTGCAATTCTTCTCTATGTTTTGCCCTAGCTTCTTTTAATAGATTTTTGATTTCATCTTCTTTTCTCTTATTTTCTTCTTCTAATTGTCTTTTGGCTACTTCTAACGCCTGCTCTAAAGGCAATATCGCTAATTCACCAGCTTTGGCCGCACGTAAAGTATTTAAAGTCTGTTCATACGTAGTAATAGTTGTTTTTAATCGTGATTCTCCTTGACTCTGAACCATAAACAAGGTCCTCTCCAAATCACCTACATCTTCTTCTCGGTAAGTTCCACCACGAGTAACCCTCTCCTTGACTCTCTTTCTCTTAACATCAAGTTTTCTCATGAAAGGATGCTGCTCAACGGCTCTATCAAAAAGCGGTTTTCCACGCCCTTCGCTAATATCACTTTTCATTTGCTCGCGTTTCTGAGAAATATATTTTTTCACCAGTTTGTCTGCCAACCACTTTCTAAAAGATTCACTATCTTTTAAAACAATCTCGTATTGCTCCGCTGACATGTCTTCTAATTTTACATCTACCAATTGAGCCTGCTCCTCCATATATTCATTTACATACTCATGTGGTATGTCGGCAGGATAATACCCCAACACAGCCAAGGTCCCTTTATACTCCTGACCTTCTATGGCTGACTCAACTTTTTCTGTCGCATCACGACCCTCCTCGCGTGTTTCTCTTGAATCAGCAGGCCCTGAAATCTCTCCTCTAGAACTTTTTCCAAACGATACCTTTCCTAACAAAAATTCACGCATTTTAGCACCAGCGCCTTGTTCTTTAATATGACCAGCTCTTAACGCTGCTGATTTCTTGTTTATATCTTCCCGACCTGTCTCTCCAGTCTTCTGAACTTCTTCGTCCCCTTTTTGTGATTTTGTCATAAAATTATTAATAAAATATTAAACAACATAAATAATATATTAATCTATTCATTGTGGATACTCCAAATACACCATTTGCTCTATGCTCATATCTTTTCTATCACTTCTTTAATTAAAGGTTTATCTCCGTATGGTTTAAAAAAGAAACTAGCCAGACGTTCGATACCTGCGGCAGCAAAAGTTTCTAATAATTCTAAAATCAATTTTCTAAATGACTCTTTTACTTCTTCTAAGGTTGTATCCTGATAATGCGCTTCGCAACTACCCTGCTTATCACAATTCATTTTTACTTTCATCATTACTAATTTAGTGTCAAAGTAAGCTGAAGTTAGGCGCTTACGCAAAGTATCGTTTAAAATAACATAAACAAACTTACTCAAAACTTCATCGCGACTAAAATCAATCCACAAACCCGGCACGTTACCAAAACCAAGATTAACTTCCGTGCTTTCCAAATATTTTCGTGCTTCGGCCTCAGTCGGTGCGTCTGTCATCGCCTTGTACATCGCCAGATAATATTCCAAACAATAAATCATGCCCTCGTGACCAAAAATCTTTCTATCATATTCTCTTTGTTGTTCTTCAGACAAAGTATTTAGTAACTTCTCTCTGGCCTGACGCGAAAACTCACTCGCTTGTGTGAGATTAATAAACTTCATCACTGCACGGATATAGTCGTTTATTAAATCACGGTGCTCAGCTGGCGCAGCTTCACGAAACAAATCAGCTACATGAGAAAGAGCTTGTGCCAACTCCAATTCGTTAGGTTCTTCTTCTTTTAACAATTTTACTAAAATTTCTACGTTCTTTTTTACATCCGTTCCTTCAGTTAATTCCAAGACCACAGCATCTAGCTGCTCAGCTAATCCTGGAGCAAATTCCCTAAACTTTTCCAACCACAAAAACAATGGTTTTTCCGAACCTAGCTGAGCAATTTTATACAAATCATCAAGTAACATAGAAAACTAAACTATTTTGTCTATTGTATAATGTGTGGCTATTATTATCAAAACACCAAGTAAAAATGAAGCTCCATAACTAACAGCCGGCTGACCTGGCAACAAATAGATATCAAGCAAACCCCAAATACCACGCCACAAACAAACCATACCAGACATGATAACCAGACTAAAACCCAATTGATGGTGTTTCTTTAATTCAACAAACTTTTTAAGCATACATTTTAATCAACTTTTACTTATATATTGTACTAAATTAAGCTAAAAAAATAAAGGGGATAAACCAAATCTTCATCTCACCACCGTTCCCTCAAATTTCTCCCCTAAAATCGCTTTCTTTACTTCCATCAACTCAGTGCCTTTAACAAAAGCAAGTCTTAGCCCTGATTTCCTTGCTACCTTAGTGGCAATTGGGTCAAATGGTGTGTTTGCACCTGGCTCCCACTTGGTACCAACAATTTTCTGTAATTCTGGCCAGGTCATACTCTCAATCTTCTTCGCTCCCTTTTCCTTAGGGTCACGGTCATACACATAACTGATATTGGATAGGTTTATCACCAAATCAGCACCAAAATTCTCAGCTAATTTAACCGCATCATAATCGGTTGACCAACCTGGTTTCCAACCTGCACCAACCAATACCGGTGAAGTCCATCTAAACTTACGTGTTGGGTCTTTAATCATTACCGGATGAGCTAAACCACGAAAAACTGATCGAATCAAATGCCCGTTAAGACGAGTGGCATGAATACCAATCCAATCTACATCTTCTGGGTCAAGTTTACCTACTGCTTTAGCCGCTGTTTGATATTTACGGGCTGTACTACCCCCACCACAGACGACGATAAAACGAAAACCTTTCTTTACTAAACCACCTAATAACTTTTTAAAATCTTGTAAAAATTTTACATCAATTCCATCCGGTGGAGCGATAATTGAACCACCAAGAGAAATAACAACAATCTTTTGTTTATTCATAACTACTTCTTTAATAAACCACTAACTGCCCAACTAACCAACCACATAATCAAAGCACCCCAGAAAGCGGCCATAAAACCAGACACGTAAAAACCTTTAACCACACTAGAGGCTAGCCAAAACATTAAGGCGTTTATTACCAAAGTAAAAAGACCTAAAGATAAAATATTTACTGGTAAAGTTAATATTACCAACAACGGCCTAATGACCGCATTAATTAAACCTAGTATCAAAGCTGCGATCAAAGCTGCATAAAAACTCATCACTGTAATCCCTGGGACATAGTAAGCTACTAACATTAAAGTCAGAGCACTGATTAACCAACGTAAAAGTAAACGCATATACTAAAGATTAAAAATTAAATAGACTTTTTAAGATCTCTTATTTTATTCTCCATCTTCCCTAGATATTCCTTCAATTCCTTAACAATTGCCAAACCGTCTTCAAACTTTTTGATCCCCTCTTCTAAATCCACTTCGTCTTTTTCAAACCATTCAACGATCTTCTGCAAATCAGTGTATGATTTAGAAAAATTAAATTTTTTATCTGGCATATAAATAAGTATTAAAACCAATTAAATTACTTCACCTTTTATCTTTCCTTCCCCTAATTCTACCACAATCTTCTCACCCACGCCAACCTGGTTGGCACGTCGTAAAATCTGCCCCTTCATATCGCGGGCAATACTAAAACCACGTTTTAAAACACGTTTTGGATCAACATTTTTAAATAATCTTTCCGCAGCTAACAAATAGTTTTTACGGCTTAATATTTCTTGGTTCAAAAACTCTCCCAATTGTTCAAACTGGTTTAAGATATTTCTCCCCACCATTAATGGTCGCTCAAGCGCGTTGGCAATAACAAAACCACTTTGTTCTACTAATCTTTTTTTCTGGGTAATTTGATGAAACAACTTTTCTTCTGAATGTTCTAGAGCCAAATCTAAACCACCCAAAAATTCTTGTTTGTCTGGCACTACGATCTCAGCAGCATTAGATGGGGTTGAGGCTCTTATATCTGCCGCAAAATCTATCAGAGACTCATCCCGCTCGTGTCCTACGCCCGAAATTACGGGGCTACGACTGCCATACACTGCTCGGACGACTCTTTCATCATTAAAGGCCGCCAAGTCTTCTAGCGACCCTCCACCACGGATAATCACTAATACGCCAACTGGATCTTTAAGATTGTTAAAATAGTCAAACGCTTGAACAATCTCTTCTACTGCCTGACCACCCTGTACTGACGTGTGATAAAGCTGTACTTCAACTCCACTCCACCGGTTATTCAATATCCGCCAAAAATCCCCCCAAGCTGCACTATCACGCGAAGCAATTACTCCAATCTTTTCTGGATACTCTGGTAATACACGTTTACGTTCTATCGCAAACAATCCTTCTTTGGTTAGTTTTTCTTTTAACAAAAGATAGGCTTTTTTTAAACTACCCTCACCAACTAATTCTACTTTTTGCACCACCAAACTAAAACGTCCGCTTTTCTCG
>CAZHTA010000003.1:4387-31139 GCA_964535515.1 uncultured Gammaproteobacteria bacterium
TCGTCAGGGTAGGCAGAAACGTCAAACCGCGTACCCAAAACCTTAATTTTCATCCCATCAGCCAGGGGCGTGCCTAAGCCATAGACAGTGGCAAAACAATTAACTACCGCAACATCATCCTTTAAATCAAAAAATATCCACTTACCTTGGGATATTTTATATTGCGAGACTTCACCTTGAACGATAAACTCACCGGTGATAATACCATTAATTTGTTCAATGAATTCCGAAACTGAAAGAACCGGAATCATACTAACCTACTAACCAATAAAACAAACCGCTAATCACTGGAGATAAAAATTCAAAGAGGAAGAAGATAAAAAACAAAAGAATAAAAAAACCATATCGATCTAAAAATGCTTTTACTTTATAAGCACTATCTGGCAAAACCGCATACAATATCTTTGATCCATCCAACGGTGGAAACGGTAACAAGTTAAATACCATTAACAAAATGTTAGCATAAACGATTATACCCAAGAATGAAGTAAGCGTGCTTGCTGGTAAAGCTCGAAGTAATACTGCAAACGCTGCGGCTAACAAAAAGTTAGCAGCTGGTCCAGCAATGCCAACCAAAGCTGGCCCCCACTTCTGATTTTTCAGATTGTATGGGTTGTACGGTACTGGTTTAGCATAGGCAAATAAAAATTTACCACCTGTAACCACAAATAGCACTAAAGGCATTAAAATTGTCCCCCACATATCAATGTGTGCACGCGGGTCAATTGTTAAACGACCAGCATAACGAGCGGTCGGATCACCCAACCGATCAGCCATCCAACCATGAGCATATTCATGGATAATAGCCGAAGGAATGATGATAATAAAGTAGAAAACTAGAGATAATGGATCCATATTGACAATTTTATAGAAAACCTATATAATTACGACTACATTATACGCTATTACCTATTAAAAAACAAATATATGAGCAGAACTTGTGCTTTATGTGGCAAAGGATCCGTCCGCGCCAACAACGTTAGTCACTCAAAGAGACGTACTCCCCGCTTACAATGCCCTAATTTGCAACAAATTAAGGTTCAGGGATTGGCAATCAAAACCTGCAGTAGTTGCCGCCGAACATTAGTAAAAAAAGCTTAACACAAAAAAACCCGACTCAATCGGGTTTTTTTATTGGTTTGCATCGCCAAAACGGCTAAACTTGTCCCTATATTTAGGGGGTCGATCGCACGAATAACCCACGGGCCATTCAAATATTGATCAACCAGAGAAAAGTTTTGTAGAACAGTTTCTGCCGTCTTGATGCAAACCTATATATATTATATACCCACACAAAAATCTGTCAAACAAAAAATGCCCCGACTAAATCGAGGCATTTTAAATTTCTTTATTCTAAGATTCCATCTAAATTAACATCGTACAAAATCTCTTCATTAATCAAACGATATTTAATTAATTCCTCTGGTTTAAACCAAATTCCAATTTCTCTTTCGGCTTCTTCTGGTTTATCAGAGCAATGGATTAAGTTTCTTACTGCACGATCATCAAAGGCTGATAGATCATATGAGTCCAAGGTAAAATCACCACGGATAGTACCAACATCAGAAGTTGTTGGCTCAGTACCACCAACCAATTTTTTAACAATCGCCACTGATTGGTTACCTGACCATACCATTGCTATTACTGGTCCACTAGTCATGTATTTAACTAGTGCAAGGATAATATCTTTTCCGTATTCAGCAGTCGATTTTTCAATTGGTAAACCCGCTGCTTCACGTCCATTAACAATATTCTTACCTTTTTGTTCAAACCATTCATCAGTTTTACTATAATGTGCCCAGCACTGATCAGCTGTTGGCAAAACCATTTTCAAAGCTGACAATTTCAAACCCGATCGTTCAAAACGCTTGATTATTTCACCAATCAAACCACGTTGCACACCATCAGGCTTAACAAAGACAAAACTCTTTTCTTTAGAAGGATGATCCATATAATTTAAATTAATTTAAATATGGCAATATTATATAAGAAAAAAGTGTTTTAGTCAATAAGTACAAAAAATCCCGACTAAGTCGGGATTAGATGGGTTATTTTTTATCTGGTAGATACTTATTCAATTCCGAACGTTTAATCGCTTCCTGTCTAATAACTGGCACTCTTTTTACTAAATACATTACAATCTTAACTAACCAAATCACGGACATCACAAACCACAATAGCAACCAAAAACGCCAAGCAAAAAATGCTACCCGTTCTTGGCGAAAGAATAACCACAAGAGACCAAGTAAACCCATGGTAATACCTGCATTACCAATACGACGTAAAATTTCTTTATACCACTTGTCCTGACTATACAAACGAGTAATTTTAGAAGTAAGACCAAACAACACTAAAGCTAAAAACAATATTACAAAAAACCACATCACCCCTCCACGTGCAGTAAACGGCTGATAGAACCAATATGACCAATCCAATAGATTCTTTAAATTCATACTTAAATAATTAAATTAACTTTTCTTTAAAATTGAATAAAAATGATAATCGCCCGCTGATTCTGACCCTCCCCAAACAAAACCACATTTTTCACCCAAAACCTTAATTTTTTCTGGACTCAACATCGCCTCCTCTTCTGGGCCAAGCGGACCAATCTTTTTACACCAATCAACCGCAATAATCTGACCACCGATTTTTAACAAACGTCCCGCTTCAGTTAAAGCAGCAGATTGATTTTTTAATTGAGACAACACATTTACAAAGAAACATACATCGAGCGTCCCTTCTGGGACTGGTGTTTTGCCAGCAATCTCAATATCTGACCAAACAACCTGCACATTACCAAAACCTTCATTACGCACACGACTTCGAATATTCTCCAACACATCCTTCATTACATCAATCGCATACACCACTCCAGCATCATCAACTGCTTTGGCAGCAGTAAAAACAAAATGCCCCGTACGGCCACAACCAAAATCTGCTACCCGCATACCTTTACCTAAACCAATATGGGAAAAGATTTTATGAGGGTCAATTAACGCTGTGCCGACGTGTACCATATGATTAACGAATTAATAGTTTCCCAACAGTACCAAGTAAAAAACCCTGCCACATATTGGTTATTGCCAGAAAACCTAAAAAGATAGAAATAATCCCTAGCAGCTTGTACATTAACCTGGTTCCACCACTTGTACCCAACTTATCTTCTGCCCAAGCGTTGGTGCCAAAGTTCTCTAAAAACCACTCACTCTTGATAACAAGAGCAGTGCCCACCAAGACAAGAACTATGCCAATAAAATATCTCATAAATTATATTTGGTGCGCGGGAGAGGAGTCGAACCTCCATGCCTTGCGGCGCCATCACCTCAAAATGGTGCGTCTACCATTTCGCCACCCGCGCTTATTAAATTATTAAAACTTCCGATCTCGCCCCACAATCATATTAATTTTACCGTGAGACAAACGTATTTTTACTTTGACTTCTTTAGAGACCTTACCATCCGCTTCAATTGTAAAAGGATCCTTCCCAATAATCTCCATTTCTTCAAATGGAAATATGCTTGGGTCCTCATAGTTATAACCCCACCAGCGTTTCTTTGTCAAGGGACGTAAAAACGCCTCTAACTTTCCGTCTTGCGGGTGAACCACCTGCTGATCTCTGTCACTATGATTCTTTTTACAAAAAAATGGCTGTAAATTACATACGACAACCTCCATCTTGTCATTTGCGGTAGCACTAAATTTCTCATCATATACCACTTTTACCTTGGCTGGTAGAACATGTAACTGAGAAACAAAGTAACGATTATTAACCCAACCCACATCTAACTTTTCTTTGCGACGACGAGAGAGAACACTACACGCCTCTACCCCAATCGGAATACCTAAAACTCCTGCAATCGTATTATCTTGTTCTCCCACTGGTAAAAAACCAAAAAGACAATCACAAGTAGCTGCTCGTGATAACACATGACCAAAGGTATGATCATTGCCAACTATTACAATAGTCTTAGCGCCACGTTTAATTTCATCGTCAACAATCTGCTTAGCATCAGTATAATTTGCTAAACGCAAAATCTTGCCAGCAATACCATAGTCGGTAAGTTGGACTTCCATTGAACGAACAATGGTATCAAATTTTTTCTGACGCAAAAAGTTGTCGTACAAGTAGACGTACATAATTCTTACCTTAACCTCCAATTACTTAAACCGTTTCTGTTTGAGCAATCTCTTCACCACGTTTCCCGCTACGTATTCTTCCACCCTTACTATCAGAAGCTTCTAAACCAGGCATCGTAACTTTACCATAAACAAGTGCACCCGCTTCAATCACTAAAACTTTAGCATCGATATCACCCACTACTCGTGCGGTTGACGTTAATTCCAAAGTATCTTTTACTTTTACATTGCCTTTGACTTCGCCAGAAATCTTTGCACTACCAGCACGAACATTGGCCATAATACGCGCACCCACCTCAACTGACAGATGGCGACTAGTATGAACACTGCCAGCCACTGAACCTTTAACGATAATATTACCCTCAGAAGCAAAATCACCCTCAACATTCACGGAAGGACCAACTATAGTCTCAACATCATCCTTAGGCGGGTTATTATCTAATATTTCCTCGTTAACAATCTCTTCTGGGTTATTATATGCATTTTTGGTAGTAGATTTTTGGAAAATCATAATTTTAAGTATATTTTAAATTACGAATATATAATACTATATTTTTACAAAAGAGAAAAGGGTTACAAATTCGCTGCCGAAGCAACAACTTTTAAAGGCAACCAAAAACCAAACTCCCCGCCCTTGCCTAAACCCGGACTGTGTGCCCAAACCTTACCGCCGTGGGCTTCAATAAACTTACGACAAACGTACAATCCCAAACCAGTACCTGTAACATTGGTGCCTTTAACATTCTCACCACGATAAAACTTCTGAAAGAAATTTGCTTCATCAACTTTGTTAAAACCAAACCCATGGTCACGCACTCGTACTGTTACACCGTCATTCTCACTTTCCAAAGAAGTAATAATTTTACCTGCATCGCTGTATTTAATTGCATTATCAATAAAATTAAATATTACATGGCGAACTTTTTCTGCATCCATTTCTACCGACGGCACTTTACCTTTGTGTGCCGAAACCAATTCTAATCCTTTATCTTTGGCTCTTAGATCTAATTCTTTCATAACATCCTCAATTACCGCAAACACACTGTCTACCTTAAAGACGAACTTGGTACGCCCTTGTTCAATACGAGAAATATTTAAAAATTCATCCACCAATTTAATTAAATGCTCATTACTGCTATCCATGTTATTCAATGTCTCAACAATACCTTTGGTTGGCTTACCATAACCGCCGTCTTTAATTAGTTCAATGTATCCTTTCAAAATAGATAATGGAGTACGAAGCTGGTGAGCGGCGATTGAAAGAAAATCAGTTTTCTGACGATCTAATTCTTGTAAACGTAAATTGGCTTTTTCTAATGAGTGAGCAAGGGTAGCAGTCTCTTCACGCCGTTGGATTTCTGTGCGAACAGATCGAGTCAACAAAACTCCGAAAATAGCAACGATTACGGAAAAAATAGTGCGAATAATTATATCCCAAATCGTCTGAGAAAAAAATATTTGCATGACCATGAAAAATTCCGCCAAACCTACTAATATCTCTGTAACAATTACTTTAGTACCAAAAAGATGGTGTTTACCCAAAGCATAAAACAACATCAAAGGAAAAATCAAACCAGTAACATAGGTAAAAGGAAATTTAGTATCAATGTTATAGGCAAACAAGTATGTTAGACCACCAATAAAAATAACTATCGAAAAAGCTAAAGCCACATAAATAATCTGTGCTCGCAGCGCTTTCTCTTTAGCCGCCTGATAATAACGCCACAAATTCACACCGGCAACGGCCTCCATGACAAAAAAATAGACCATAAACACGGTGTGTAATACTTTTGCCTGAGAATGTACTCCCCAAGAATAATAATACAAACCATCCACAAAATAAGGAGTACGACTAAGAATTAAAAAAACAAAAGCAAGAAAATAATTAATTACTAATAAAACTTTTTGCTCTTTCGCACGGCCAGTAAAAAGCAAGCTAAAATGGTGCATAAAAGCTGGCATGAAGACCACGCCAATATAAATGAATCTATCCCAAAAAATTGCTGCAACTTCGTTATCACGTAGGGCAAACATCATAAAGGTACCAAACAACCAAAAAAACATACAAACATTAAAACCGAAAAGCAATTGGCTCATACGTGATTTCACATCACTAAAAAGCACAAACAACCCTAAAAAAGTAACGAAGATCGCACAGGTTAACGGAAGGATAGAATAAATGTTAATTATCATAGAGATAAAAATATCTCTTTTATTATATCATAAATTCAGACAAAAAACATTATAAAACACAACGCCCCGGAACCGAATGGTCCGAGGCGAGTGGGTTTGAGTGTTTTCCCCCATTGCAGGGGAAGAAACTACAGGCACGAAAGTAGGACGTGCCTTTGAAATGGTCAGACGTGGTGGGCGACGAACCCGCGCACGTCTTTCCAGCTGAGGAACCGACCGAAGGAGACTGGGGGCTGGGGATGAAACCCCAGGAGGCCGAAGTGGCGGTCGCACCACTCAACTTCCTCCAGCGGAATGGCCTGGCCCGCGAGGTGACCCTGCCACCCGAAAGCAGCACGAGTAATGGTCTCGCCGGTGCATCCCCAGATGATGTGTTCGCCGCCAGCGCCCACATCCAAAACCCGCGCTCCCGCGATGTCCCCGAAGTCATTGGTGATAACCGAAGGATTGAACTCGCCGCAACCCGCGGTGAGTACCAGCCGATCCTGCCAGTCGGGGTGAGGCTGACAAGCGGCCGGGGTGGTCATGTCCATGACCACGGTCCCGGGCAGAATGTGATCAGGCAACGTCGGCGAGCCCGAAGTGGCGACGATTACCAGATTGCTCCGATGGTCCTTGCAGGCCTCGGCGCTGTTCTGGTGAATCACGACCTCGATCGTCTGGTGCGCCGGCACGAGACTCTTGACGCTCGTAGCCAGCCGCTCCAGGCGTTCCCGATTCTTATTCTCGCCACCAGGCTTATCCGGCTTGCCGACGAGCATGATACTCTCCGGCTCCAAGGCCACGACCGCCCGCGACACCGCGGCGCCGATTGCGCCGTTGGCACCGAGAATCGACACCCGGAAGCCCGGAGCGAAGCCCGCACGCCTGATGGCCTGGCGCAGAAGACCTACCGGTCCGGCATCACCATGCGTGGTGGATACCTGATCCTGCAGGTCGGAATGCGCGGCCAGGAACCGGACACCATGATCGGTGGCGACCTTGGTGAACGCACCCCATCCGATCGTCAGGGGCACGCCGTCGGCCTGAGCTTCTGCCAAGGCCGCCAAGGCACCGGCTTCGCACCACCGGTAGGCAGTGTCATCATCACGGTTCAACGCCCTCTTCAGAAACACCGAGGCGTTGTCCATGACAACATAGAAGTCGCACCAGATCGGCGCTGCGCCCGTATGTGCTGGCGGCACCACGGGGAAAGAAAGCCAGCGAAGGATCCCGGGGTCGTCACTCCCGGAAACCGGCCACTGGATACCGAACTCCCGAGCACGCCCCTGCATTAGGGTCGTGCTCAAGTGCCCGACTTCGTTGGCGTGGGCGTAGAACGCCACCCGCCGCCAACCCTTTTCCGCCCAATTGCCCGGACGGTGGGGCATGCATGCATCTCTCATCACTACTCCTTCCCGCCTCAGGCGGACAAAATGGGAATACCTTACCCTCATTCTGATTACAAAAATTACGATCAAAATGAGAGCAAGGTGCTTTTAAAATTTAAAGAACAAAAACCACTAATCTCTCTCCTCAAAATTTTTACAATTTTAAAGAAAAAAATTAGCGGTCTCTAAATCTACCACAATTAATATCTAACGCTTGATAAATTTTTTGTAAACGTTCAGGTTTCAGTTCTCCTTTTTTAGCGACTAAATTATGTCGATCAATCGTAATTATCTTATGAAGCATACAAATTCCATCTGTACCTAACCCAATTTCATCTTTTTTTAGTAAAACTTCATTAGCAAAAACCTCTTCATCTTTTTTGTAAGGGACAACCAATCCACATACTATCGTTGGTAAACCATCATTCAAAACATTATCTTGTAATACTACCGCTGTTAAAATCTTTTTTGTTTTATCTTCGTATAAAAAAATATCTCCCCGCTTAATCGCCCCACAATACATTTTATCAATATCAAAATCCATAGTTTACTTCTTCAAAAAATTCTCTACCTCTTTTCTTTTCACACTACCCGCTGTCAAACCAATTGTTAAATATTCTAGACAAGCCTGCAATTTAATTTCTTCAGAGAGATTTTTAAAATCGCTAACCAATTCCTTGTCGCCAATCTTATCCGCCAAAAAAAGACAGACTGATTCAGTGGCCGACTTGTTGGCCACTAGCCAAGTATTAAATGTTTCCATTAACACCTTGTCTTTTTTGCTTAGATTGTTAAACAAAGACGAAGCGATCATATCTTTTGTCTTTTTTTATTTACCGCTCGCAACTTGTTTTCCATCTCTTCAATCTCTCTCTTTAATCGATAATCTTTAATACACTCCGCAAAAAAATCACTCCGCTTCCCATGAGGAAAAGTGCTACGAAAATATTCTGCCAAGCTCTTAGGTAGCTTAACAATCAACCTTTCAATTGTTTCTTTTGGTTGTTTAACCATATTAATTTAAATAGTATACCTTTAGAGGTTACCTGTAAAGTGCACCTGTGGATAACAAAAAAACACTCCCCTGCTAGGAGAGTGCGAGATTAAGATGTACAATCTTTACATTTCTTTTACTACTTCTATACCGAGCAAACCTAAACCATCCTCCATCACCTTCTTTACCTTAACTATCAATTGTAAACGAAAATCCTTTACTTCAATTTCTGCCTGCAAAACTGGACATGCTTGATAAAAATTATTAAAAGCTTGCGCTAAATCAAATAGATACTTGGCAATTAACGATGGATCGCGGTTGTCAGCCGCGCTTTTTATTATCTCATCAAATTTAGACAAACTAAACAATAATGCTTTTTCTACAGCTTCGATCTTCACCCCGGCAAATTTTACCTTCTGACTTTTAACTTTTAATTTCTTTAAAATACTGTTAATTCTCGCGACGATATATAACAGATACGGACCACTGTTGCCAGTCAAAGACACCGCTTCATTAACATCAAAAATGATGTCATTGCTAATACCTGTTTTTAGCATGGAATACTTAACCGCTGCCACAGCAATATTACTAACTACTTTGTTTTTGTCTTTAATTTCTCGATCCAGCATCACCTCTGAAATTTTTTGCTCTGCTTCATCAAGTAACCATTCCGCTAGTACCACATGTCCCGTACGCGAACTCATCTTCCCTTCTTTTAAACTGACCCAACCATAAACTAAATGCTCTTCGCAATCTTTACTCTCTGGCAAAGTAAACTCCAAAGCTTTAAAAATAACTTTAAAATATTCAATCTGTTCTTTAGCAACCACATGTAAAATTTTTGTTGGTTTGTACTCTTTAAATTGTAATCTAGCCAAGGCCTGGTCCTTCGCTTCGTAAGTTGGCAGCCCCTTGCTATTTACAAACACTCGATCATGAAGCCCATATTTGCTACCTTCAAAGATAACCGCTCCTTGACTCTCTTTAAAAATCCCCTTCCCCACCCCTTCTAAAACAATTTTACGACCTAATTCAAAAGTCTCTGACTCAAAATATAATCGATCAAACTTTTTTACTCCTACTCGCTTATAAATATAATCGAAATAATCCAAACTCCATTTTCTGGTTTTCTTATAAAGCTCTTTCAATGATTTGACTTGATTATAAATCTTAGTATTAATTTCTTCGATTTCCTTCTTTGCTTGTTCACTACTCTCATATGCTTTTCCTCCCGACGCATACACAGCTCCTAAAAATTTCGCTCGCTCACCAATTGTTTTTAATTTTGAAACTTCCGACTGATAATTTGGAACCTGCAAAATACCCCAAAGACATTTCGCAATATGCATACCAACATCTCCTTGATAATTTGCTCTTACCACTTTATATCCCTGTCTCTCAAACAATCGCACCAAGCTCTCTCCTGTGATCATATTGCGCAAATGACCAATGTGTACTGGCTTGTGAGTATTAGGATGTGCAAATTCTATCATCACTCTGCCCTTTTTCTTTTCCACCTTTTCTGCTTTTCCAGCCAAAACTAATTTCGCCAATTCATTTGGATTTAAATAAAAATTAACATAAGGACCGAAAGCTTTTACCTCCGCCACAACCTCTGGTTTTTTTAAGCTAACCTTCTCGACTAATTCTTTGGCTACCTCTACTGGATTTTTACCGTTTTCTTTGGCCAAACCAAAACAAGCAAAGGCTAAATCGCCCATCTCTTGTTTTGGAGGGACAGAAAATTCAATCTCACCCTTAACCCCCGTTGCCTTTAAAGCTTTTTTAATCTCACCCTCAAAAAACATAATACTAAATTACTTTCACAAAAAATCTTGTTCCCTTTTGGATGACATCTCCTACCTTCACAACAAAACCATACTCACCCGCTGGCACTTTTACCTCATTAACCTTCACACCACCCTGGTCAACCACCTGACGTGCTTCTGATTTACTTTTGCAGATCTTTGCTTCTACTAACAAGGTAGCAATATCATATGCTGATGGTTTTACCTCTGATATATCAGTGGGCATCTGTTTCTGACTAAAAGTTTTAATAAAATTTTCTTGCTCACGCTTTGCATCTTCTTCAGAATGATACATTTTAACTATCTCATATGCCAAACGCATTTTCAGATCTCGTGGGTTAGCGCCAGCTTTTAATTCTTCTTCTAACTTGTTTACCTCTGCCATTGGCAAGTAGGTACAATCAATAAAAACCTGAATAATCGCTTCGTCTGGCAAGGCCATAGTCTTACCAAACATATCTATTGGACTTTCATCTAAGCCAATACCCGTACCCAAAGATTTACTCATTAACTTTTCACCCGTAACTGGGTTCTCCAAAAGTGTTGTTGTTATCACTAATTTTTCACGATTCTGATAGACCTTCACCAAAGTCCGACCAGCTAACATATTAAAAGTCTGATCAGTTCCACCAACTTCAACATCGGCTTCTAACGCCACCGAATCATATCCCTGCATTAATGGATAGAGAAACTCATGGACATACAACGGCTTTTCTTCTTTAATACGTTTTTGAAAATTGTCGCGCTCTAGCATGCGTTGAACGGTAAAATGAGAGGCCAAACCAACGGCATCTTCAAGGGTCAATTTAGACAACCAATCAGAATTAAACCTCAATTCAATTGGGTTGTCTTTATCTTCAAAATTTAAAATTTTACCAATCTGTTCTTTAAAAGTACGCAAGTTGTTTTGCACATCCTCCTTGGTCAAACGTTTACGTGCTGCACTTTTATCACTTGGGTCACCAATCATCGCGGTAAAATCACCAATTAAAACAACAATCTTGTGCCCTAAATCATGCAGACGACGCAGGATGATATAGTTGGTGGCATGACCTAAATGAGCATAAGTTGCTGTAGGATCAATTCCCATATAAACACGAAGCTGTTTGCCTGATTTTAACAATTCAGCAAAAGCTTCTTTGGTAGGATAAATCGTATCAATCGAACGAGTTAAAATTTCTTCAATTTTTTGTTCATTAATATCAACAGACATATTATTAATTATTTTTTTCTAAAGGTAATCTAATTTCCCAAATAGTATTCACATCCCCTTTGCCTTCTTCTCTCCTCTGCCCCCTAACTTCTTCCAAATCAAAAGGTAACTCACCACCAATAGCCGAATACTTGGTAATTACTCCTGTACCGTCTTGAAACATTGAACTAACAGAAAGATTGCCGCCAACTGATTTTACCCTTGAATTAGCATAAGTTAAACCCAAACCTGTACTGCCTGTACCAGAATGCCCTTCCTCAAAAACGTTCTCCTTACTTCCATCTTCAACATGTTTTGGGGCCATAGGTTTGCCGTTATTCATTACACGAAAAACCAACTCATCATCATCAACAAAAGCCTCAAAAAAAACATCACTTGCTCTTATACTATCTTTTAAACCATTTCGAGATATTTTCACTATCAAACTTAAAATCATTCCATCATTACCTATTATCTTTCTACCTTTTAATTGATCTCTTAATTTTTTAAAGTCAATCTCCGAATTTACATGTCTATCTCTTACCAACTTATATTCTGAATCTTTAACAGCAGCAGATCGGTTTAGGTCTTTTTTTTCAGTATCTACAAAATAATTAACAATATGTTCTAAAGTATCAAGATCTATCTCACCAACTAAACTTTTAGGAACTTCTTTCTTATTTATACAAAGCAAAAGAATATCTTTTAAGGCTATATACGCCCTCTCCCAGTGTAGCAAAAACTTCGCAAAATCAGGGACAAATTCCTCAACACTAGAAGCATTAACGCCTTTTGCGTCTATCTGCTCAAGAGCAAACGGCAAAATACCAGTAATCTTAGTTGCTACCCCACCCAAATCATGCCCCAAATAATTATCCATGCCGTGCGCTCTCGCATAGGCATAGGCATTGGTAAATTTTGCTAATAATTTTTCCAATTCCGGTTTAACCATTTTTAACCAATCTTCAAAAGCAGCAACTACTTCTGGGGTCAGCTCATTACCTTCTAAAAAATTAGAACTCTCTTTTAATGTATTAAAAAGTTTGTGGTGCATCTCGTCTAGATCCGCTAAAAAAAACTCTGCTTCTCCTTTTTGTACTTCTGGGTTAATTTCTCCGTGCATAAATATTATTTTAATCCCTCTAATTGATTATTTAATTTGGTTAATTTATCTTTTGCCTCAACTAACTTTTGTTTTTCTTTTTCTACCACTACTGCCGGGGCGTTATTGACAAATTCATCGTTAGATAATTTACTTTCCAAACCATTCAAATATTTTTCTGTTGTCTCAATTTCTTTTTGTAAACGACTAGTTTCTTTTTCTTTATCAATCGTACTACCAATATCAACAAATACCTCTACCCCACTAACCACAAAACCAACCGATCCTTCTGGTTTAGTAATATTTTCACCAATCTCTAAAGCTTCCAAACGACCAAGGTGTTTAATAATATCCTGGTTATCTTTTAAAAGACCAACAAAACTACTAGTACTAATCACTACATTTAATTTACGCACTGGTTCAACTTTGTACTCTGCTCTTAAAGTACGGATACCAGTAACAACATCTTTTATCAAAACAAAATCATCACCGTTGCTTTCGATCTTAACATTTGGCCAACCTGCCACCATTAACATACCACCGCCATACGCCTCTTGCCAAAGTTGTTCAGTTACAAATGGCATAAACGGATGCCAAAGTTTTAAAACAACATTCAAAAGATAATTTAATATTTCTTCCTTACCACCTTCAATCTTAGCAACTTCCAAATACCAATCAGCTAATTCACTCCAAGTAAAATCACGCAACAATTCACCGGCATAGGAGAAATTAAACTTCTCGATACTTTCAGTCACTTCATTTGCTACTTTACCAATCCTATTCAAAATCCAATGATCAGCTAAAGTATTGGCTGTTGGTAAAGAAACCGTCGCCTGCGGTTTCTCAATATTAAGCAACATGAACCGTGATATATTCCAAAGCTTATTAGTAAAATTTCTAAAACCCGCCACCTTCTCTACTGACAAACGCAAATCATTACCTGGAGAATTACCAATCACAAGTGAAAGTCTGGTTGCATCAGCTCCATATTCTGCGATCGTATCTAGTGGGTTAATTACATTACCCAAACTCTTACTCATCTTCCTCCCCTGTTCGTCACGCACCAACCCATGCAAATATACTTTTTCAAAAGGAATGTCCCCAATCACATATGTGGTCATCAAAATCATTCTCGCTACCCAGAAAAACAAAATATCATAACCAGTTTCCATTACTGTTGTTGGGTGAAAATTTTTTAAATCCATTGAATCACCTGGCCAACCTAAAGTGCTAAACGTCCAAAGCCCAGAAGAAAACCAAGTATCAAGCGTATCCGGATCTTGTATCCAACCATCTTCTTTTGGGGCGTCTACATCCACATACACCGCGTCGCCTTTGTACCACACTGGAATTTGATGACCATACCAAATCTGACGACTAACACACCAATCGCGTAAATTATTAATCCAATGGAAATATGTTTTATTAAAACGATCCGGTATAATCTCAATCTGCCCTGACTGCACAACAGTCTGCATTAATTCTTTTAGACTATACTCCTTACCATCTTCAATCTGTTTTAAATTTACATTTTTTATTTTGATCTTCTTGTTAACATCGATAAACCACTGGCGAGATGGAATCGGCTCAATTGCGTAACCACAACGATAACAAACTGACAAGCTGTTTTCATAATCTTCGTCAATATGATCAATCAAACCCATCGTCTCCATATCAGCCGCAATCGCTTTGCGTGCCTCCTCAGTCGTCATACCAGCATACTTACCACAATTAGCCATCATTTTGCCGTCTTCATCAATAATCTGTTTACCTTCAACCCCATGTCTTTGAGCGATCTCGTAATCAACAAAACTATGGTATGGCGTAACTTTGATCGCACCCGTACCAAAATCTTTATCAACGGCTTCGTCGGCAACAACAATAATCTCAAAATCTCCCAACACACCCGGGATCATATATTTTTTACCAACCATCTCCTTGTATCTCTCGTCATCTGGGTGCACTGCCACTGCCGTATCACCCAACTTTGTTTCTGGACGAGTGGTCGCTAAAACAAAAGGACCGTATTTAATCCAATACAATTTTGTCTTAGACGGTTTGTACTCCACTTCATCGTCAGCTAACGTTGAATGACATCGTGGACACCAATTAACAATTCTGTAACCGCGATAGATCAAACCATCATCATACATCTTTTTAAAGACTGTCCTAACCGCTAAATTTCTTGGCTCATCTAGAGTAAATGCCTCACGGCTCCAATCCAAACTTGAACCCATTTTTTTACACTGGTTAACGATCGTATCATGAGATTCTTGAGCAAATTTTTCTACTTCCTGTAAAAACTTCTCCCGGCCCAGCTCTTTCTTTGGTTCCTTCATTCCTTTCTCGATAAGAAGCTTCTCTACCTTAGTTTGAGTGGCAATGGCCGCATGGTCAGTTCCTGGCAGCCACAGTGTCCGATCACCCTTTAAACGATGATAACGTACCAACAAATCTTGGATAGCCAACATACTAGCATGACCAACGTGTAAGGTGCCAGTAACATTGGGTGGAGGTAAAACTATTGAAAAATATGGAGAATCAGCCCGAGTTACACCCTTTTCTAAACAAACATCTGGGTTAAAAAGCCCGCTTTCTTCCCATTTCTGATAAATCCCATCCTCATAGTTTTTTGGTTCGTAAGCCTTAGAAATCTCCATAAAATCATTAAATATTATATTGCTTATTTTACATAAAAACCAAGAGGTTGACAAGCCCCAAAGATATTGATAGTATGTAATGTTCGTACCATTTAAGACTAGCAACCACCGAGAGAGGTTGTGCAGAGAATTTTATCGAAATAGAATTTTCTGATTCAACCGCTATGTCTTTAGATGAAAACCAACAATTACAAAGTATTATCCAAAAAAGTCGCCACATCCTAATCACCTTCCCGCCGCATGACGGTGGCGAGGCAATTGGTAGTGCTTTGGCGTTAAAAATGTTTTTGGAAAAACAAAACAAACAGGTAGACATCGTATCTGATGGTTTTGTTTTGCCTAAAAATTTAAAATTCCTACCAACCGCCGACCAAATTCGCTCCAATCTTAATCATTTACAAAAATTCATTATCAAAGTAGATGTCAGTAAAGCGCCAATGGATACTATTAGTTATGATATAAAAGACGGAGCACTTTCGATCTATCTCACCCCCCGCTCTGGTTTAATTACAAAAAATGAACTACGTACTGCCCAATCTACCTACAAATATGATTTAATAATCTCCATTAATTCCCCTGACAAAGAATCTCTGGGTGGAATATTTTTAAACAATACTGATTTGTTCTTCCGCACCCCACTATTAAACATCGACACCAAAACAAACAACGAACATTACGGCCAAATCAATCTAGTAAATTTAACTGCCGCTGGAAGTAATGAAATTGTCTACGAAATTATCAAACAAAACGGCGAAAATACTATTACCTCAGAAATAGCTACCGCATTACTTACTAGTTTAATAATCTCTACTCAAAGTTTTAAAACTACTAATGTAAACCCTAACACTCTAAACTACGCCAGCAAATTAATGGCGCTAGGGGGAAACAGAGAGCAAATCGTTCACCAACTCTACCAAACCCGCTCTCTTTCTGCTTTAAAAATCTGGGGTAATGCTTTAAGTAAAATCAAACATTACTACGACATCAAATTAGTTTCAACGACATTATCTTGCGAAGACTTCGCCTTATCAGGAGCAAGCGAAGAAGATATCACTGGATTAGGAGAAGAATTAATGACCACCGCTCCAGAAGCAGAGTTAATTTTAATAATCTACGAATCACCAACCGAAAAAGGTGTAACCAAAGGAATTTTCATTTCCGAAAAAGGACGAGACGCACGAGAAATCTTATCACCATTTTCACCTCAAGGTAGTAAGCAATTAGTGAGAATGCAATGGAGCGACCAATCGCCGACGACGATCGAAGCAAACATAACAGACTGGTTAAAGAAAAATTAAAAAATCCCGACTTGCTCGGGATTTTTATTTTAAATCAGTGGTGTTCCTGTCATTTCTCCAGGCTGATCAACACCCAACAGTTTCAACACTGTCGGCGCAACATCTGCCAATACCCCAACTGGATGCATCAAACTTAAATCCCCTTCTGGTGGATCGCCCGCTGGACCAGCTTGACCCTGAAAATCTTTGCCGATAATAATCAAAGGAACAGGGTTGGTTGAATGTTCTTTGTCCATCACACCAGTCTGCAAATTAATTACTTCTTCCGCATTCCCGTGATCAGCGGTCATAACCACTACGCCACCCTTAGCTAAAGTATGATCCACCACCTCTCCCAACGCTTTGTCTGACGCTTCACATCCTTTAATTGTTTCTTCTAACTTACCGGTATGTCCAACCATATCTGGATTAGCAAAATTCAAAGCAATAAAATCATACTTATCACTATCAATTGCTTTGATTGCTTCTTTAGCTACCCCCATCGCTGACATCTCTGGCGCAAAATCATAACTTGCCACTCTAGGCGACGGCACAATCACTCGATCCTCACCCGTAAACGGTTCCTCTACCGTACCGTTTAAAAAGAAAGTGATATGCGCATATTTTTCCGTTTCGGCTACATGAAACTGTTTTAATTCGGCTTTACTGATAGTTTCCGCTAAACTATTACGCACAACCATTGGTGCAAAAGCTACCGCTGTTACTGGCAAATCTTTTTCATATTCTGTCATGGTGGCAAAATACAAATCTTTAATATACGGTTTTTCAAACTTATCAAAACCCGGTAAAACAAAAGCTTTAGTTAATTGTCGTGCACGATCCGGACGAAAATTAGAAAAAATCACTGCATCCCCATTTTTAATTGTTGTTACTGGCTTACCATTTTCGGTTATTACACTAGGAGTAAACTCTTCGTCATATTTTTTCTGTTCATAAGAAGCTTCAATCAACTTCAACGGATCGTCACCCTTAACTTCTGATGCACCCTCCGCCATGGCACGGTAAGCTAACTCGCATCGATCCCAACGGTTATCGCGATCCATCGCATAATACCGCCCTGAAAGAGAAGCAATTCTACCAACTTTAACTGATTTCATTTTATCTTGTAAGCGAGCAACAAAGTCTTGAGCAGAATTAAAAACACAATCACGCCCATCCAAAATGGCATGAACAAAAACGTTGTCACTTAATTTGTTTTGTTTACAAAAATCTAATAATGCATACAAATGAGTATCACTTGAATGAACATTACCAATACTAACCAAACCAACTATATGTAAATTTGATTTGTTTTTCTTCACTTGTTCAACTGCTCCCAAAAACGCTGGATTTTGGAAAAATGACCCATCAGTAATTGCTTGATTAATACGCGGGCAAGACTGATAGTAAACTCTGCCCGCACCAATGTTCAAGTGCCCCACTTCGGAGTTGCCCATTTCACCAAATAACAAACCAACCTCGTTGCCAGAAGCATACAAAGTCATTACCGGATAATTCTTAAGATAATTAGCAAAATTAGGCATAGCAGCACGCGTAATCGCGTTGCCGGCACTATCCGGAGCAATACCAAAACCATCTAAAATTGCCAAAACAACTGGTTTGTAATTATGAGCCATATTTAAAACAATGCTTTACCTGTCATTTCTTCTGGTTGATCAATTTTCATCATCTTTAATAGAGTAGGTGCAACATCAGCCAAGATTCCATTCTTTAATTTAATCTTTTTAGAACCAGACTTAACTAATATACACGGAACCGGATTAGTAGTATGTTCAGTCATAACCTCAAGCAACTCTGGGTTAAGCATAACCTCAGCATTACCATGATCAGCAATAACCAACACTTGTCCTTTTAATTTTAAAACCGCATCGACGATCTTTTTTACACTCACATCAATCGCATGAACCGCTTTTTTAGTAGCGACTAAATCGCCTGTATGACCAACCATGTCAGCATTAGGATAATTAACACAAATAAAATTATATGTGCCTTTGTTTAAATAATCTACTACCTTCTTCGTTAAAGCTAAGCTATTCATCTCTGGAAGATTAGCATAAGAATATTCGGCTGCTGATTTAACCACTTCCCTTCTCTCCCCATTCAAAGGATCAGCAAAACCACCGTTGATGAAATATGTCACATGCGCATATTTCTCAGTTTCTGATATATATAACTGACGGTAGTTATCGCTAATTACTTTAGGCAAACAATTAACAATGTCTGGGCTAGGAAAAGCTGTAAACACACCAGGTAAATCAGGGCCAAAATCGGTCATTGCGACAAAGCGAATATTTTTAGGAATTGCTTTACGCTTAAATGAACCAAGATTCTCTTTTTCAAAATCACGCTGCACAAAAGCCTTGGTAATCTGTCGCGCTCGATCGCTGCGCGCATTAACAAAAAATATTACATCATTATCTTTTACTGTCGCTACTGGCTTGCCTTTTTCCATTATTACTGTTGGAGAAACATGTTCGTCATTTTCATTACGAGTATACGCCTGCGTTAAAGCCTCCTCTGCACTTGTTGCATGATGGCCTTTACCCGAAACCATGGCGTTATAGAAAGACTCCGTTCGACTCCAGATTTTATTACGATCCATCGCATAATAACGACCGGTCACCGTAGCAATCTTTTCTTTGCTTAACATATGCCCACGTAATTCATGCAAAAATTTTGGCGCAAAGTGTGGTCCAGAATCACGACCGTCAGTAAACAGATGAATAAATACTTTAGAATAATTTTCCCGACGGAAAAATTCTAACATCGCATACAAATGTTCCGGATACGTATGAGCACTATTATCGCCCGTTAAAAGACACATGACATGAACCGCAGTGTCATATTTTTTAACATGATAAAGCGCTTCCTTAAAAGCATGATTCTTAAAAAAAGTTCCATCATGAATCGCGTCCGAAATTATCATCAAATCTTGCTTAACAATCCTGCCCGCTCCAATATTTAAGTGACCAGCTTCGGAATTGCCTTCTTGGCCGGGAAACAACCCCACATCTTCTCCCGAAGTACGCAAAGTAGAAGACGCATAATCTTTGATATATCGAAAAATATTAGGGGCAGTTTCAGGGATAATAGCATTACCAGGAGTACGCTTATCAGCTAAACCAAAACCATCCAAAATTACCAAAACTGTTGGAATAGGGTTGTTTATTTCTTTTTTCATAGATAGTAATAGTATACCTCAAACTACATTTTGATTCAACCTCCAAAAAACAAATTATTTACAAAATAAAATCCGCCCAAATATCTAAATTGGAGCGGATTTTTATATATTTTATCCCTGAATTTCACCTTCAATCTCCATCAAACGGTTATACTTTTCCACACGCTCCGAACGAGAAAGTGACCCTGTTTTAATAAACTCAGCGTTAACCGCAACCGCCAAATCAGCAATAAAAGTATCGCTTGTCTCACCACTACGATGAGAAATCGCCACTTTGTAATTATTCTGCTTTGCTAATTTTATAGCGGCAACTGTCTCCGAAACTGTGCCAATCTGATTTAACTTAATTAAAATAGCATTTCCTACCCCCTCTTTAATGCCCCTACCTAATCTTTCAGTGTTAGTAACAAACAAATCATCACCGACCAATATCGTATCTTTACCCATCTTTTTAGTCATTTTATTCCACCCTTCCCAATCATCTTCACTCAAACCATCTTCAATTGATACCAAAGGATATTTTTTAACCCACTGAGAATATGCGGAGATCATCTTGTCAGAACTCTGACCCTGCTTTTTACTAAAGAAATAATATTGCCCATGACTAAAAAATTCTGAAGCAGCCACATCTAAACCTAAGAATACATTCTTCCCTGGTTCAAAACCAGCATCTTTAATAGCCGACATAATCACCTGCAAACCACGCTCATTGTTTGCTAATTCCGGAGCAAAACCACCTTCATCCCCGACAGAAGTAGCATAACCTTTTTGACTTAAAATTTTTGCTAAAGCATGAAAAATTTGCGATCCCATACGCACACGCTCACGCATTAATTTGTGTCGTGGAATAATCATAAATTCTTGAATTGACAAACCGTTATCAGCATGACGACCACCATTAAGAATATTCATCATCGCCAATGGCAACCGATACTCTTTTTCTTTAATGCTAAAAGTCTTACGTAAGTAAACATAAAGTGGCAACTTAGCATTCTCTGCGGCAGCGCGTACCAACGCCATCGAAACTGACAAAATTGCATTAGCACCTAACTTTGTTTTGTTTTTTGTGCCGTCTAAACCAAGCATCATTTGATCCAAAGCTAAAAAATCTTCCACATCATTACCAACCAATTTTTTGGCGATAACACTGTTCACGTTCTTAACTGCCTTTAAAACCCCTTTGCCACCATAACGACTACCACCATCACGTAATTCTAACGCTTCATGGCTACCAGTAGAAGCACCAGATGGCACTTTCGCTACACCTACGATACCATTTTGCAAAATGACTTTTGCTTCTACTGTTGGATTACCACGTGAATCCAAAATTTCCCGAGCAATGATTCCTTTGATTTTCATAAAAAGATATTAAGATTAAAGATAAATCTGCAATAATTATACCATAAAATAAATAATAAAAAAGACCCCGACTATCGAGGCCTTCTTTTCCTTTTAATTAAGGCAAAATCTCGTAAGAAACACTCACATTCATCACTACATCCTTACTGCCAGTAGCTACTGCCTCAGGAGCACCACCGCCGCCGCCTTCAGCTCCCATAAAATTAGTTTTAGCCAGTGCCATTGGATAATCATAAGGAGTATTTTCATACTCACTGTAACTTACTACTCTACCCAAATTTACACCTAATGACTGTGCTAAAGTCACTGCTTTAGCTTGAGCATCGATTACTGCCTTACTTCTCGCTTGAGTTTTTAAGTTCTCTGGATCATCCACGGTGAAAGTTAAACCGCTAATCTCAGTAGCGCCATACTTACCAGCTAGACCTAGGATGTCAGTAATTTTACTTAAATTACGAATTTTAACTGTCAATTGATTAGAAACACGATAACCTTTCAAAACACTACCCTTGTCAGTTAAATATTCATACTCTGGATAGATAGTATAGTTAGTCTGAAGATCTTTGTCAGCAACTCCCATTTTCTTTAAATCAGCCATAATTTGATCCATCACTTTTTTATTATCAACCTGCGCCTTAGACACATCCTTATCCAAATTAGAAAAACCAATAGTGGTCATGGCAATATCATTATTACCACTAACACGTCCGACACCACTTACCAAGATAGTGCTCTCCATTTTATCGGCCCGGCCGATATAATCATATTTTTTGATATTGTTACGCACTAAACTACCAACAAAAAATATCAAATATACCAACAATACACCTACAAAAGTAAGCATAAGTTTCTTGGCGAAATCGCCACCCCAGTGACAAGTACTATTACACCCTCCCTCACCGCAACACTCCTTTTTTGGAACAGGAGCAGAAACAGGGGTAGGCGTAGGCGTAGGAAAAACTGGTGTTTTCCTTGATGATACTAAAGGCATAAAAAATTCCTCCCGAACCTTACGCCGAACAGCGCAAAATTCTTTAAATAAGATAAATAAATTAAATAACTATTTTTTAACAACTTCAACGCCCGGCAATTTCTTTCCGCTCAGATATTCCAACATTGCGCCCCCACCAGTTGAAACCAAATCAATATACTCTACCAATTTTAAATCACGCAATAACTCGATTGTTTCACCACCACCACACACACCGAACGCTCTCCCCTTAGAACGAGCGGCTAACAAACGCGCGACTGCTCTAGTGCCATATTCATATGGGTGCTGTTCAAAATGTCCTAGTGCACCATTCCACAGTAAAGTATTAGCCTTTTTAATATACTTAGCAAACAAACGAATTGTCTCTGGACCAATATCCGAAATTACTTCGTCCTTTTTTAAATTTAATTTCTTTTTTAAATTTAATTTCTTTTTTAAACTTACCACACGAGCCATACTACCATTTTGCTTACCAACAACGACATCAACCGGCAAAACGATCTTTTTATTACGACAATATTTTAACGCTTCTTTTTTATACCCCTTATCTACCAATGAACTACCAACTTTATTGCCCGTAGCCCACAAGTAAGTATTCACAATACCACCACCCAACAAAATATTACTTGCACTCTTCAACAAACTATCCAATACTGGAATTTTTGTTTCCATTTTTATACCACCCAAAACAACAACAAACGGTTTCTTTGGTTTTTTAATCGCTTTATCCAACCCAATAATCTCATTCTCCAACAAAAACCCAGCATAACTCGGTAAAAATTTAGCCACACCAGAAACAGAGGCGGCCACACGATGTGCTACAGCAAACGCATCAAAAACAAAAACATCTCCTAAGTCAGCCAACTTTTTACTTAATTTGGTTATTTCCTTTGCTTCTTCCGGGAAAAATCTCATGTTCTCCAACACAACAATTTCGCCCGACTTCATCTTGGATATTTCTTGTTTAACATTAGTAAAATAAATATCTTGGTCGCTGACCCTCCCGATCTTTCGGTCTTCTACAAACTTTACTGGATTTTTTAATAATTCATTTAACCTGTTAACTACCGGCACTAAACTAAATTTTTTATCATAACCACTCTTTCCTTTTCCGTTATACCCTATTGGCCTACCTAAATGTGTAAGCAAAATTACTTTTGCTTTTTTCTTTAATAAATATTCAATTGTTGGCACAGAAGCCAAAATTCTTTCATCTTCTAGTACTTTTCCACTTTTAACCGGAACATTAAAATCGACCCGAAGCAAAACCCTTTGCCCAGATAAATTTTTAATTAATTTAATACTTTTTACTTTCATAATATAATTATACCACATTTCACCGCTACTCGGCCAATTCTTTGTACCCCTCATCTCCTGGCCATAAATAATTTTCAAACGCCCATTCCGCTAAATCACGCGCTTCTGAGAAACGTGTCTCGTTTGAGGAAGCGCCTAAAACCAAAACTCGAACTGCTCTTTTCTCTTTATCTTCCAGTCGAACAACAAAGTTATAACCGGAATCACCAATATATCCAGTTTTACCAACAATCTGGGCAGTTTTAAAACGATTAGGAATCCACCCAGTTAAAAGCCAATTAGTGCTCCAAACCCGTCGTTGTTTTTTTAAATTTAACGGTTTGGCATAATATTCCCCTACCTGCAAAGTAGAATATATTTTGTCTTGCTGCAAAGCAATTTTTAATAGACGAATAATATCTTTTGCATTCCCACGATTGCCCTTATCCAACCCCGTTGGATCACTAAATTTCAAACTAGATAAACGCAAATTTTTTGCTTTTTCATTCATCTTCTTAACAAACTCCTCTTCACTCAAACCGCTAACTCTAACCAAAGCATTAATTGCGCTATTAGAGGAACCGATAAGTGCTACCTGCCATAACTCATTAGCAGTAAGTTTATCTCCCGCTTGAATCGCATGACTACTTCCCAAATCATCATCGGTTGTAATTTCAGTTGTGGTATTCCATTTAATTGGCAAATCAACTAAAACCAACGCACTCATTAATTTAGTGATACTTGCTAAAGATCTAATCTCTTCTGTATTCTTTTCCCAAAGAACCGTATCCGTACGGTCATCAACCACCAAAGCAGCGGCGGCTGTTAAATTGTCTTTAAACTCACTACCATTTTTAGACAAAGGCACCGCCGGATGACTAACCGGTAAAATATGTTGTTCAATATCCCCACCCAGCCAATTACGTTCACCCGATTGTGGTAGCTTTCTGTTATTCGTACTATAAAAAGAAACCGAGCAAACAAAAAGAAGACAAACGCCTACCAGCATCATCCCAAAAGAAGAAAAAAAATCAAATACCTTTTTTGTCATAAATTACACAACTGACTTCTGTTCTAAAATCTGTGCTAAATATTCATGAGTATGTAATTTATCATAATCAGGCAAAGCATTCAAATTATCTAATCCCAAATGACGGATATAGTCCATTGTCACCTCGTAACTAGGCATTAACTTGGTTGGGTCTTCCAACTCTTTTACTAACCCGCGCATCATTAAATTGCGTAAAATAAGAGAACAATTAACACCGCGTATCTGTTCTAACTCTGGCTTGGTGATTGGACCACAATAAGAAACAACTGTTAGAGTCTCTAGTTGTGGGCGCGTTAACTCGCCTGACACTTCCGCCTTTAAAAAGTTTTCGGCTGCCTCCCTGTTATCAGGATTAGATACCATTTGCCATTCTGAATTATTTTCTAATACGACGATACCAGATTCCGGATGATTATATTTTTTACGCAGCTCTTCCATATGTAACAAAACGGCAGACTCATCAATCCCCAACACCTTAGCAATCTTTTTTAATCCTAGTGGCTTAGAAGCAACAAACAATATTGTCTCTATTTTTGATAATAACATCATAAAACTTTAATACCTAATTTCTTTAGATTTTTTGCTAATTTAAAAAGTGGCAAACCCATAATTCCATGATAATCTCCCCGACTCCATTCAATTAATACTGCACCAATTCCCTGCACGGCAAACGCACCCGCCTTGTCTAATGGTTCTTTGGTTTTTATATAATTATTTATTTCACTTAAAGACAACTTTTTAATCTTTACTTCGGCCACATCCACATCGCAGATTTCTTTCTTCTTATCTAGATCAATTAAAGTAAGCCCGGTAACAATCTTTACAATTTTACCACTAATCAACTGCAACATTTTCCTGGCCTCTAACACGCTCTTTGGTTTCCCTAAAAACTTCTCACCAAAAACAACAAACGTATCAGCTGCAATTACTACGCCTGATGACAAACGACTGGCTGCTGCACGCGCTTTACCACGCGCCAACAAGCGCACCAACCTATTTGGAGGAAGAGATATTGTCATATCTTCCTCATAGCCACAAGGAATAATCTCAAAAGGTAAATTCAACTTAGACAAAAGTTCTTTACGACGCGGAGATGTAGAGGCTAAATATATCTTTCTCATACTAGTCTAATTTCTAAATCCGAAGAAAAATTTTCTTGATGTGCTACTGCCTTTGCTTCTTTTAACAAATCCAATACTGCTAAAAAACTAACGATAATATCCGTCTTGTTTCGAGCTTCTGACAAAACCTGATTAAAATTAATTTTTTTGTATTGCTTCAAAGCAACTAATATCTTATCAATCTTGTCCTTAATCGTAATCCCCCGATCAATTGAAACACGTGGCAACGGATCGATCGGCTTAAGACGCATCACTAATTTCAACATTGAATGATGTAAATCGTCAATTTTAGAATTAGTAGGCAAAACAAAATCTTTTACTTTCACCGGTGGTTCAATACGTCCATAGGCTACTTGTCCCTCATTCCATAATTTTTCAATTTTCTTACTTGCCTCAACATATTGCTGATACATTTTTAATTGATCAGCCAGACTTGGACCTTCATCTTCTTCTGGATACAAGTAAGGTAAAAGTACACGTGATTTTAAATACACTAACTTAGTTGCTACAACTAAAAAATCAGCCAACTCTTCCGAATTGCTTTCACTTAACTGGTCCAAATATTTTACAAACTGTTCAGTTACTTCCGAAAGAGAAATCTCGGTAATTTTCATCTCCTCTTTCTCTACTAACTGTAATAGTAAATCTAACGGACCTTGAAATTTTTCTAATTTTACGTCAGCTGACATTTTTTAAATTTTATAATGGTAATCTTTTTTGTTTTCTCTCTAAAAATTTTTCCCATTGCTTAATCCCTAAACGTGTAATTCTAACTTCTTTAATAAACCACTTCTTTGGCGTACGTACGCCATACCCCACTAAAAAACCACGATCAATCAAACGTTCCAGACTTTGTGTAATAATTTTAGTCCGGGCACCTAATTTAACTTTTGAATTAGTACCATAAAAGACAACAAACAAATCACGATCAATCTTATCCCCCTTCTGTCGATAACATTCTCCGATAACATACTGCTGTAATGGAGAAAACATATTTTT
>CAZHTA010000003.1:31149-35645 GCA_964535515.1 uncultured Gammaproteobacteria bacterium
TCGGTCGAGTGGAGCCCTGGGGCATCCGCTTTCACTTTCAAAATCGCGGGTAGTGTGCGGGATCTTGAGCAAAAATTGTGACACCAAGAGCCAATGTCCACGATGTGGCGCAGGCGCACCGCCTGCTGCATGGCACCGGCATTTTTGATGACGCCATGATCAAGGCAACTTATGGAAAATACACTCTATTTCACTTTAATATGTACATCACTCAAAGCTGAATCTGGCAATGAGCTTGGTGCACCCATCATTAGATCTCTCGCATCACCTGTCTTTGGAAATGCAATCACTTCTCTAATATTCTCTTCACCTTGTAAAATTGCAATCAAACGATCTAAGCCAAAAGCAATGCCGCCATGTGGTGGAACACCATAGGTAAAAGCCTCAAGCATATGACCAAAGCGAATATTAATATCCTCGTCAGTTACACCTAAAATTTGAAAAATCTTTTTCTGTAATGCATGATCAAAAATTCTTAAACTACCACCCGCTACCTCAAAACCATTCAAAGCGAGATCATATGCATAGGCTTTTACTTTTTCAGGAGCACTATCTAACAAACCCAAATCACTGTCTTGTGGACGCGTAAATGGATGGTGCGAAGCAGTTAAACTTCCATCACTTTCACTCTTTTCAAAAAGAGGAAAATCTATCACCCAACCAAAAGCTAATTCCGTTTTATCATTCTTGTCTTTTCTTAAATCTGGTTTGTCATTACCGTATTTCTCCATTGCCTCAGCATAGGTTAAAACTGGAAATGGTTTCTGAGAAATATGCAAATGCGGAAATACTTTCTCAACTAACTCAATCGTCATTTCCTCAATTAAATCTCTAATATCTTTTTCTTCCAAAAATGACATCTCCAAATCAAGCTGCGTAAATTCTGGCTGACGATCACCGCGATTGTCTTCATCGCGGAAACATCGAGCAACTTGAAAATATTTTTCTACACCTGCTACCATTAGCAATTGTTTAAATTGCTGTGGTGATTGTGGTAACACGTAAAAATTACCCGGATGCAGTCTAGACGGCACCAAGAACTCACGCGCCCCTTCCGGTGTACCTTTGGTAATATATGGGGTTTCGATCTCCCAAAAATCTTTTACGGTTAAATAGTTACGCAAAAACTGATTCATCTTGTGACGCATTTCTAAATTCTTTTTTAAACGCTCACTGCGAATATCTAAATAGCGATACTTAAGACGTAGTTCTTCATTGATCGGACGCGTATCTTGGCTGACGTCAAAAGGCATGGCCTGAGATTCTGAAATAATCTTCACTTCTTTAGCCAAAATTTCTACTGTGCCAGTTGGCATGTTTAGGTTCTTTTGTTTTTCACTACGTTCCTGCACTACCCCACGCAACTCTATTAAATATTCCAAACGCACACGCTTCAATTCTTCTAAAGATTTTTCATCCACTTCTGAGGGTACACCAACAATTTGAGCAACAGCCGAACGATCGCGTAAATCCAAAAATACGATCTTGCCCATATCGCGTCTAGCATTCACCCATCCTTTTAAAATCACCTCTTGCCCCACCTTACCTACTGTTTCGATTATTGGAATTCGCATATATAATATTTTAAGCAAATAATAACGCCATCTCTACTAAACGATGAGCATAACCAAACTCATTATCATACCAAGCTACTACTTTTACTAAATTACCACCAACCACATTAGTCAGACTAGCATCCACGATTGAAGAATAGCTATTACCCACAAAATCCGATGATACCAGTGGCTCAAAAGTAACTGCTAACACCCCAGCAAAACGAGCGGTTTTAGCTGCGTCTGTTAAAGCTTTGTTTACCTCTTCTTTAGTAACATTCTTTTTTAAAACTGCGGTGATATCAGACAAAGAACATGTTGGTACTGGTACACGGAAAGCAACACCATCAAAAATACCTTGCAAATTTGTTTTTACTTCACCCACTGCTTTAGCCGCACCAGTGGTGGTTGGTATAATATTCTATGCAGCAGCACGGGCACGACGCAAATCTTTATGTGGACCATCTTGTAAATTCTGATCAGCAGTATAGCCGTGGACAGTAGACATCATCGCTTTTTCAATGCCAAACTTTTCATCTAATACTGCCATTACTGGAGCAATACAATTAGTGGTACAAGAAGCATTGTTAATCACCAATGATTTTTCTTTACCAACTTTTCCACAATTGACCGCTCGAACATAAGTCGGAATTTCAGTGCCCTTGGCTGGAGCAGAAATAATAACCTTACCGGCGCCAGCTTTGACATGTAGTTCCGCACCCGCTTTATCGGTAAACCTACCAGTACATTCTAAAACTACGTCCACCTTTAATTTTTTCCAAGGCAACATTGCCGGATCCTTTTCGGCAAATACTGGAATCTTTTTACCTTTTACAATAATATTCTTTTCATCATAACTAACTGGTAAATTATATTTACCATAGGCAGTATCATATTGTAAAAGATGCGCCAATGTTTTGGTATCAGTTAAATCATTAACTGCAACAATTTTAACATTCTTGTAATTAACCGCCGCTTTAAAAGCCTGACGACCAATACGGCCAAAACCATTGATTGCAATGTTCATATTAAAAAATAGTTAAAAAACAAAAAGTTAAAATTAAAGCAGCTAATAACCAACCAACTGTATAAAACAAAAATTTTACTGCATCTTTCTTTTGGTTATCTAAATACAAAAATATTGGTTTGCCAAAAATCAAAATACCCATAAACGCAGCTGACACAACAAACATTAACAAGAAAGCAACCGAACCAAACACCTTTGAGACTCCACCAAAAACCCTTTCTCCGTTTGACATGAAAAATGCCACACCAAAAATGTATGCAATAACAATAACAGCGTGTGCCAAACTGCGTAATATCAATTTTTTGTTCATATAATACAAGGTTATTATACCTAATTTAGTCAACCAAAGCAAACAAACACTTTAAATATTCACCTTCAGTAAAAGCCACTAATTCTGGGTGATCAATACCGTGTGTGTAGGTCTCTAAGACCTGCACTGTCCTCCCGGCACGACCCGCTGCCTCAGATAACATATATCGAAAATCCGACAAACCTACATGTGCTGAACAAGAAGCTGACACTAACATTCCATTCTCAGGCAAAAGACGCAAAGCCAATTCATTTATATTACGGTAGCCCTGCAATCCTTCTTTTGTCTTGTGGCGGTCCTTAACATAAGCAGGCGGATCCAAAATTATTACCGAAAAATCATTTGTACCAACTTCTGGATCGTTTTCACTCAAACCCGTTAGATACGCCCTTACATCTGCACAAACAAACTCACATTTCTTAATATCCAATTTGTTTAATTTAATATTCTCTTCCGCCAATTCTAATGCTTTCTCTGAAACATCTACACTTACCACTCTCTTCGCTCCTCCGCCCAAAGCATAAACACTAAAACCGCCGGTATAGGAAAAACAATTCAAAACCGACTGATCTTTAGAATATTTTTCTAAAGCTAACCGCTTGTCACGTTGATCTAAAAAGAAACCCGTTTTTTGTCCACCAATCACGTCTACAAAAAACTTATAACCATTCTCTAATATCTGAATACGTTTCGGCACTTCTCCCCAGGCTGACCCTACTTTTTCTGCTGCCCCCTCAATACCGCGCGTACGCACATCACTACGCTCATATATACCCTTTGGTTTAACAATCTTTACTAAAGCATCAACAATTTGTTCGCGCCAAAATTCCAACCCATTAGTATGAAACTGCAAGCACAAATATTCGTCATACTTATCAACAATCAAACCGGGCAACAAATCATTCTCCCCGCTAATCAAACGATATGAATTAGTCTTCTTGTTCTCCACTAACTTTTTACGCAACTGATAGGCCGCAAAAATTCTTTTTTCAAAAAAACTCGGGCCAACAACCTCGTTCTCATCCCAGCTCCACAAACGAACAGCAATCTGTGAGTAAGAATTAAAATATCCGTGCGCCAAAAAGCCACCCTTTTCATCTACCAACTTTACCGGCATTCCCCCTTCCAAGCCCTCAGGAATACTCTTTAAAGCACCCGAAAACACCCAAGGATGACGACCGCGGATTGGACCAACTCTTTTATTTAAGACAGTTAAATTTATCATAGTTACTAAATTTTACCCCAATTTTGCTATAAAAACAAGAGGACAGCAACGCTGTCCTCTTTTAACTTTGTCACTTCTACTTACCATTCAAAACGTCTCTGACTAGCGAACCAACATAGCCGAGATATGGGGTGATTTTATGTGCTTTTTGAAGTTTAATTACCGCCGCTTTAGTGGTTGCACCAAAGTATGTGGTTGGAGTGATGGTTTTGGCTAAATAACCAAGTTCTTTTAAGCGAATCTGGAGCTGTCTTACCTCTTCCCCTTTAGAACCAAGGGTAAGGTAAGATTTAAAGATATACTTGGTAGCAACTGGTTTGACAGTGGTTTTGGTGGCTACTCCATTAAGCTTGTTTCTGGTGGCTTGATCAAGAATGCCGG
>CAZHTA010000003.1:35655-83629 GCA_964535515.1 uncultured Gammaproteobacteria bacterium
TTGTTAGCTTTTTGATATTTAATCAAAGCCGATTTGGTGGCAGCGCCAAACTTAGTAGTTTCTTTTCCAGGTGAACCAGCACCAGACTTAGCGACAATGAAACCATGAGTATTGAGATATTTTTGTAACTCTTTAACATCATTACCAATTGAACCAACTTGCAAAGTACGCGTGAAAGTAAAAGTAGTTTTAGTAATGGTGGTTAGAATAGTTGTTGTAGCGGTAGTACCAGAACTAATGATAGAAACCTTTTCTTTGGCATATTCGCCATCATAAGGGTAATTAGAATCAAGGATAATAGTGTCTGACACTACTTTGTCTCCACCTTGGAGAGTACGATATCTAACATATACTGTCTTTAAACCATCACCTGGTAGTAAAGTCCATTGTTTAGTTCTCTGATAAGGCTCAAATGAGGTTCTAGAGAAATCAGGAGAATTAGCAACAGCCATCTGTAGTGCTTGAGGAGAATTAAAGTACAAAGTAGTTTCCTGTTGATTAGTAGTAGCAAAGTTGTAGTTAATACTAAACTCAAGGTCAGTTAAAGATACTAGGGTTAGGTTAACGCTCTTTTTACTACTATCAATACGATTGAGTCTAAGGTACAAATCGTTTAGCTTATCAAGGTCAGTATCAAGAACTTTTTCTTCTTTTACTTTAAGCGGTACTTTAAAAGTAGTAGACTTGACTTGTAGGGTTACAACTTGAGTCTTAGGATCAAAAGATATGAACATTACTTGGTGATGGGTATTACCAACCTGAATACCTACTTCCATACCTAAATCAAAGGTATCCTGAATGGTTGATGGAGCAGATACTGACGGAACCGCCGGAGCAGCTGGACCACCACCTCCGCCACCGCCAGCGGAAGGAGGGGTAACTACTGGAGTATATGTGGTAATGGTGAATGTTGCATTAGAAGCTGTAACAGTACCCATAGTAACAGCTAAACTATTAGCAGTATTGTTAGATGATTGACCATTTGAGAGCGATACTGAGAACGGAGTAGATTCAAAATATAGGGTAGCAGTGGTGCCATTGTTGGAAGTGAGAGTAACAGTGTGACCATCTTGACCAGTGAGTTGAAAGGTAGAGGAAGCCCCGTTGTTTAAAGTCATTATGACTGATGTACCAACTGGAGCAGTAGAAACTAAGGTAGAGGTAACAGAATAGTCTGTGTATGTAGTATCATCTGATTGATACTGAGCGCGGACATTAAATCGATAACTGGTATTGGCTGTTAGACCAGTAACTGTATATGTAGTAGAAGTTGTAGAGCCTTCGACTTCGCTGTCTGTATAATTATATACTTGATAAACAGTATCCGACGAATTAGAATTAGCACCCCAAGAAACAATCATACTCGTTTGGCCATTGGCAACAGCTGTTGGTATGCCAGGAATATTAGGGTTAGTGGTAGTAACGTCAGTACTAACACCATCATTATAACTACTATCGCCAGAATTTTGTGACGCTACAGTAAATACATATTCTGTGTTAGCACCTACTGTCAGCGAAGTGCTAGTAACTGTTTTAGTAGTGGTAGTAAAACCATTAGTACCAGTTATACGATAAGTAGTACCAGTTGGGTTACCATTATCACCCCAAGACAATGTTAAAGTAGTAGTAGCAATATCTGTAACTACCGGTAAAACTGGGTTAACTGCTAAAGTTGTAACAACCGATGATGAAACAGCTGAATTGTATGTACCATCAAAGTTCTGCGAAGCTACACTAAAGATATAAGCGGTGTTAGGAATCAGATCTGCGAATGAAGTGGTTGTAGCTGAAGTAATAGCTGAATACCCGTGATCATTAACTACTCGGTACAACACTGAATCTGGATTACTGTTCGCACTCCAAGATAATATTAGAGAAGAAGTGGAAACCACCGAAGCCGTTGGGATTGTTGGGCTAGCCGAAAGAGTTGTCGTTGGTGTACTTGAAGCTGAATATTCTGTATATAATGTTGAACTACTTAAATATTGAGCACGTACGGCAAAGGTATATTCAGTACCGGGCGTTAAACCAATAATTGTGGTGCCCGTAGCAGTAGTGGTGGTAGGCCCTCCAACGTAATTGATATAATATACAGTATCATCAGAATTACCATCACCACCACCACTATTAGCTGACCATTGAAGACTCACTGAGGAAGTAGAAACGTTAGAAATAATTAGGTCTTCAGGTATTACTGGGATAGTATAATCGCCATCAGAATTCGAATAACTAGAAGTACCATAAGCATTGAAAGCGGCCACTCGCCATAACCACAATGCATTAGATAACAACCCACCAACTACTTCTGAAGTCACATCAGACGAAGTGGTAAATTCCGCGTCAATCCAAGTATTACCATTATCAATAGAATATTCAAAAGTAAACCCATCTTCATCAGAAGAATTATCTGTCCATGATACATCCATACTAGAATAAGTGGCGTTGGAAACAACGAAGCCAGACGGGGCAATGGGAATTACGGACGATGTTGTTGTAGGCGTACTTGAAACTGAATATTCTGTATACAAAGTAGAGCTGCTTCGATATTGAGCACGAACAGCGAAGGTATATTCGGTGTTGGGTGTTAAACCCGTAATATTGGTGGTGGTAGCCGATGTTGTTACAAAACCGCCAGCATAGTTTACATAATATACTGTGCCAGGAACATTTAGGTTGTCTGACCAAGCGGCTGTTAGTGTTGATGTAGAAACATTAGAAATAGTTGGAGTGCCAGGAATATCTGGATTAAAATAATTAACAGTAGATGTGATATAGGTAGAAGTGCCGAAAGAATTAAAAGCTGCTACTCTAAAATACATTCTTTGATTTGGTTCGGAATCAATCGGGGTTGATGTTACATTGGCTGAAAAGTTGGCGCCAAAAATCCACTCTATTCCATCAAATGAATAATCTGAAGTAAATCCATCTTCATCACTAGAACTATCTATCCAGGATACATCCATAGTAGACGTAGTGATATTGGAAACAGAAATATTAGAAGGAGCGTTGGGTATTAAGGATAATGTTGTCGTTGGCGGTGTACTTGAAGCTGAATATTCTGTATACAAAGTAGAACTGCTTCGATATTGAGCACGTACCGCAAAGGTATATTCAGTATTAGGTGTAAGACCGGTAATACTAGTAGACACAGCTGTAGTAGTGACAAAACCACCAGCATAATTGACATAATATACAGTACCGTTAGCATTATAGTAATCAGACCAAGTAGCTGTGACTGAAGAAGTAGAAACATTAGAAATAGTCGGCATACCAGGAGCTATTGGAATGGTATAGCCACCATCCGAATTGGAATAACTAGAAGTACCATAGGAATTGAACGCAGCTACTCTAAACAACCATGACATATTACTTGCTAAGTTATTAAACCGTTCTGAAGCGACATCAGATGATGTTGTAATCCCCATATCAATCCAAGTACTTCCATTATCCATAGAGAATTCAAAAGTAAACCCATCTTCATCACTAGAATTATCTGTCCAGGATACATCCATGGTGGACGTAGTGATGTTGGTAGCAGAAAAATTAGAAGGAGCGTTGGGTATATTACCGCCCAAACCGCTAAGCGCTAAAATCTCTTCGCTAGTTAAAACATAATCATAAATCTTTACATCATCCATCGCTCCGATAAAATAAGCGTCCATCTGACTATAGGTGCCAATTAAAGTGTTGGCATTGGAAAACGCATTTAAAGGATTCTGAACAGTGCCAGTAGCTGTTTCTACACCATTAAAATAAACCCTACCCAAACCATCATCAACAGTTACTGCAATATGATTCCATTGATCATAAACCAAATTTACACCAGCATCAACATTATAAGCCCCATCGTGAAACTGAAAACCATCACCACTACCATTTCTTTGTATTCTATAATTAACACCAGTACTACCATCTATACTTGAATCCAACATAACAGCATGAACCGCCCAAGAAGCAGAGGGCTTCACCCAAAAGGCGAAACTAGCACCATTGTTAATATTTGATGATTCAATATAATCGCTTCCATCAAACTCATAAGCACCACTACCATCATGCCCACCAGTACTATTCCAAGTAGCACCATTTACCACACCATTACGATTATATCTAGAATTATCCGCAGTCGGACTTCCAGCAACATCAAAAGAAAAATCAAGTATTGTACCCGTCACGAAAGTTGTTGTGACAACAAAATCAGATACAACGCTCTCCCCAGTCGCATTTACAGCTGAAACTTTATAATAATAAGTAGTACTTGGCGCCAAACCAGTATCGCCATAGCTAGTATTAATAGTAGAAGTAACAGTGGTAGTCGCTGAAAAACTACTATTTATACCACGATATAAAACATAACCAACAGCCCCATCAACTGGATTCCAAGACAAATCAATCTGCGTTGAAGAAGTTGGCGTGGCAGAAAAACCAGTAGGTGTAGCTGGTAGTAATTGTTCTTCTCCGGCCAAAGTCGTCGTACTCATCACATCTGAAGCCGGACCCTCACCTCCGTAATTTGTACCATGAATTCGATAATAATATTCCGTACTGGAAGCTAGGCCAACACCATTGTTATTATCAGAATAACTAGTTAAAGCTGTGGTAGTCACTGCTTCGTTATTTAAAACAAAATTGTCAGTACTCCTATATATATTGTAACCAGTGGCGCGCTCAACTGGGGTCCAAGTCAAATCAATTTGGGTTGAAGAAGTAGGTATAATGGTGAGAATAGTAGAAGTAGCAGTAGGAGCATCTGGTGGCACGTCCCCACCCACACTCAAATCCACACTACTCGTTACAAACACCATCGTATTGCTAGCTGAAGGAAACACTGTAGTGGCAATTTTGGTGACGTCATCATATACCACTGACATTCTATTATTGTGTCCAGAATTTTTGCCAGTACCAATATTATTTATTTCTGTAAAAGAATATGGTGAACTAGTGCTATAGGCAAAGCTGACTGTATTGGTAAATTGAGTGGTATAAACGGCATAAGGAGAATTATTGAAAAATCGCAAATTTGGTCCACCCTCCTGTGCCCCTACACCTAAAGTACTAGTACTCCAAGAATCATCAGAATTGTGATATAAAAGTTTGTAAACAGATTCGTTAGTATCAATATAAACAAAACCAGCATTACCGTCACTATCAACTGAAAAACTGTTCATTCCCAAACCATCATCCATGCCTGTCACTAGGGTTTGAGTATTATAATTATTAAAATCAGTCGTAGAAACAAAAATGAAATCCACAGTTGGGTTATTTATCGTACCATAAACTATCTGTAGAACTGTCTGACCACTACCAGAATAATAAGCTTCTAAACCAACAATCAATTCACCATCAGCTGTAGGGGGAAGATTGGTGGTATAAGTATTTTCCCAATTATCCGAGGAATACGCATACTCACTAAAATCATAACTAAAAACTGCAAAATTTGTTCCCGAGGCATAACTCAAACCTGTCACAAGACCCAAACTGCTGGTCATTCCTGTGTCAACCGCATCCCAAACCACACCATCACTGGACGTGGCTAGATATACTTGACCAGTGGTGGATGAAATAGCAACAAAAGCTAGATAATCGGAGTATGAATTATATTCTGCATCAAAAGTCGCAACCGAAAGATCCATTGTGAATGTTGGCATTTCATTAAAAATAATCTGTGGCTGACTCCAAGTACCAGCTACACCATCAGTAGAAGTAGTTAAATACAAGTTAAAGATATCATTAGTGGTGCTAGTGAAAAATAGATAATACAGATTATTTACACGTAATAATTTGGTATTGGAAGTATCACCGGGGATAGTAGGGAGATTACCATCATAACCAGTAAAATCCATCGCCAAAGTAAAGGTCTGGTAGTTATCATATGACATGTTAACTACAGTCGAAGTAGCTAAATATTCACCAGTGGAACTTGCCAAAATTGTATAAGGATTATAAGTAATAGTGTCAGTAGCGTTGGCCCCATCGGTAGAACTAGTAATATCAAACAAGGGTAAAAAATTATAAGCAGTATAGCCATCACCTCCAGTGGTAGGAGTTTCGGTGTGGGCTGATTGGCCATCAGTGATACTAATCGGAACACTAGCCACCGCCCCATTGGTACTAGTAACAAATACTCTGCCCTGAACAACATTAGCAATTAAACCTACACCAACAGAAGACGAAGTAATCTGATAATCAACGCCGAAAAAAGTATTATTACTAGCTGAATCAGAATAAACATCATAACCCAACGAATTACTTATAACCGAACTAGACACCATGTTATCCGCCGAAGTGCCAGTAAACCATATACCATAACTATTACCAGTAGATGTAACACTAGAAATTGTATTATTAGAAGAATTGTTTAATTTTATACCAGCAAAATAGCTTGGGGAAGACAAAGAGATAGAAGGCGGGCTAGTATAGCCTGGCGTCAAAGTTACACCGGCAGCAGCCACTGCCGCAGCATTATATGTATAAACACCATTATTATATACAAAAGTACTCGTAACCCATTTATCTACTTGGACTTGACCTCCAAAACTATTTTCTATTGCCGCCTCGTTGGCCGCAACGCTATTTGGAACCAAAAAAGTAAGTTTTGCACCACCAATACTACTCAAAGCTAAGTGTATATCACCCACGCCTAAACGAGAACTTATATCTGTATTATCCGCTGTGTAATAATACAAAGTATTTTGATCACCGGTCAAATTTTGTAAAAACATTGTGGAGCTAGCAGGTATACCATTAAATGTTTGATCATAAGCAAATCCACCATAAGAAAAAATCATCTGGCTACCAAGATAGGAATACTGTGTACTAGAAGCATTTTGTGCTACTAAATTTTGTATAGTACTAGTATTAATACCCACCAAATTAATTGCATTACCATTAACATCAGCATTAATAATAGTCTCCTCACCTGCCCCATTAATCATTAAATTACCAGTAAAATAATCAGTAGCACTAATTGTAAAGCCATCATAAGTACCTGTGGCAATATTAACAATATCGCCTGTTCTTAAATTATTAATAATACTAGTTGAATTAGCGTGCACGCTTGTATAATTTACGTCAGCATCATCATCTATATATATAGTAGAAGCACGATCTCCAGAATATACACCTATATCGCCACCATTAAAATCCAAATAACTACTAATTGGCGACAATTCCAAGGTGCCAGTTTTAAACAAAGGATCTATATTTAAAAGATCATAACCCTCGACCATTGTAATATCATTCGCATAACTGCCATTTAAATCATACAAGTTACTTACATTATAAATACCATTATGATCAAAATTAACTACCATAGTGGTATTAGCTGAATTTTGACCAACACTTATTACAGCGCCTGAACCAGTAGAACAATAAACAAGATTGTAATTAATATTAGCAGTCATACTTTTTGTATAACCGGATTCTGAGGGAGAATCTTTATATTGAATAGCAGCGCCACCAGAAGTGCATACCCCACCCATGTATACAGTATTATTAGTTATGTCGGCTATATAATCATTCCCATTTTCATTTAAACCATTCACATTAACCATTATAGCTTCCCAGCCATCAGCACCTGGTGTATCATCTGGCATTTGGATAGAATTCCCCGAAATTACTGTACTACCTCTACCTATACTAATAGTATCACCAAAATGCCCCACTGGTGCTTGGTGATAAATAAATTCATTGTTTTCAACATGAGATGCCGACGTATCGCTACCAATTAACCCAACTACAGTTGGATTATACGAACCATCATTCGCATAATAAATATCTACATGATTATTTGAAAAACTATTACCATATGCCGAACCATTACTACCATTATTCCCTACCAAAGTTGCATAACCTCCACCAATAGCAAAACCAATGGGCGCACTAAGTGAAAAATTATTATTTAAAATATCTGCATGCTGAGCATTAAAATCTATACCCACATCCTCAAAATCACAATTTTGAATAGTAGTAGTAGAAGCGCCAAGACGGAAAAAACTAGTAGTACTCACTACACCATTAATATTATGAAAAATTGCCCCGCTGTCATTACAATCAATAGTTACATTGGTCACAGCTCCCGGAAAAACAATCGGATAAGTATCTGATGAAGAAGCATAACCACTTCTCACATTAATTGTAGTTCCATCTGGAGCGCCAGACAAAGCCGAAAGCAAATCGTTGTACTCACAAGAACCATTACGACAAACAGTACCCTCACCAGACAAACCTAATGTAGAAGTACTTACTGCTGGATCTGACAGACTACTCTCACCACCGCTGTTAACCGCCGAGATTTTATAATAATAAGTGGTACTAGCAGTTAATCCGGTGTCACTATAAGCTCTTGCAGCAGTACTACTAACCAAAGAATAAGCAACGCCACCATTACCTCGATAAAGATTGTAACTAGTCGCTTCGGCCACGCTATTCCAAACTAGATTAATTTGTGTAGCCGAGACAGATGCAGCGTTAAGACCAGTTGGCGTGCTTGGCGCAACAGCAGCTGGAGTAAGAGATAAATCTCTGCTGAAATTAGCAGGAACCACCAAAATACTAGTTGAAGTAGCGTTATAACCAGAATAAGTAGCTGAAAGAGTATAAGTGCCACTAGGAATACTACTAAACGAATACCAACCAAATTCATTGGCAGCTGTAGAATTAGTATAATTGTATCCGGTTAGAGTTACATTTGCCGCCAGTTTCACCCCAACATTACTAGATATCCAACCACTCAAGCTATTTGACCCCACAGCACATTGAAGACTACAATCTCCTCCTGTATAACAAGTAGCACTACCTTCGATTGAATAACCGCTAGCGCCACAAACAGAACTACAATTTCCATTTGCCACGCATGTGCCACCACCTCCACCAGCATAATAACCATAACCATAACCATAGGCATAAGTCGCAGGGGTATATAAATCTTCCAATCGATAACTTCCATCATAATCACCAAACCCATATCCGTAACCATATCCATATCCATAACCCCAACCGGAATCTCCCGTTGATCTAGTAAATTGGGCAAGGATAGTTTGACCAAAGATTAAACTAAAAATAACAAATAAAAATACACCAACTATTGCCCTAGAGGTATTTTTAGGTTTTAAAAAAAATGCTTTTACCTTCTCCACAAATCAAGCGTTAATTACCCTCTAATTATACATTAAAAATGGTTAAAGGTCATTGGTATTTATCCCCACCCCCCCGCATTTCTCTTAATGCAGTTAAAGCGGTAATTATTAGGAAATAATAGCTAATTATTGCCACTTGCTCAGCAATAATTTCTTTCTTAAAAAGCAAAAAAACAACACAAGTGACCAACAAAATCAAAGCCACCCCCGCTGACATACGACTGTCCCATACAAACAAGAAAGAAGAAGTGCCAAAAACCAAAATCAACAATGACAAAAAGGAAATTTTAAAGTACAGACATAAAGAAAAAACAACCAAAATTAAAAACAGTTTAACCCAATCAACAGGTTTAATTTTTACGGCAACTTCCTTAATTCTTTGAACATAAAAAACCATTTTAGCCGAGTTTCTTAATATTCTAATCAAAAAGAAAATTACAAACCCAAAAAAAGACAGATGTAAAACTAACCAATTAACACTCTGCTTTAAAAAAGGATAAAAATAACTTGAAATAACAACTATTAAATAAAAAACAACAAAAAAAGGAAAGACCTTTTCTAAGTCATCTAAAACAAACTTAATAATTTCTTTTACTTTACCCATACACTATCTTGCGCCTTAAAAACCAACATGGTTTCTGTATCAGAAAAAACCGAGAACTCCCCTACTTTAACTTTTTCCTGCAATCTTGGCAAATACTTTAAATAATCAACTTCCTTAGCCAAAATAATATACCCAATATTTTGTTTTTTTATTACACCCAACAAATTATCACTTTTACCCATTACCCATTCGTCAATTACAATCGTCTCTTGGTTTACTGATTCATAAATTCCGCCCCATTCCATATTAGATCCGCTGATTACTGGACAACTAAAAAAAACAGAAGCTGGATTAGAAACAACTCCACCCACCCACTTAAAACCCATATACAAATGCCACGGGAAAAACAATACTTTTCTTTGGCAGTTACTTTCTCCCACAATCTTTTGATTAGTTAAATACCAGTCAGCCGGATACTTAACTGGCATTACCTGCCTATTTAATCCCCACAACAACAACGGCGCTTGCATCACTATTACCCCAGCCAAGAAAATCCCCAAAACAAATCGGTATTCTTGAACAAACTTTTTCGTAAATAATTGCCAAACACCATAGGACAAATAAAAAACATAAACTAAAATTATTGGCGCTACCCACTTTTGTGTTTCTCGAAGTCCTTTGTAAAAAGGAACATGATCAAAAAGCCACAAAGTCAAACCACGAGTTATTGGTGTACTCACACCAACAGCTAAGAATACAGAGACTACCCAAATTATAATCAAACCAACAGACAATGGTCTGATCCTCTTTTCCCTCAAGCTTTTATATGCACCGTAGATAATAATCGGCAACAAAAACAAAAAGCTCCTACCCCAATTATCGCTTACTTTAGTTAAATCCAAATAACGAAATTGGTCCTTACCCCAAAAGCCAGACATCATTACTACGTTTTTGAATACTTCTAACGAGGTATTACCAGCTGTTTTAAAAGCTTCATAATGTCTTTGGTCAATGCTTTGAACAACGGACGGGTTAACACCACCTTTATCTCCAAAAAAGGCTGGGATCAGCCAATTTAAATTAATAATAAAAAAAATCAAAATACCAAAAATACTATATTTAACAATCCCTTTTACGCCAGCTTCGTTTTTAAAATACAAACAATAAAATAAAAGAAAAAATGGCATTAATAAGAACACAAAATGTTGAGCAAACAAAAAAGCCAAGCCAGCAAATAGCCAAACATAAACTAGAGACTTACCTTGTGGTTTATTAATACTTTTAAACAAATACCCAATAGCACCAATAAAAAAACCATAACCCAAAACAATCCCCCACTGGCCATACATAATACGGTCATAAATAAATGGATTGAATAATAAAAATAATGATAAGCCAAAAGTTAACCCAAGATATTCATTTTTCTCGAAACCACTAAAAAATAATAAAAACTGTTTGATTAAACACCTGCCTGCCCAAAAAACCAACAATAATACCCAACTAAAAAATAATTTCTCTACTATATCTAGCGGCAAAACAAAAGAAAACAATTTAAATAATAAATTCAATAAGAACTGGTTATTCTGCCAATTAAGAATAATTTTTGGTCCTAAAAGAAAATCCGTAAAAAACAAATAACCGGATTTAAAAAACCAAGGTAAAACAACAGCTATCACAGTAACCCAGCAAGGCCAAAATTGTTTAAATATCTTTTCCATCTGAATTTGATAAAATCCTACTTCTTATCAGTCTAGCAGGCACACCACCATAAATAGCATAAGGCTCAATATTCCGCGTAACAACAGAATTTGCACCAACCACAACCCCATCGCCAATTTTTATCCCAGGCATCACAACTACATTGGCACCGAGCCAGACATCATTGCCTATCTCAACATTTTTTAAAATAGCACCCTGTAAAGACATCGGCAGATTAACATCATTGTAAGGATGAGCTGTGGAAAGTATTATTACATTATAACCAAACAACACATTATTACCAATCTTAACCCCACCCTGACCCTCTATCACAACACCCGTATTCATAATAAAATTATCACCAATTTCTACATTCCACGGTGATGCCACCTGCGACCCCAGATTAATCTTGGGTCTTTTACCTAATTTCTTAAAAAAAATTCTATAAACCGGCGCTTTTATAACCCGCAAATATACATTAAAGACAAACTTAACTAAATAAAAAATTATTTTCCCCATAAAAAATATTTAAATTCAATAAAAAATTACTTTGTAATCTTACCAAAATAAAAATTATAAATAAGATAACTAACAGATAAAATCAGGGTAACAACCGAGATAAACAAACTGAAATAAAACACCCTCTGTGGCCAAAATTCAACCACCAACGCTATATCATAACTACCATCATCATTTCTTACACATTTTCTTGAGCTATCACATAATTCCTGAGTATTAATTAACCAGCTATTAGCATAACCGTTAACGACCAAATGACCACTCTCCGATAAATATTTTTTAAAATAAGTTTCATAAAAATGCTCACGATGGACCGTTCCAACCACCGGATAAACCCTCCACCATTTATGAAAACTCTCAGAAAATACCAAAGGAAAAGTGTCACGCGCGCCCCTTATTAAAACCTTATATTTTATTGGATTAATTTTTTTATACTCAACTATTGGCAACAAGTCTTCCTCCAGACTAATAACCGAGGAAGTAGACACTGAAAATGAATTTGAAAACAACTGAATATCTTTTTTAAACGAATCAAACACATTTAAATTTTGATTTTCCAAATATATGGCAGGGGCTGCAAAACAATCAAAATTCGACGCTAGAACCGGCATATCTTCAATGTCTTCTTCAGACAACCATACATGCTTGGGTAAATAGAATCTACTATGAGGACATTCATCTTTGGCTTTATAAAGAACCAACGCTGGCCTATTTTCCAATTCTTGATACAATTCATCATGCAATTCTCTTTTTGGTTCCTCATTTGGAATTTGTTGTAAGTATTCAGGCGTAAACTTACCAAATTCAACAACTTTTTCGAAATCACCTTCTTCAATTTTTTCCATGCTTTCTGATGGTGGCAATACTTTACCTCCAGAATATCTCCAATCCACATCATTCTCCTGTAAAATATAATCTACATCTAAAAAAGACAAAAAAGAATCAACCTTAATATCCTTATTAACAGAAACTGACGTGAAAAAAGCATCTATTAAAAAGTCAGAATTATAGAGTCTAATCGGTGCCGCACGAAGGATGGGGTTCTTTAATAGATAGACTGCTGGATTATCTGCTGTAAAAAAACCGTTCTTCCAATTAAAACCAGCGTAAATTAGATTCCTAGGTGCTAAAAAAATCTTTTCATCTTGCAATCCATTTTTCTTTAAATAATACTCTAATTCCCTCCAATAATCAGGAACGACAACTTCTGAATTACGCATAGTCCCATTCCACCTTCGCCAAATTAAATCACGCGAAAAAAATGGATAAACATTAAAAACTATTATTATTAAAAACAAAATCTCAAGTGCATAAGCCAGAAATTTTCTTTTAAATTTTAAAATCAAATAACTCAGGCTACCAAAAAAAAGAATAGGTAAAGAAAACACTATTAACGGCCCAAACTTGGCCCACGGTTCTCTGTACATCCAAAATAGGCTACTGGAGTTATAAATGGACATAAACAATTTCCCTATTTCATATTTAGATCCATTAGCCAAAAAAATACCCACTAAAAACAAAAAAAAGAAAAAAATCAATAACATTTTTTGATTTCGCTCAAATGTATTTTTAATTTTAAATTTTATTAAAACTAGTAAGGAAATAAAAGTTATACTAAAACTACTAACTAACAACATTGACTTATAATAGCTACCACTATAAGGAAAATACCCAAACAAATAATATGATTGGAGCCAAGCCCACTGCCCTAATAATCTAAAATGATCAAAGAAATACCCGTAACCAGTTGGTCTAAAAGCATTTTCTCCCGCGCCTATCATTGCAACTTCAAGATTAAATGGCACAAAAGTTATTAACCACCAAGAGTTTATCAATAAAAATAAGCAACACAAGAAAATATGTAAAAAAAATAATTTAATAAAATCAGACTTATTCAACTTCTCCGTTATCAAATAAAAGACAAGATACAAAAGTAAAATTAAGTATATTACTGACACTATCGCTGGATTTATATTAGAACCTGAATATAAAATAGAAATTAATGAAATTAGAATTGCATATTTATATTGCCTCAAATGAAGTAATCTGTGATAAAAATAAAAAACTACCGGCAAAAAAATAAATACCGGGAATAATCTGTCTTGAAAAGGAACGCCGAGATTATAAGGGTTAAGCACATAAAATATACTAGCCAAATATGTAAGGCGCAGATCGGCATTAACAAACAACTTCCTAATCATGTATTTAAATGATGTAAACGCACCAAAATAAAATAAAGTGTAATATAAGATTTGTATAATATTCATCTTTAAACCAAATAAACCAAAAAAACCATAAAATAACCCTAATGGGATTACATCACTAACTAAATAGGAGGGAAACCCCATGTTCAATCTTGACCACGTCCATCCAGTCACAGTAGAAAGGGGATCGATCATCATAGAGCTATCACCAACTGCGTAGGATTTATTCCCAACCAAATTACCTATTATCAATAAAAAAAGAAGAAGAAAGAGTATGTTTTCAAAAAACATTCTAGACCGAAAAAACCGTATCACAAACAAATATATTTTATTATCTTTTAGCCTTTTCATAATCATACCTTTCTAAACTTAACAAAAATATTGGTAAATCCATTTTCAGCCAAATATTCTTTATCTTGTTTTTTGTTAAAAAAATCTTCAAAAAACGGCTTCCTCCTAAAAATCCACTTAGCAATATATAGATTATTTATCCACAATATACCCCAAATTCCACCACTCAATACAACTTTTTCCAATACCAAACCACATTTCTCTGAAAATTTTATTAAGTCACATCTATTATAATGACGATGGTCAATCAACCACCATGCTGGATCAAATATGTTAGATAATACATTATTTAATGGCGTGCTTAAATAAAAAGTGCCACCATTTTTTAATACTCTACTAACCTCAATAAACATATCCTTTTCCATTCCACTTGAAATATGTTCAATTACTTCCCATGAAACTACCGTATCAAAACATTTTTCTTTAAAAGGTAACGCGACTGCATCGCCAACGCAAAACTCAATCATGCTACTATTTATATTATCTCTAGCTGTTTCCAAATCCTGATCTAGCAGCTCAATACCAACAATTTTTTTACATCCCCGTTCATAGGCGTTCAGCTCAAACCACCCATATCCACAACCGACATCCAAAATATCCTTATTGACGATATCCACTTCATCTATAAACACAGTATTATATAATGCACGACCGTGTAATTTTTCAGTTGGTTTTATATTAATAATATTTTTCATAATTTATTCACAATATTGTCATTCTGTAATACCAATGTTCTACCCATAACAATATTAATAATTCCAAAATTTTTTCCCAAAATAAATTTTTTAAATTTGTTTATATTCCTTTCTTCGTCTAAGTTATGAACTTCAACAAATATCGTTCTAACATTTTTTTTAATGAATTCAATTAAATTATAAAATACGCAATATTCTCCGCCCTCAATATCCATCTTTAACAGATCTATCGTTTTAATATTATTGTTTAAACAAAAATTTTCTAAGGTAATTACATCAACTTTTTGACTGCCTACATTTTGAGGCTCATCGGCCACTGAATAGGCGTCGCATGCCTGAGACAAATCAATATACCCAACTCCATTTTTATTATACAATCCTACATTAAATATTTTTATTGTATTTTGAAAATTGTTAAGAATTATATTTTTTTTCAAATATTCAAAATTATTTACACTCGGCTCAATGGCATATACTATGGGCATACTATCACGCAGCTCATTTGTTATATATATAGAAAAAGCACCAATATTAGCCCCGGCATCAACTATTACAGGACATTTCCCACGAGGAAAATATTTTTTGGGATATTCAAAATTAGAATTAATTATCACTATTTCCCCAGCATCAGTTGAACCACCGCGCGTAATAAACCTGGTACCGCTCCTCAATCTATATTCAATATCATTTTTTATAAATCCAAAATAATCAATAACAAAAGTTTTCAGATTTTTTATGGTTTTTAAAGTTAGATAAATTTTTCTAAACATATTTATCTTTTTTTACCAAATATACAATTCCTACCAACGCTCTAAGAACGTACATCCCGCATAATAAAATTGGATGAGTCAATAACTTCTTAAATTTACCATTTTCCACAAATACCCAAAAAAATCTATAAGCTAGTCCAAACTGCTTTTTTATATCTAGATCGCCTTGCCCCCACTTATCCACATACTTATCCATCGTCCCTATATACTTAATCTTTTTCTTCAAATACGCAACAACTGATAACTGACTTTCATCATGATAAAGTAAATCATCTACCACTTTTACTTCACCCAGCTTCCTTAAACGTTTATCAAAATCCCAATCTTCGCAAGCATTGCCCATATTCTCATCATAAAACCCAATCTGCTGTGCACATGCCTTGTTAAAAAAACGAACCGCATCAATTACTGTGCCATTATAAAAACTACGCTCAAACCGTCTAATTTTACTAAAAAAAGTATCCCCCAAAACAATTTCCGGAACATACAAAGCGACTAAATCATTCTCACCAGCCATTTCTCCAATACAAGACGACATTAGAGTATTACTTATTCTCATATCTGCGTCTAGCGACAAAATATACTTACCCTGAGAATTAAAAAAACCGCAATTTCTTTGCGTCGTCATTCCCATTAATGGGCTTATTAAAATTTTCACCTCCAAATAACTGCCCACAATATCTAAAGTTCTGTCCTTAGACCCACCATCGACCACAATAACTTCTATATTTTTATAATCAGATAAAAAAATTGAATCCAAGCATTGCTTAATATTTTTTTCTTCGTTTAAAGTAATAACCACCACTGACACCAACGGCTGTTCCATATTCATTTCTTAAAATCCATTAAATGTCCAAAAACTTTCCTGCTTGCTCTAAACAAAAATTGTAAATCCCCCGCACTTCTCACAGACAAAATTTTCTTCAATACAAATTTTGGTGTTAAAAACGACTTATACAAATCCTGTGTCAATTCTTTTACATCCTCTGTTGTTAAAATTGATTTCATTACTTGCTCACGCTGGTCATATCGATCATAATCAACAAAATTCAACAAATTATTTTCTTCACAGTATTTATACAGTGGTGTTCCAGGATACGGGATAAGCACTGTCGCCTGCAAAGTATCTACATAACCCTTTTTAAACAAATCTTTGGCTAAATTGACCGTTTTTTTTGCCTCCTCCTTTGTCTCCCAGGGATATCCTACCATAACAGTGATATGCGGCTCAAGGCCCGCTTCTTTGCACATTTTTAACCCTGGTTCAATTTCTTCTACTTTTAAGCCTTTATCCAACTTGTCTAACGTAGCTTGATTAGCAGATTCCAAACCAAAAAGCACGAACCTAAACCCCGCTTGCTTCATCAACTGCCAAATCTTAGGGTCTTTAATGGCATTAATACGCATATTACAACTCATTACCACTTTTTTGTTGTAACCGCGTTCAATCATGCCATTACAAAAATCTTCTAACCATTTACCAATTGGGAGAGTACCAGAATCCTCCATTATTTCCTTCACACCCAAATCAATCAATTGACCAATTTCTTCCAACACTTTATCAACCGACCGCACGCGCCAATTGGCACCAGGAAACAAAGTTACCCAGCTGCAGAAGCTGCATTTTCCCCACCAACAATCACGCGCGCTCATCATATAAGTGCCGGGTGTATATTTAAAATTACCATTCTTGTAGGCATACAATTTCCATTTTGTTAGTTCGCGATCGATAGTCGGTAATTCATCCAAGGTATGTTTATGTAAATTGTATCCCCCACTGTTTTTTATCTGTCCATCTTCCCTGTACCAAACACCACCCTCTAATTCACCCTTACCGGATAATTTGTTAGCAATACTTAATAAGATAAAATCAAAATCTCCGCCTTGGATAACAAAATCCGTCTGACATTTTTTCATTGATTCTGCTGGTAATGCTGTAACATGGTCCCCCATCAATACAACCTTTAGATTCCAACCTTGAATTTCCAAACTTTTTCTTTTTAATTCATCAATAATCTGCCAATGTCTTTTAACTACTGGCGTCTTAGTCTCAATTACTATCACATCTGGTCTTTCTTTAACGACTCTCTCCAACCACAAAGAATAGCTTAATTCTTCCGCAATTCCATCATCCCAAAAAACCTCAAAACCATTGGTCTGAAGCAAAGTAGCGGCATAGGCCGGGATCATTGGATAGATATAGGTGGGGCTGTTAAACCACTGAAACTGGCGATTCTGGCTTAATAGCGGCACACCTTTCTCTGATTCGAGTGGTGGAAAACTTATCGCAATTTTCATAATTAAACTATTATCTTAACCGACTCTTTAACTCTCTTGTTGCTAAACCCTGGATAAAACGAAAACCATAAATTAGGTGAGTAAAGAAAACATACAATAAGGCAACTAAAGCAACTGGCATCTTCTCATATTTCTTGATATCCAAGAAAACTTTAACTAAAACAAGAAAATATGCCAACCAACCTAACAAATATATTTTTAAAATAACAGACGAATAAAAACTACCAACCAGACCAACCACCACAAACAACAAGAAAAAAGTTGGTAGAAAATATTTAAACTTTAAAGAAGTCTGTGGAAACACTTTAGCAAAATATCCTCGATGCAATCCGTATCCACCTACCTGTTTTAAATGCTTTACCAATCCTTCCCGGCGATGATGGTAAACAATTAAACCTGGATCATACAATATTTTTCCTTTCCCTAACGCTAAAATATCTAAACACAATTTTGTATCCTCACCTGGCCAAAAGTTACATTTGAAGCCACCTAATTCAGTAAAAATATCTTTTCTAATAGAAAAATTTACACTCGGCCAATCATCAACAAACTTTTTCTTACCTACCGACACATACCGCTCAGGAAAACCACCGGATAGCGAACTCAAAAATGTAGCCCCGGAAACCTTTTGCCAAAATAAATCGCTGGCAGGTGTAACTGCTGGACCACCAACCGCCACCACTTCTTCGCTATCAAAATCTTTATCTAAAACATCTAAAAAATTATTCTCTGGATAAGCATCATCATCAATAAAAACAAGAACTTCTCCTTTCGCGTCACTCATCGCCTTCGTCCTCTTCTCTGCTGGGCCAACACTACCAGTGGCGATCTGCTTAGTTTTTTCCCAACTATCAGAACTAACCTCATCGGGATAGATTATTATCTCAAAATCCTCACGTTGAATTTGTAAAATCTTTGCTACCGTTTCTTTAATATATTCATTAACCGCTTTTACGGGGATAATAAAACTATATCTAATCATACTTCTTTCTAACCACATAAAGCGGACGATTGGTAACTTCGGCATGTATTTGACCAATATATAAAGCCACCAAACCAAGACAACCCAAGACTATACCAATCAAAAAGATAGTAAGTGTGGCAAGCATGGCCGGACCAGAAAAATGAAAACCCCAAGGATCATTAAAAACAAACCTTTCAAAAAGAATGAACAAACCAAAAATACCAGAAAAAAAAGTAATTAACAACCCTAAATAACCTGCCAACTTTAAAGGAAACAAACTGTGAGAAACAAAAGTTGATAAGGCTAAATGAAGAAGCTTAAAAAAACTATAACCCGCCTTACCATTTTTCCTTTCATCCGCATCAAAATATATATAATCAGTTTTAAAACCCAGCCAATCAATTAATCCTCTCGTCATCCGCTGGTGTTCAGTAAATTTATTAAAATGTTCCAAAACAATCTTATCTAATAACCGAAAATCTGTGGTCCGCGGTACAATCTTAGATTCTCCGATTGCCCCCATTATTTTATAAAATAAATAAGAACCAAACCGCTTCACAAGGCCCTCACCTTTGTTTTTGTTTCTTACCCCAACCACTACCTCAGAACCAACCTCCCACCTTCTTAAAAACTGAGAGATAAGTTCTGGCGGATGCTGCAAATCAACATCAAGCATTACTACCGCTTCACCCTTAGCCTCTACTAAACCAGCCGCCAACGCTAATTCTTTACCAAAATTCCTAGTTAAATCCAATATTCTCACATTAACATTTTGATTCTTTAAACCAACCAACTTTTCAAGCGAATTGTCACTACTACCATCATTAACAAAAATATATTCAAACTCATAGTTTGTTTCACTCGTTGCAACTTTTTTCAAACGTAAAAACAACTCCTCCAAAGAAGCAGACTCGTTGTAAACTGGTAAAACAAACGATACCTTTTTCATATTACTATCTTACAAACAAATGCCTTACTTTTGTTACTACAAAAGAAACCACCAAACAACCGTTCATTAACAAAATTACATTATGGACATTATCTCGAAAAATACTCACCATTAAAACCATTATTGGAAAAACAACTAGAGAAGTAAGCAGTGTTGTCTTTTTGTTATGGGCAAAATCCCAATTAGCTTCTAATACTAGATTAGAAAAAAAGAAATACAGCAAAGCTACTAACCATAACTCCCTACCAAAAATATCATATTTTTGCCCGAATGACAATGATAAGACTAACTTAGAAAAAAAGTAATAAAAACCAATAAAAAATCCACTAATTAAAGCCAGAAAAAGATTAACCTGGCGCAACAGGCTACTTGTAGATTGGCCGTCTTTTAAATTAACATTAGCGCAAAGCTGCGGCAAGAAAACTGTGATAATTGCTGCACTAATAAAGAAAGGGATTCTCCCGAGCAGAGCTAAGGCGGAATAATGTCCCGAAACTTCTGGTGTAGAGAAAAACCTGATTATTAATATATCAACATTACTTACAACTAAAATCAAAAAAGATAATACTAAAGATGAAAAAACGCTCGCCTTCTCTGGTGTAACGCTACTTTCGACCACACCCTTACTGGTTGTTTTCTCCGAGCTAAACCATTTATTTCGAGACAATAAATAACCAAAAACAACACTCCCTAAGCCAGAAAAAAACAACGAAGTAGTAGCGGCTGTAACACTAGGATAAAAAAATACTACAATCGGCGCTAGCAAGCGAACTAAATTAATTAAAACATTAACCAAAGCAAACCGACGAAAATCCTGCCAGCCCACAAACATACCAGAATATATCGCCCCTACTATACAAAACAACGCCGACAAACCCGCTAAAATCAAACTTAAACCACTAGCAAAGTCTATATAATACAACCCCAATAAAAACAAAGACAAAACACCCAGAATAGCCCAAGACAAAACCTTCAACCTAACAAACAATTGTTTAATAAAAAGGTAATTGGATTGATAATCAAGATTGTGTGCAAAAAAAGCCGTACGCTTAATAACAAAATATGTAACACCCGAACTAAAAATACCAACAATCACAAAGAGAGAGCTCAGAGACTGGAATTCACCAAATTGAGCAATTGATAATTGACGTGAAAAAATAAAACTTAACAAATAGCCAAAAAAACCAGCGACTATCGTCCCGGCCACACTGTAAAAACCATTGCTAAGCCAAATTTTTTTATTAAATCCCAGCATTTTACAAATTATAAATACTACCAATTAAAATGGCTGATTTACTATAACACCCCGTATTTTACCCTAATTTTACTATAAAAACAAGAGAACGGATTGTCCCGTTCTCTTGTACATTTTGATTAAAATATTACTATTTCATCTGTTCCGCTACTTCAGCAGCAAAATCTTTTTCTACCTTCTCAATCCCCTCACCTAACTCATAACGAGTGAAGCGATTAATCTTGGCACCTTTCTGCTCAACCAGCTGTTTGATGGTCACATCCTCGTTTTTGATGAATGGTTGTTCTAATAAACAAACCTCACCATAGAACTTATCCATCTTACCTTTCAAAATATTTTCAATAATATTTTCTGGCTTGCCTTGTTGACGTAATTGATCACCAAAAATTTCACGTTCTTTCTCAATCAAAGTAGCATCAACTCCGTCGCGATCAACTGACTTTGGATTAGCCGCTGCAATTTGCATTGCCACGTCCATTCCTAGTTCCTTATCGCCACCCTCTAATTCAACAAGAATACCAATTTTGGCACCGTGTAAATATGATACTACCAAACCTGATTCATAACGTACAAAACGACGAACGCTAATTTTCTCACCAATCTTAATAGTTAATTCACTGACCGCGTCAGCTACAGTCTTGCCAGTAGACAAAACCATACTATTTAGAGCGTCCATATCAGCTGGGTTTTTCTCTACAATTGCCTGAGCAATATTATTAACAAAGGCAGAAAAATCATCACTCTTAGCAACAAAATCAGTCTCGGAATTTACCTCTACCAATGCACCAACTTTATTATCAGCGGAAACAAAAGAAGTTACCTTGCCTTCAGCCGCTACTTTATCAGCGCGTTTAGCAGCTTTAACAATACCTTTTTTACGTAAAAGTTCTGCGGCCTTGTCCATATCACCTTCAGCCTCTTCTAAGGCGCCCTTACAATCCATCATCCCAGCACCAGTACTAGAACGTAATTTCATGATATCACCTGCGGTAATAGTCATATAAAATAATTTAATGAAGCATCTTCCCTCCTGTGATAGAGAAGAATTTAAATTGATTGTTCTTTACTAACAGCACGACGTTCCACCTTTGGAACTTCAACTTTTTTAACTTCGGCTGCTTTGTTTTTCTCAAATTCAACTTTACCTTCTTTAACAGCTTCAGCCACTAAATCTGCCATCATTTTAATAGAATTAACAGCGTCATCATTGGCTGGAATAACATACTGTGCTTTTTCTGGGTTAACATTAGTATCGCAAACACCAATGATTGGTATATTGATACGATTAGCCTCAGCTACCGCGGTCTTTGCTACACGCATATCAGCAATGTACAAAGCATCAGGCAACTTATCCATATTCCCCAAACCATTCAAATATTTATCTAATGTGGCTAATTTCTTTTTCAATTCCACCTGTTCTTTTTTAGTATATTTTTCAATTTCGCCAGTAGCTACCTGATCTTTTAAAGTACGATATTTCTTTAAACGATCTTTAGCTTCACTAAAGTTAGTTAACAAACCACCAATCCAGCGTTCTGTTAAAAATGGCATACCACAACTTTCGGCGGCAGCCTTAACTGGAACTTGAGCTTGGCGCTTAGTTCCGACAAACAAAATAACCTTACCTTTGGAGGCGAGGTCTTTAACATATTCAAGCGCTTTTAACAATTCCGCTTGAGTGTGCTCTAAATCGATAACATGCACGCCATTTCTAGAACCATAAATATATGATTCCATTTTTGGGTGCCAGCGAGAATGTTGATGGCCAAAATGAGCACCGGCCTTCAACATTTCCAATAAACTTGGAATATTAAACATATTTTCCTTATTATTGCCTCTTAACCCCACCCCGTACGAATGGTCGCCAGGGAGGAAAAAGTGGGTTAATGAGTGATTAAAGTGTTGGCATTATATATATAAGAAGCAGAAAAGTCAAGGGTAAAAGACAATTAGCCAAAAAATGCCCAAAATAGACGACAAAAAATATCCACAACCCCTTATTGACAAAATCACTATTATATGATTAAATATTCGGTCCGACCAAGTGGGGTGGTTGGATGCGCAGCTGGGAAGGCCTCTTTTGCCGGGTGACAAACCCTTGCAGGAGGTGCGATTCCACCGGGGGAAGATGTTAGGGCGACGCCAAGACAATGAACACGAGGATGTGCAAGCAACACAATCCTCACCGTTTATTTGTCGCCTAACAACCCGGAACAGCAAGGAGCAAGCCATGTCCCAGGTCTGTGGTGCTGCCCCCAAGTGCTTGTGCGATCCTGTGGACGGATATGTTTGCCCCGCGTGTGCGGAGCAGCGTCGTCTGGAACGTACCGCTGACAGCCTTTTGCGGCGTCGCGGTTACGGGAAAGACGGTCGTAAGTTTGGGACCTCTCCCAAGCACGACATCCATCACCAGGCTGTGCGTTGTCCCATCGGCTCGGGCAAGCACAGATAACCCCGCGAAATAGGAGGCGGGCCGAAGCCGAACATATCTATGTTCGGCCCCCGTTTAAAGTTGAGTAAGTCTAATCAATTTTAAATGTCAAAAAACCGCTATTAGAGCGGTTTTTTGTTTAACAAAACAAAACACAAACAGCCGACGTATAATAAATAAGCATAAAAAACCACGCCTCACTCTAGAACTTGACAAAAAAGACTTAATAATATAACATACGCCTTACTTATTCTATTAAATACTATGAAAAAAGACATCCACCCAGAATATCATACTGACTGTAAGGTAACCTGCGCTTGCGGAAATACCTTTGTTACTGGTAGTACAATGCCAGAAATTCGCGTTGAGCTTTGCAACCAATGCCATCCTTTCTATACAGGCAAACAGAAATTCGTTGATACTGCTCGCCGTGTAGAGAAATTTGCTGAACGTGCTGGCAAAAAAGAAGCTGTCGCCGCTACCCGCAAAGGCAAAAAAGTAAAGAAGGCAGTTGCTGCTGCTAAAAAAGTTGTAAAGAAATCCGCTAAAAAGGAAGCTTAGTTTTGATAATTTAAAACAGATCTGTGTTATAATAAAATCAGATCTGTTTTTTATTACCCCAAAAGATAACCAAACTCCATAACCTATGAATCCTAAATATCAACAGCTAAAACAAAAATTTACCCAATTAGAAAATGACCTCCAAAATCCGGCGGTAATTAATGATACCCAAAAATTAAAAACGATCTCACAAGAATACTCGGAGTTACGTGATACTGTAGAAAAAATTACTGAATTAGAAAATATTGAAAAAAGTCTAGCTAGTACTGAACTAATGCTTGCACACGAAACTGATACAGAAATGCACGACATTGCAGAAGTAGAAATAATGGAATTAAAAACCCACAAAGAAAACTTAGAAGCTGAACTGGAAGAATTAACTCGCCCCCATGATCCAATGGACAAAAAAGACGTAATCGTAGAAATCCGTGCCGCCGCTGGCGGAGACGAATCTGGTCTTTTCGCTTCTGAGCTGTTCCGAATGTATGGTCACTACGCCGAAACCAAAGGCTGGAAAGTCAGTGTGATCGATAGTAGTGTTAGTGGTATTGGTGGGTTTAAAGAAGTAATCTGTGGTATTAGCGGAAAAAATGTTTACAAGGATTTGAAATATGAAATGGGCGTGCACCGTGTCCAACGTGTACCCGAAACCGAAAAGACCGGGCGCATTCATACCTCCACTGTTACAGTAGCAGTAATGCCAGAAGTAGAAGAAACGGAAATTAAAATTGATCCAAAAGATTTACGTATTGATACTTTCTGTGCTGGTGGACACGGTGGTCAATCGGTCAACACTACCTATTCTGCTGTACGTATTGTTCACGTACCAACGAACACCATCGTACAATGCCAAGATGAACGCTCTCAACTTGCTAATCGCGCAAAAGCCATGGCCGTGTTGCGTGCTCGTCTTTATGAGATGGAACGAGAGAAAAAAGAAAAAGAATTAACCGACAAACGCTTGTCGCAAATCGGATCAGGTGATCGTAGTGAAAAAATCCGTACCTATAACTTCCCTCAAGATCGTATTACTGACCACCGGATTCATAAAAGTTGGAATAACATCCCAACAATTTTAAATGGCAGTATCGAACCAATTATTTTAGCATTACGCGACGCTGAATATCATCCAGAAAATATTGGCCAAGAAAGTGAAAATGAAGATTAAATTTTCTACAATTAAACCGTACTTGCCAATTGTCCTCATAATCACCTTGGCGCTTGTTTTGCGCCTGTTCGCCTTAATTAATTATGGCGATTTTTGGTCAGACGAAATGTTCAGTTTCACCTACAGCCAAAAACATTGGTTACAATCTTGGCAATTTTGGGTGTGGGAAACCAATCCGCCCTTACACATGTTACTATTAAAACTTTGGTTTTTAGTTTTTCCTGCCAATGAGGTATTCGCCCGTATTCCGAGTGTACTATTTGGTTTAACCAATATCATAATATTATATACATTTTGCAAAAAACAATTTACTAATAAAAACATAGCAACCACAACTGCATTACTTCTGGCCCTCAACCCACTTCACATCTTGTACTCTGCCACTAACCGAACTTACACTTTGCTCCTATTGCTCGCAACTATCTCCACAATCCTATTCTACCAATTATTTATTGAAGAAAAAAAAGATAAAAAAACCATTATCTACTTTGCAATTATCAACTTGCTATTACTCTACTCCCACATCACTGCCTTAATGTTTTTTGGTTGTCAATTGATAGTTTTATTTGCTTTTAAAAAATCACTCACTAAATGGATAAAATACAATATTATCCCTGGATTACTTTGGTTAATTTGGGCAATACCATCAATTAGTGCCAAACTCTCAATTGAAACTGCACAAAATAGTTGGTTTTTTAATCTCCGAGATATTTGGAGTTTAAAGTTTGCTAACTTACAATTAATACTCCTTGGCCCTATTACCAGCATCACTAGTGCCGTTCTCCTTGTTACGTTAATTGTTGGAACACTTGGATTGCTAATTTACCAAAAAAGAAAATCATTTGATCCTAAGTTATTTTTCATAATAATATTTGCAACTCTACCTATTATCACCGCCTTCTTCACAAACTTCAACGCCCCCAAATTTTTCCTAATATCACTTCCTTGGTTAATAGTACTAATCAGTTATATCATTCACCATTTTTATAACCGCCAGACGATAATTACTCCCGTCATTCTTTTCGCTTACTGTTTTGGAATAATTCTACTATTTCAACATTTCCCATTATCAAATTGGGCTCAAGTGAATAATTTTTTAAACAGTAATTACAATAGCAACAAAAAACAACTTCTCATCTACGACAGTTACGCCAACAGAAATGAAATCAACCGCTATATTAAAAATGAAATTAACAAAATCCCATATATACCAACAGAAAACTCAAACATGGATTGGGACAAAATGTTGATCACCCAAAATTACTTTCGGCTAAGACCAGCGCTTAGCGAATTAAAACTATGGGCAACAGAAAACAGCTTAACTACTAATGAAAATATTTTTATCTTACAATATCCAACTGACAATTTTGTAAGCATTGATCTAGTCTCTGCCTTTAAAGAATTGGGATACAAAACAACTAAACAAACACCAACCGAGATATTTAACAACCCCACACTCTACCTATTAGAAAAAATACATGAATAATATTCAATCTTTGCTAAACAAATACACAATTCTAGATCGACTAGATTTAGAATTAATAATAGCTGAAGCGATAAAAAAAACACGTACTTTTATCGCCATTAACCAAAAATACAAACTAACTTGCTGGGAATTTTTAAAATTCAAATATTTTCTTTGGCTGCTAAAACACAACTACCCCCTCGCCTATATTACTCACCATAAAGAATTTTACGGCTTAGATTTCTGGGTAAACAAACATACTCTTATCCCCCGGCCAGATACCGAAATAATGGTTGGTGAAGCAATTGAAATAATTAACAACAACCCCCAGGCAACTCTAGTAGACATCGGTACTGGCTCTGGTTGTGTTCCAATTGCCATTTTAAAAAATATTAAAAAAGAAATTCCAACAATCGCAATTGATATTTCCCAACACACTCTAGCGATAGCACAAAAAAACACCGCTACACACCTCGCAAAAATTAATTTTCGCCTGGGCAATCTTTTTAGCCCCATCAAACAAAAAGATATTACAACTAACAATTTAATTGTCACTGCTAATCTCCCTTACCTTACCTTCGAACAAACCAACAACGAAAAAAGTATCAAAAAAGAACCTTACGCTGCTCTGTACGGTGGCCATGATGGTTTAGATTTGTATTACCAACTCGTCAATCAAATAACAACCTTCTTTAAAGATAGTCGCCCACAAACAATATTCTTGCTATTAGAGATTGACCCAGCACAAGCTAACAAAATCAAACAAATTATTACCGAAAAAATACCAAATGCAGAAATAAAAATCCGGCAAGATTTAGCCGGATTAGATAGATTAGTAATAATTAAATTTTAACGTATCGGCATTATCCGAAATTACACAACAGTGTGAGCAGAACGAAGCAAAACCGAATACGCTTTATTTAGATAATGTAATTTAAATTTTTATCCTTCTTATTATTAAATTATTTGTGACTTTTCCATTTTTCTATTATTTTTCACATAGAATCTATAATAGCCAATAAAACCACTTACCAAAAATGAACCTTCCGCAGCGACTCCCATTGGCGAAAAAATAATAGCATTATATAAAACAATTAAAGATGTACCACCCATCATTAGTTTTCTCATCAACTTGTTATCTTCTTGAAAATTTCCAACAATAAAAATTACCAACCCAGCATAGATAATTAAATCAGTAAAATCTTTGTATGTGAAAAATAACGAAATCGTATTTAACGCAATAAATATAAACAAATATTTTTTATTCGTTGTGAAATAGCAAGTAATGAATCTTAACACTGAAATAGAAACAATAACGCCAGCTGCGATTTTACCCAATAAAAAATAATGAGCGCTTATTAAGCTGGCCGATATAATTAGACACAAAAAAGTATGCTCACGCTTTTTATACTGCAGACTCAAAAAATCAAAACCCATTGCGACGGTTATCGCAACTTGCGAAACTATAAATGAAAGCGTTAAATCAGGCATAAACAATAAAAAACCAAATAATCATTCTTAATAAAAATAAAAACTATTTCTGCTAACTAGTAATATTTATCGAACCCTCATTCGGTACGATTTGCAACCAGGTTTTACCTGGTTTTAGTTTTATCTCTTCACCAGTTTCACTAAAAAATCTTGTGCGCTCATTCACACTATTTTTCTTCCAAGTACCAGGCACAACCCTTCCATCACGAAACACTCGCACTGAGCCGCTACCGACCGCTTGAATTTCTTTGCGACCCAAGTCGTCTATTATTTTTGTATTTACATATTGGACAATGATGTTGTCTAACAAAATATAATCACCATTAGCATCCAACTGGTTAACATTGCGTAGATAACGCAAATATTTACTCAAAGCGGCATCAAAACGCCACTCCACTTTATACCCCGCACCATAATCAACCACAAAAGAACTGGCGCTCGTACTAGTTGAAACTTCATTACCAAAACTCCAACCCAACCAACTTCGTTCGCCTAGTTTATCATAATCAGCCCACAACTTTTGCCAATTCTCACTATTGGTAAACAAATTATGCGGAGCAGTAAAATTATTATCACGCCAATAGTATCTCCCCCAGTAAAACTCATTAGCCGCAAAAATATTTTCTATCTTTATTCGACTTAATGCTTCAGGTGAACCACCACAATGTAAATACAAAGGCACACCATACTCTGACTGCCAATCAAGGTAATAGCTCCGAGCACTACGCACCGGTCCAACTTTAACAACTACTTGATCACGCGGAAACACTGCCATCAATCGAGTAAAATCCCCTTCTACTGGCGCCTCATATACTATCGTCGCCGAAGACAAACCAAACTGCGGTCTGGCATCAGGGTGATTATCAACCATCACAGTTACAACTGGCGGAACAATTAAATTTGAACTTGTAACGGACAGACCATCCAATTGGCTAAAGAAAACATTGTTAATTGACGTCTGACTAACAGCCGCCTTTTCTTTAGGAGAATCAGACAGCAACAAAACTGTATATCCCAAAATACTAATAAACAAAATGATCCCAATCAATAATATATTCTTTTTCATACCCACATATTATATCATAAAAAAAATATCCCGATAGACTCGGGATATTTTAGTGTCAATATTATTCTGCCTTCTTTTCTTCTGCTGGAGCAGCGGCTTCGCCCTCTTCCTCTTTCTTCTTACCAGCCACTTCAATTTTACTAATATCCGCAGTCTTAGATTCCTCTTCCATCGCTTTGATCTGCTCTTCAGTCAAAGCTGGAGTAACAACTGCTAAGACATCGTCTTCGTGAAGACTAACAACTGCAAAGCCAGTTGGCAAAACCAAATCTTTAACTTTGATAGTATCATCAAACGTCTTCAAAGTAGTTACATCAATATCAATATGTGAGACCAAATCCTTTGGCAAACATTTGATTTCAATTTCATTAATACTGTGAACCAAGGTACCACCCAATTCTTTTACCGCTGGAGCTTCGCCAATAAATTTCAAATCTACATTAGCAGTAATTGGCTTACTCATATCAATGCGGTAAAAATCCACATGGATCATTTGCCCTTTTACTGGATCGTATTGCACTTCGTGTACCAATACCTTGCCAGCATCTTTGCCATCGATACTTATATCGATCAAACTAGCATCACCAGCTTCACGATACATTTTTTCAAAATCAACGTAAGACAAAGACAAACTTACAGTTTCACCACCTGCACCGTAGATAACAGCTGGCAAAATTCCTTCGGCACGTACTTTTTCCCCTTTCAAAGCACGAGTAACAGCATTCAACAAATAAGACATAAATAGACAATTAAATTTTAATTAAATTATTTTTTAAAACTTCGTGACAATTAATAACCTCATCCAAGGTAATAACCGGCTGACAATATAATTTGGCAGCATCTTCATAGTTCAAATCCGTTATCATTCCTACAGAACTAAGCCCGTGGCCAGCCATAACTATCATCGCCACAAAATGGCTTTGGCATTTAACACAGGTAATATGCAACAAACGACTGGAATCCTGTTCAGCAAAGAACTGCGCTGCCTCCTGTTTGTACTCAGTGTTACAAATCAGACAACGACCCAAAAACTTAACGGTTGATTTCCAAGGTTCGGTTTGTTTTTTTCCACCTAACATATTGGCATAATTTTAATTTATTTTGGCTAAAATGTCAAGAGTTTGGCTTGAATTAGGGCAATTCTGGCTTAAATTGACCAAACCAGGACTAGCCGACGTCAACTAGTTGTATTATAACAGATAAAAAAACCGCTCGCCAGAGACGAGCAGTTTTTAGCTAAACTTACTTGATTTCTGGCTTTTCTTCAGACTTTACCTCTTCTACCTTAGAAGCATTTGTCATGATATTTTTTAAAACTTCTGGGGCCTTGTCTTTACTAAAGACATAAATATACAAAATCTCCAAAACACCCATTGTATTGACTACTATCATTGCTCCAAACCATACTTTCTCACCCCGACGAGCAGCAATCCACAATGCCCAAGCCTTCCAAAACAAACTCCAAAGCATGAGTATTACAACCATTGGCCAGAAACCACCAAAATTAAATGGCGAAAACATATATAAAATAAATTAAAATTAAAAACACCACTAATAACAGTATAATCCAACCAAAGAATCTTGTCCACAAACTTTTATCCTTCTTAATCTAGAAAAATGTTCATCTCACACTTAACACAATCAAACTCCAAGCGATATCTCTTATCACCATTTACCAAATACATTATCCCATTCCCCTGTTTAGTATTACCTTGCTTCGGGCACAGCCCTTCATAAAACCGCAGGCAATGTTTGGTGGTCATAATTTTTTTGCCAACATACTCATCAACTAATTCAAACGCTGGATCAATTTTTTCTACCCCATGACGAGCATAAAATTTCTTTGCCAACTCATTAGACACATTGCCACGATAATCTAAAGTTTTTTCTGGATAAACTAAACTGTTTGGTTTAATCTCCGAAGTTGCTCGCACCAACGCTTGTGATCGCTTTTCGGATATTTTTTCTACTACCGCCCGGCGCAAACCATTCAACACCGCTAAAGGCAAAAAATATGGTTGATCCCAAATACAATTAATCTCTCCAGCAACATAGCCGGTGCCACCTAATTTAGACAACTGACTTTTCACAATCTCAACTGCTACTTCTGGATTTTTTGCCACAACCTTCTCTTGTTCAATATCCACTTCTGCTTGCACACCATTTTTATCCTTGGCAAGAAGAGCAAAACCGTTATCAATAGAACGCAAAACAAAATCCAAAGAAACTGCCCGTTGTACCGCTTTTTTACTTTTTATCACTTTATCAAAAGCAAGAGAAAAATTACGATACACTTCAAGACCAACCCCAATACCTTTTGTCTCGTTTAAATATATCTTACCATTCTCATATCCATTAACGTTCGTGCCAACCAATTCATTATCAACAAAAAAACATAAACCATCTCCCGCTTGCCAATCACCCACCCGATCAAGTTTTATCCAACCTCCACCCAGCTCTACTACCTTACCCATTGGCTCCCCAATTGATTTAGGAGTTAATGGAGAAAGAATATCTTTTGAACGTCCTTTTAAAAAATACGAGGAAAAACCACGATTAAATGTTTTTTCTAGTTTGGGAGTGAAGTCAAGAGTTTGTACACCCTCAGAAGCACGCGCCAAATCTTTACGTCTCAAAATTATCTCATCAATTATTTGGCGATACCTTGATACCGTGTTTATCACATAATCCACCTCTTTTAATCGTCCTTCAATCTTAAATGAAGTAACTCCAACATCAATTAAATCTTCAATATAATCAGATAAATTTAAGTCTTTTAAAGACAACAAATGTTTATCTCTTTCTAAAACCTCACCCGCCTCATTTATCAAATCACATTTCATCCGGCACGGCTGACAGCAAACACCACGATTAGCACTGCGTCCGGAAATGGCTTGACTAAAGTAACACTGACCACTAAAACAAACACACAGAGCACCCTGAACAAACATCTCTAAATCCACCTCTGTCTTTGCTCGAATTTCTTTAATCGCATCCAAACCTAACTCGCGTGCTAAAATCACGCGCTTCATCCCCACATCTTCTAAAAATTTTACTTTCTCTGGTGTTTGATTATTAGTCTGCGTACTAGCAAACAATGGAATCGGCGGTAAGTCCATTTCTAAAATCCCCATATCTTGAATAATGACCGCATCTATCCCAATATTCCAAGCATCCCAAATTAACTTTTGGGCTTCATCTAATTCGTCGTCAAATAAAATTGTATTTAAAGTCAAATATACTTTGGCTCGAAAAAAATGGGCATAATCAACCAACCGTTCAATATCCTCTAAGGTATTACCAGCAGCCGCACGAGCACTAAATTTAGGTGCACCAATATATACCGCATCAGCACCTGCATCAATCGCCGCGCATCCCACTTCATAATTTTTCGCCGGTGCTAATAACTCCAATATTTTCTTCTTAACCATAAAATATATTACAAATTAACCGCAACAAAACTTCCCACCGTCGCTGCTGTTTCCGCCCGCAATATGGTACTACCTAAAGAAACAACTTTAAACCCTTTTTCTCTTGCCAACCTGACTTCCTCTTCAGTCCAACCTCCTTCTGGGCCAATCCAAATACCCGTGGCCTCTTTTATGTCTTCTGAACCAACCTTCTCACCATCAAAATGACAAAATATATTTGCTTGATTATCCGGCAAATTTTTAACAACTTTTTCCAACTCAACCGGTGCTTCCACCACCGGAACAACCCCCCGACCAGATTGTTCCGCCGCTTCTTTAGCAATCTTCTTTAGCCTGGCTAAATTTAAAGCAGTTTTTACTGTACGAGCAGTTACCACCGGAACAATCTTTTTCACTCCTACCTCAACAACTTTTTGTATTACCCACTCAAAATTTTCTTTTTTCAAAATTGCACAATACAGTGTTACTTGACGGGCTGTCTCTGCCTTGTTGTCTCGAACCGAAGAAACTGACACCATCATCTGCTTTTTATCTAACTCTAATATTTCTACTTCTGCTTCTTTGCCCGCACCATTACTAATGATAATTTTTTCTCCAACCCGAAAACGTAAGACATCTTTAATTTGATGTACTAATTGATGATCGGTTAAAACCATCTTTCCTGGGGTCAAAGCATTGGGAATGATAAAACGATGCATAGGGTTTATTTACTAATTTTACGTTTACTTTTTTGAAAGTTAATTGCAAAACGATGTGCTTCGTCACGTACTTGAATTAACAAATTCTTGTTACTCTTTATCCATTTGTCAGCCTCACTGCCAACCTTAACATTGGCTAACAAAAATTCATTCTTGTCGCGCTTTGGCCCTTTAGCGATTCCAACAATTGGCAAATTAATCTTTGCCAATTGCAACGCTTTGCGTGTAACATTCACTTGCGGTAACCCACCGTCAATTAAAAACATATTCGGCAATATCCAATCATCATGTTTTAAGCGACGATCCAGCACCTCACGCAGACAATCAACATCACTTTGACCAGTCACGGTCTTAATATTAAACTTACGATATTCTTTTTTTACTGGTCCTCTACTATCAAAAACCACCATACTGCCTACCTTGCCACTAATACCAAAATTGGAAATATCATATCCTTCGATACGTTCCACTTTAAAACGAGCCGATGATTTAGGCAAACCTTCTTTGACCCAAGACTCATTGAGCAAAGCAACATCTTGAATTCGTTGTAATGATTTGATCTGATTGCGTAAACGAGCAGCAACTTCATAGTCTTCGCTCTTTGATGCTGCTAGCATCATTTTTTCCCACACTACCAAAACTTTTCTCTTACTGCCAGACAAAAACAAAACTAATGGTTTGATAACCTTCTTTCGATAATCAACGGCAGAAATCTCACCGGTACAGACACCTAAACATTGCCCCATTTGATAATACAAACAAGGTCGTTTAGCTTTTGGCTCACAGGTAGAAAAGAGAAACAGCTTCTGCAAAAGACGCAGTGTCTCTTTTGTTTTTAATCCTGGATATGGACCAAACCACCCTAAATATTTTTTCTTACGTTCACCCTCAGCAATCTGCTTCCATTCGTGTTCGCGTAATGTTAAAACTTTTGGATATGGATCACGCGTGATTAAAATATAGTTCCAACTTTTATCATCTTTCCAATCGACATTATACTTCGGGCGATACTTTTTAATATAGCTGCCTTCGAGAATAATTGCTTCTAAAACTGAATCAGTAGAAATGATTTTGATATTTTTTACTTCACCAATCAGCTGCTCAATCGGACGAAGGGTCTTGGTCCCAGACCAATAACTACGCACTCGACTACGTAAGCTAGTAGCCTTACCCACATATACCAATTCTTTAGAAAAATTGAAAAACAGATACACCCCTGGGGTATCAGGTAAATTTTTAATTTTCTTGGCTAGATCTACCATATTAAATATCTAATGGACTAACAATCTTTTGCAGGTTGTTTACTGCCACTTTAGTATATATTTGCGTTGTTTGCAACTTGGCATGGCCTAACAGCTCTTGAATATACCTGATATCTACCCCATTTTCAAGTAAATGAGTAGCAAATGAATGGCGCATAGTGTGAGGTGAAACATTTTTTCTTATCCCTGCTTTTGAAGCAATTTGAGCCACAATTTTCTGTATGGTGGCCTCGGTCAACCGTCCGTTACTACCGTTGGTAAATAAATAGTCATTAACATTTTTCACCCTTTGCTGTCGTGATAAAATATCTTTTAAAGATAACGGCAAAATGGTTATCCGATCTTTTTTACCTTTTCCTTGAAAAACCCGTAAAACCATCCGGTCTAAATCAATATCACACATTTTTATATGAGTTAACTCACTCACTCGCACGCCAGTGCCGTACAAAAGGCTTAAGATACAATTGTGTTTTGGGTTAGAAGCAACCGCCAGCATCTGCCCAATCTCCTCTTTAGATAGCACAACTGGAATGTGTTTCTCTTTCTGAGGATGTGGTAAATTTACAAAAAAATTACGATGCCAAACTTGTTTGTAATAAAATAACAAAGCGTTATATGCAACAGAAATCGTAGAGGCAGATTTTGTTTTAGCTTGATAATCTAAATATCTTTTAATATCTTCCGTATTTACCGCCCGCGGGTCTTTGTTTATAAATTTTATAAAATTACAATTATAAAAAATATACGACTCAGCTGTGCGACGACTATAATTACGAATACGCAACTCCCTTTCGAGCGCCTCAAAAACATTGCCCTCCCCCATATTATTTGATACTATTATAATATTCCATACCCCCTAGGGGTATAACCCAATTTCACTAAAAATTTTAGCACATTTTAGCCAATTTTTCCACAAGTTGGTATAAAGGTAGTTATACATAATTGTACAGATTTTTTAACCATTAATTAAAATATATGCCAAAAATTTGGAAAATTTTCATCATTATAATTATTACACTGTTTGTTATGGTCGGAGCTATTTATTTTTGTAAAATACAATATTTTTCCAATGGATTAGTTGCTGGTTTTATCGAAGAACCTGGACGAGGTTTTTGCGAAGGTATTACTGATCCACAAGAATTAGAAAAATGTGGAGCAGATATTAAGCCACTACCATTAGATTCTGATATATGTGCAGAAAATGTCGACTCTAAAAAATTGTATTGTATATTTCAAAAAGAATTTGGGAATTATAAACTTCAAGCACCTGCTGGTAATTATTATATTTTTACAAAAAGTAAAAATGGGCACGTTAGTTATTACAATGAATTTACTGCTTGTGGTAGAAAAGAGGGATGTTCCTCATACTCGTTCAAACGAGCGGTCGTAAAAATTTTTTCAAATAAAACAACGAATAATATAAATATTGATGGAACGGACCAAAGCGAATAAAAATCTGTACAACAATGTATAACAGCGTGTATACAACATTAAAACGATTGCATACACGCGTACGTTATCGGAAATATTGCTTTTTACAAAATACTTTTAAGGGGGAGTCTGACCTAAGGAGGGATGGCCATGACAATACTACAAGTAGTACAACTTTGCGCGACTGTAGTTCTCGCAATCCTGCTAGCGGGGTTGCTTCTTGGAACCATCATGGGTTTTCTGGTAGCAAGATTTAAAAACGTGACTGATCTGTCGCTTACAGAGCGTTTCAGAAGAGTCGGTCCGATCTTCATTTTTTTCTTCTTGGTAGAATGTCTGGGTAGATTGTGGTATGTTCACATACGACATGTTCGCATTGTCCCACACCAATAACAAGGTCGGACTCCCCATCTGACCCCTTAAAAGTATTTTGAAAGACAAAAGCAATACATCCGATAACAGCACGATATGCGGTTCAAGAAAAAGAGTGATAAATATTTTCAGCGGATACTCTTTTTCTCTCACACATATTTCGCACACATTTAATTTATAAGGAATGTGTGAAACATCGCATATCGGCGTACATTGTATGAAAGAGTAAAAAATCCTATACTTAAACCTTAATTTACTAATATTAAATATATGAGAGAAACACCTGGAGATTACGATGAAGAAGTCGAGCCAACGCTCAACACTACACCTGAAAAATCCGAAAAACGTGAAATTATGGATTCTTTTCTTTTGCGTTTAAAAGAAATGACTGCTGAACTTCAAAGAAAAACGAGGGCTGAAAGACCTCGGAGCCCAAAAGAAGGAGACGTTTTCGAGGGTATTCCTACCGAAAAACTTGAAGAACAAGCAAGAGAAAGAAAAGAAAAAACGGCAGAAACCATTTGGACAACAATAAGAGAAGAAGGATTCAATAGAAGAAATTTAAATGACCTTCTTAGAAATATGGAAGTACTTTCTTTACCAGAATTACAAGAAATGATGACTACAATTGATGATCTTATTCGAGAATGGGATCCAACTATGCAATGGTTTCTGCAAGATATGAAAAAAGAATTAGAGGCGATGGCTCGACTAAAAGAACAGATTGAGTAGGATTTTTACTCCATCGTACAACAGCACGATATGCGGTTCAAGAAAAAGTGCGATTTAACTTTTAATGGATGCACTTTTTCTTTCTCCCAAATTTGCCAAAATAATTATTAATTTTAAATGGAATTTTGTCAAACTTCGCATATCGGCGTACATTAAGTGAAATTGAAAGAAAATCTAAAACCAAGCTGCTCTATGACTTTAGTGAAATATACTTCAATAGAAATTAGAGAAAACCGCGAAACTATGGTTGATTTAGCAACGCTTGGTTTTATTGTGGACCCAAAATATTTCCAGCAAGGGCTTTCCGCTGATGCTCGGATGTTATTAAGAAATGAAGTTGCTCAAAAGTTGCTCAAAGTGCAGGATAATCTGGGAGGTCTCAAATTGAAAATATGGGACGCCTTCCGCTCGAGAGACACGCAAAATAATATCTATAAAAAATACTGGGCTGAATTGAAAACGGCTCATCCAGAATGGACTAACGAACAATTAGAGTTAGAAGTAGGCAAATTTGTTTCACCTCCTTATCAAAAAAATCGAATTCCACCACATGCAACAGGAGGAACAGTAGATTTAACCTTAACTGATGCGAATGGTAACGAATTAAACATGGGGACTGAATTCGACTTTTTTGGCGTTGAAGCGGGGCCGTTTTTCTACGAAATTTACAAAGACAATCCTGAGTTTACAAAAAATAGAAAAATTTTACGTGAAGCAATGGAAGCGGAAGGCTTTACTTTAGATCAAGACGAATGGTGGCACTTTGATTATGGCAACCAAATCTGGGCATTAAAAAGCGGAAAGCCCTTTGCTTTCTATGGAGAAGCTATTTTGTGATTTTCTTTCAACATCACTTAACACAGAATATGGGGTTTCGCTTTCGTTGGTCGCTACACCCATATTTGGTAGGGCTACCGCTTCGCGATATTATAGCCCTACCAAACATCGCATATTCTGGAACGTTATGTATAATAGTGAAAAGCAAAAAATTGTTTTGACAATTTTATATATTTTTGGTAATTTACTATTAGTTAGTAATGCTATTTATTAAATATTTTTAAAATAACACATATGCCACATACGGAATCAAGAGCAGGGGGAGATCAAAGATATCAGCGGGCTGCTTCCGTTTGTTATCTATTAGCAGATTTAAAAAATAATAATCCGGCACTATGCGAAAAACTTGCTGGATTATTAGAAACAAAAAAGGCAGAAGCAGAAGAAGCTGGCTTAAAAACTCCTAATGCTAGTTTTGAAGGACACAGAGCAGTTGTTGATTATATCAGAGAACATCATCCTGATTTACTTTCGCAAATAGATGGAGCTGATATTGAAGAAGAATTAATACATTAGATTATTATCAAAAATATACGACCGCCTGTGAAGGCGGTCGTTGCTTTTCACTACAACACATAACACCGAGCATACGGTTCGCGCTTGGCTAACGCCAAATACTCATCCAAACCACGCTTATTGAAATTGAAGGCTGAAATTGATAAAATAGGGTTATCTAAAAACGAAAGTTATTACTGAAAACAACGGCACGTCTTCGTCTACTCGGATACACATTATATGAAATATTCCTTTTATTTTTTAAAATATTACCATATTATTCAAACAAATTATTAAATCATTAATAAAAATATGAAAAATATTTTTACAAAAATAATGGTAGGGCTTGCCTATGTCGCCATGGTGATGGTCAATTTTTTGGCTAACAGCTTGCCTATCAATAATCGCTCCACTGGAGATATATCAGACGCTTATCCTAATCTTTTTGCTCCGGCTGGTCCAGCCTTTTCCATTTGGGGCTTGATTTATCTTTTGCTGGGTGGATATGTTCTGTACCAATTTGTGAAAAAAGATCAAAAAACAGAAAAAATTCTCCAGAAAATTAATCCACTTTTTATTGCCACATCGCTTGCTAATATCTCATGGATATTTGCTTGGCACTATGACTATATCGGTATCTCAGTGCTCATTATGGCGGTTTTGCTTTTCCTTCTGATTAAGATTGCCGACATCCTCCACGTAGAACAGTTTACAGCAATCGAAAAAATTTCCATTCGGACCCCTTTTAGCATTTACTTTGGTTGGATAACAGTTGCGGCGATTGCCAACATCACGATATTTTTGGTGAGTCTAGGCTGGAATGGATTTGGTATTGCCGACTTTATCTGGACAAGCATTATTTTACTCGTCGGGGCACTTATTGGGATTTTGCGAATGCGCAAAGACAAAAATATCGTCTATGGTCTAGTACTCGTCTGGGCATATTCATGGATACTTTTTAAACAATTGTCTGTTAGCGGTTTTGGCGGACAATATCCGAGCGTTATCTTTACTGTGATTATATGTTTGACATTGTTTGTGTTCTTTGTCGGAAAAATATTTTATAAAAAATAAATCAATACTATGTTTATAAAACTATACGGAATCGCATTACCAGTTTTCTTTGCCATCGACATGGTCTGGCTTGGTTTGGTTGCCAAGAATTTTTACCGTGCACAGATTGGCACTCTTATGAAGTCGGATGTAAATTGGACCGCTGCAATTATCTTTTATCTAATTTTTATCGCAGGTCTCATTGTTTTCGTAATCGCTCCTGCCATGGAAAAAAACTCGTGGATACATGCTCTTCTCTTTGGTGCGCTATTCGGATTAGTTTGTTATGCCACCTATGACCTAACGAATTTGGCAGTTGCTAAGGACTGGCCACTTTTGGTTACGATCGTGGACTTAGCATGGGGTGCCGTACTCGCATCTTCTGTGTCAGTAATAACATATTTCATTGCAAATAAATTTGGTCTATGAATTATTATTTAACCCTCATTTTAGCATTGTTTGTATACATGAGCCTCTGGTTCTTAATTTCTTTTATAAAAAAGAGAAATGATGTGGCCGATGTGGCGTGGGGCTTAGGCTTTATACTAATGACATGGGCATCATTTTTCCTATCCAGTGACTCTAATATAAGAGGGCTTTTAGTAGGAATATTGGTGAGTATTTGGGGTTTGCGTTTGGCATGGCATATTCACGCAAGAAACAAAGGTAAAGCAGAAGATTATCGTTATCTCGCGTGGCGCAAAGAATGGGGTAAGTGGTTTTACATTCGTTCATATTTTCAAGTGTATTTTTTGCAAGGTGTATTTTTGTTTCTCATTGTCTCACCAGTATTACTTATTAATAGAAATGCAGGAACGAGTCTTGGGTTGCTTGATTTTCTAGGAGTAACAGTGTGGCTTTTAGGCTTTTATTTTGAAACTGTTGGCGATGCACAACTTGCACGATTTATTAAAAATCCAGAAAATAAAGGAAAGTTAATGCAAGACGGACTTTGGGCACATACTCGCCACCCGAATTATTTTGGTGAAGTGACGCAATGGTGGGGCATCTGGCTCGTCGCGCTCTCTACTCCAAATGGCTGGCTTGGTATCATCGGACCGATAACCATAACATTTTTGATTTTGAAAGTGTCTGGCATCCCCATGTTAGAGAAAAAAATGGCAGAAAATCCTGAATTTGAAAGTTATAAAAAAAGAGTTAGCATGTTTTTACCATTGCCAGCAAAAAAATAAATTCTAAATTCAAAAATAATTCTGATCGCAACCAGAAAAAAGAAAAATACTACATCCGCTAGCACGGTTTTTACACAAAACAACACATGCAAAAATATGCCAATAAAAATTAACCGATTCATATACTGGACACCACGAATACTATCAATACTATTTATCTTGTTTATATCTCTCTTTTCACTGGATATTTTTGATTTGAGCTTAGGTTTTTGGGGGACAATCGTTGGCTTACTCATGCATAATATTCACTCATTTGTTCTAACGACAGTCTTAATCATATCTTGGAAACATGAAATTGTCGGCGGAGTTGCTTTTATCCTAGCCGGGCTTTTATACATGGCCCTACTACTAACGAACCAGTTTGAATGGTATATGATCTCTTGGTCTTTGATAATAGCCGGGCCAGCTTTTTTTATTGGATACCTCTTCTTGCTTAATTGGTTTAAAAAGAAAAAAATAGCTTTAAATAATAATAACAACACAACAACTAATACCATATGACCACGATAGAATTCTTACGACAATTCCGTTTAGGTGGATACGCCCTTTTTGATTTTACTGCCGCACTAATTGGTATTGGATTGCTCTCACCACTGTTGTCAAAAATATTTTTAAAACTAAGAATTAAAATACCCAAGATAAACTGGCTGTTTCTTACAATACCAATTGGGATTATTGCTCACATGCTAGTCGGTAACATTACCCCCTTAACCAAAAACTTTCTCGACCTACACGGTCACTATATTATAAAAATAATAACCTTAATCTTAATTATTTTAGGATTAAGAGGTATAAAAATAATTAAAAAATAGAATGAAAAAACCTACTTGTCTGATGTGCCCACCAGACTATTTTGATATAAAATATTCAATCAACCCCTGGATGGACACTAACACCATCGTATCCCAAGAAAAAAATACCCAATGGCAACAATTAAAAAATAAATTTATTGAGCTAGGTGTTGACGTTAAATTATTAAAACCCCAAAAAGACTTACCCGACATGACATATGTTGATATTGGTATTTTATACAAAAATACCTTTATCCCCTCAAACTTCCGCTACCCTGAACGCCAAGGAGAGAAAAAACACGCTATTGCTTGGTTTAAGAAAAATGGGTTTAAAATAGCGGAGATAGACAAGACATTCTACTTTGAGGGACACGGCGATACTTTGTGGGCCGGAGACAAATTATTTTTTGGTTATGGTTTCCGTTCTTCAGTTGAAGCCCAATACGAAACAGCCAAAATATTAAAAAAACTAAACCCAAAAATCGAAGTGATACCAATAGAGCTGATTGACCCGCGGTTCTATCATCTCGACACTTGCTTCTGCCCAATCAATTCTAAACAAGCAACATATTATCCCAATGCATTCTCATCTAAAGCAAAGAAAATATTAAGTCAAAATATTGAATTAATTCCCGTAACCGAAAAAGAAGCAACTAAATTTGCCTGTAACGCTGTGGTAATTAACAAAGATATCATTATACCAGCCGGAGCACCACAAATTTACCAAAGACTAAAAAAGTTGGGCTACACCACCCACCCAATCGAGATGTCTGAATTTATCAAAGGTGGTGGCGCTTGTAAGTGCCTATCATTTCTAATATAAAAAATACCCCGACTTGATAGTCGGGGTATTTTTTATAAAACCTTCTTCAAATATTGTCCGGTAAAAGAACTGCCTCTTCGCGCCACTTCTTCAGGCGTCCCCGTTGCCGTTAATTCTCCACCCTTGTCTCCTCCTTCTGGACCCAGATCAATTATCCAATCCGCACATTTAATCACATCTAAATTATGTTCAATCACTAATACTGTATTTCCTTGACCAACTAGACGTTCAAGTACTACTAACAACTTTCTCACATCTTCAAAATGCAAACCCGTAGTTGGTTCATCCAACAAATACAAAGTCTTGGTAGTGCCATGTTTTGCTAACTCACGGCTCAACTTAATACGCTGCGCTTCTCCACCGGACAAGGTAGTGGCAGATTGTCCTAAAGTCAAATAGTCTAGACCCACTTCATTTAATATTTTTAACTTGTCATATATCATCGGAATATCTCGAAAAAAATCTTCTGCCTCTTCAATTGTCATCGCTAACACATCAGCAATACTTTTACCTTTGTAATGAATCTGTAATGTTTCTTGATTAAATCGTTTACCTTTACAAATATCACACCCTACTTTTACGCTCGGTAAAAAATGCATTTCAATTTCCAAAAACCCGCGTCCTTCGCAATTCTCACAACGACCACCCACTCCTCGATTACTACCATCCTTAGGCGGCAGCGAAGGTACGTTAAAACTAAAACGACTAACACCAAACCCACGCATCCTCGCTTCTGGGGTAGCGGCGAATAGTTCGCGGATAAAGTCATAGGCTTTAGTATAGGTAGCAGGATTGGATCGGGGTGTGCGCCCAATTGGGTTTTGATCGATGGTAATAATACGATCCAAGTATTCCATTCCCACAATCTCTTTAAACTCTCCCGTTGGCTTATCTAAATGATTAAATTTATTCGAAACTGCTTTCTGGATAATATCGTGCATCAAAGTACTTTTACCTGAACCAGATACCCCTGTTAAACAAACAAGCCGACGCAACGGAATTTCAACAGTAATATTTTTTAAATTATGCTCCGTCGCCCCTTTGATTTTCAGTTTTGGCGTAGCATTATCAACCTTACGACGTTTTATTGGTGTTTCAATTTTTAACTCCCGACGTAAATATTTTCCGGTTAAAGATTTTTCAAAACTACCTAAAACCTTACAAATAGGGCTATCCACTTTGTTTTTTGTTAACAAACTTACTCGTGGTCCACTGTAAACAATCTCACCACCGTGCTTACCTGCACCCGGACCAAAATCTACCACCCAATCACTGGCAAGAATAGTATCTTCATCGTGTTCTACTACAATAATAGTATTACCAACATCACATAGATTGCGCAAAGTTCTAACTAAGCGTTCGTTATCTTTTTGATGTAAACCAATAGTCGGTTCATCAAGTACGTACAAAGCACCCACCAATCTTGTTCCAACCTGACTAGCCAAACGAATACGCTGTGCTTCCCCACCGGATAAAGTACCAGCCGTACGATTCAAAGTAAGGTAGTGCAAACCAACGTCATACATAAACTGCAAACGATTTTGAATTTCTTTCAATACTGCACCCGCAATCTCTTGCTCACGATCAGGTAATCCTAATTCTAATTCCGCAAAAAACTCTCTAACATTGTGAATGTTCAAAGAAACTACTTCCCAAATATTTTTTCCTCCCACTCGAACATTTAGTGCATTTTCATTTAAACGCTTACCCTCACACTTTGGACAAACCTCTTCGCTAAATAATTCTTTGGTACCTAAACCTGTGCAATATTCACAATATCCATAAGGACTGTTAAAACTAAACAACCGTGGCTCAATTTCAGGAAAACTAAAACCATCTTTGGGACAAGAATATTCTGTAGAAAAAATTACTTCTTCCTGATCAGGAAAAATCGCCACACATAATCCATTGGATAAATCTACTGCATTTTCTACTGCCTCATTCAAACGCTTTTCCATCTCAACTGTTAAACCGGAAGACAATGATATTCGATCTACCACTACGGAAATATCATGTTTGTTATTCTTGCTTAAAAGAATACGCTCCCGCAAACTTTTAAACTTACCATCGACGCGTACCTCTAAATATCCTGAGTTATACAAATCATACAACATCTGATAGTACTCACCCTTACGACCACGTACTACCGGAGACAGAATCAACAATTCATCCTTACCAGCATGTTTTTTAATTCTTTTTACAATCTGCCCAATCATTTCATCAGTAGTCATTTTCTCAATTTTAGTTCCACACAACGGACAATGTGGCGCACCAATACGCGCAAACAATACCCGAAGATAGTCGTAGATCTCGGTAATGGTTGCAACGGTTGAACGTGGATTAGCACTATGTGCTTTTTGATCAATGGAAATGGCTGGTGACAAACCATCAATTTCGTCTACATCTGGCTTCTGCATTCCACCCAAAAACTGACGGGCGTAGGCAGACAATGATTCAATATATCTTCTTTGCCCTTCAGCAAAAATAGTGTCAAACGCCAAAGAAGACTTGCCTGAGCCAGACAAACCAGTAAATGCAATCATCTGATTGCGTGGAAGTTCAAGTGAGATATTTTTTAAATTATGCTCACGTGCTCCTTTGATAATAATCTTGTTTTGCATAAAAACGCCAAAAAGCCCCTTCGACGGGGTCATATACAATGTTATCAAAATAGAAAGAACAAGTTAATTATACCAAACTAGTGTGAATTGTCAATAATCTAAACCTAATTTACACAATCTTTAATTACCGCTATAATTATCCTATATTTAAAATTATATGCGTGTTACATCTAAAACTGCCATAATAGTAAATGTTTTTATAGTTTTCCTCGGCATGACAATCTTTTGGCTAGGTATTTATATAACTAAAGAGAGCTACCGAGTAAAAGATACTTTCTCAAAAACTACTGGCACAATCTACAACATCATAATTGAAAAAGATTATGGTTCTGATGTTTTAACCACCATGGAATATCCCCAAATAGAGTTTGCTTTGCCCAACGGAGAAAAAACAAAATTTACCGCCGACTATAGTCGAGAAAATGTAAAATATAAAACTGGTGATCAAATAGAAATCTACTACAACCCCCAAAAACCAAGCGAAGCTCGCATAGCTGACTACCGAGCGCTTATTATCCCTGGAATTATCACAATATTCATCGGTGTAGTATTTATAATCTTCGCCGGACAATATGTAATCAGATATTTTAGTCGTAAAAAAATTATTCTTGAGCTAAAAACTACGGGTATAAAAATACAAGCACCATTCATAGAAGCAAAAAAAGATTACGATAGTGCAATCATGAATAAGAACCCTTTTATTGTTCGAGTGCAAATGGAGGACGGCAGTTCTTTGTTCAGCGAAAGAATCTGGAACTTTGACCCCGAATCTCTAAAAACCGGACAAATGATTGACGTGTATTTTGATCCAAAAGATAAAAGCAACTACTACATTGACCTCGATCCTTACACTAAATTAAAATAAACGGCTCTAAGCCGTTTATTTTTTCTTTAATTCTCTTATCTCGTCTCGCAGTATCGTTGCCAACTCAAACTCTAAATTCTTCGCTGCCTCGCGCATTTGCTGCTCTTTCTCTTTGATGATCTCTGCTACCGGACGACCATCTCCCAACAAATCCAATTCTAAAATACCATTAATCTTCTCTCTTCCTTTTCTCTTTGCTGTCTCACCTTTGTTTCGAGTAATCCCAAATTCTTCTAGAATATTTCTAATACTCTTCTCAATTGTTTTCGGTGTAATACCATGTTTTTTGTTGTACGCCAACTGTGTCCTACGCCGACGGTCAGTTTCTTCAATCGCCCGCTTCATTGAACCAGTAATATTGTCTGCATACAAGATAACCTGACCATTAACATTGCGTGCTGCCCGACCGATGGTTTGTATCAAACTAGTAGTACTACGCAAAAATCCTTCTTTGTCCGCATCTAATATCGCTACTAGCGACACCTCTGGCATATCCAACCCTTCACGCAAAAGATTAACCCCGACTAACACATCAACTTCTCCTTTGCGCAAAGATGCGATAATTTCAATCCGATCTAAGGTAACCACATCACTATGTATATATTTCACTTTTACTTTCTTCTGAGTAAGATAATCATTTAAATCTTCTGCCATCTTCTTGGTTAAAGTAGTAACCAAAACTCGTTCCCCGCTTTTAACACGCTCATCAATCCGTACAAGCAAATCTTCAATTTGCGATTTGACTGATCCATCTTTTTTACCAGTTACTGGTTGAATGATTACCTCTGGATCAATTAAGCCCGTCGGACGAACAACCTGTTCAACTATCTGCTCACTCGCTGTTAACTCATACTCATCTGGGGTAGCAGATATATATATTGTTTCTCCAGCTCGACTTTCAAACTCTTCGTAACGCAACGGCCGATTGTCACGGGCGCTTGGTAATCTAAAACCATGATCTACTAAAATATCCTTACGTGCTTTGTCGCCGCTATACATTCCCCGAATCTGCGGTACGGTCATGTGCGACTCATCAATTACCGTTAAAAATTGCGGTGAGCAATATTTAAAATAATCAAGCAAAGTAAAAGGCGGTACCCCTTGTGGTCGATCTTCAAAATGGCGAGAATAATTTTCAATACCATTGCAGTATCCTAAATTTTGGATCATCTCTAAGTCATAGTTAACCCGTCGTTTTAAACGTTCGTGCTCCAATATTTTCCCTTGACCTTCAAGTTCCTTTAACCGCTCTTCTAATTCTGTTCGAATCGAAACAATTGCTTTCTCTCGTGCTATCGGACTAGCAACATAATGCCGAGCTGGAAAAATCCAAGCATCTGACACTTCGTGTTTTACTTTCCTAGTTACTGGATCTACCTGTTCAATCAAATTAATTTCTTCGCCTACTTCAAAACGATAGATCACTTCTTCATTTACTGGCATAAGCTCAAACACCTGACCGTGTAAACGAAAACTACCCCGTTTTAAATCGCTATTAGTTCTTTCGAATTGCATCTCCACTAATTGTGCTAATAATTCTTCGCGATTTAACTTCTGATCAACAGTTAAATGCAAGACAATCTTTTCATACTCTGTTGGTGAACCTAAACCATATATCGCTGAAACCGAAGCAACAATAATCACATCCTTACGTGACATTAACGCTTGAGTACAAGCATGACGCAAACGATCAATCTCTTCATTAATCTGCGCTTCTTTTTCAATATATGTATCAGAGTGTGGTAAATATGCCTCCGGTTGATAATAATCGTAATAAGAAACAAAATATTCGACAGCATTTTCAGGA
>CAZHTA010000004.1:0-27877 GCA_964535515.1 uncultured Gammaproteobacteria bacterium
GCCGCGGGCACAATATTTAGGAGTTTCATTTTTTTGTCCAAAAGGAGAGAATTTTTCTAAAATATCAAATACTTCCCAGTTGATTTCTTCTAAATCGACTTCCGCGTCGATGTGTATTGCAGGTGATAGGTCAATGTGTTTTAATTTCTTTTTGGCTGAGGCAATTAGTTTTGCTTTAAATTCTTCTAACTTTTCAGGAGTTAAGAGAGAAAACCCACAAGCTTGTGGGTGCCCACCAAATTTAGAAAAAATTTCAGGGATTTCTTGCATCGCAGCGATTAGATTAAATTCTGAAATACTGCGGCCTGAGCCAGTTATTTCACCTTCGTTTTTCCCCATCACGATTACCGGGCGATAGTATTCATCTTTAAGTCGGCCAGCAATTAAGCCAAGTATTCCTGTGCTCCAACTTTCTTCAAAAACGAATAATACTGGATTTTCTTCTTGTTTAGTTTCTTTGATTTGTTTGCGGGCTTGATTTGTGATCTGTTCGGTTAAACGTTGGCGATCAATATTGTTTTTATTTAATTTATCCGCCAACACTATTGCTTCGGCTTCATCTTCAGCGGTTAGCAATGCAAAGGCAACGTTGGCATGGTCCATTCTGCCAGCAGCATTAATGCGGGGGACGATTTGAAAAGCAACAGTTTCGCTGTCAATTTCTTTTCTTTTAAATTTGTTGTTTTCGTCGGTTACACCAGCAACTTGTAGTAGTTTTTGTAGACCGATATTTTTTGTTTTGTTTAATACTGTTAGCCCATAACGGGTGATAGTGCGTGCTTCGCCGATTAGTGGCATCATATCACCGATAATGGAGATAGCCGCTAAATCAAGTGACCATTTTTCAAATGATTCGTGTGATTGTCCGTCAATTAAAGTTTCATTGGTTTTTTTGTGTTCTTGTAACAGCGCTTGTAATAACTTAAAAGCGACACCACCACCAGATAATCCATGGTCTGGATATGTTTCTCCTGGTACAAGGGCGTGGATGATGGCGTCAGCCGGAGGTAGAGTGGTTGGCACAGTGTGGTGGTCAGTGATTATTACAGTCATGCCCAATCTCTTTGCTTCGGTAACTTCGGCAATATTACTAATACCACAATCACAAGTGATTATCAGATCAGTTTTTTGTTCGGCTAAAAGTTTGACGGTGTTTAGGTTTATTCCATAACCATCAGTTTCGCGATGAGGTAAAAAGATGCCAACATTTTTTCCGCCCATTTTTTTAATAACTGATGTTAGGATTGCGCCCGCACAAACACCATCGGCGTCATAGTCACCGTGGATGACTATTTTCTTTTCATCTTTAATTGCGGAAAGAATAATCTCAACTGCTTTTGCCATGTCACGGAAAAGAAAAGGATCGTGGATGTCGGTTGAATAATCGGGGTGGAGGAATTCATCAATTGCTTCTTGGGTTTTTAATCCGCGGTTCCACAAAAGACGAACGGCCAAGGCTGGTAGTTCAGGATGTGTTTCTCTGTCTTTTTTTGATAGTTCGGGGGCAATTATCCAACGACGTTTCATATTTTCATTGTTGTTTATTTCTTTCGGAAGAGTGATCGTAAAGTAATGCTGCTAAAATCCCAGTAAGAATCTGCAAGGAAAAGCGTGAAGAGGATAAAGAAAATGCGGATACTTAAGTAGTCACGTGCGGCTACTGGTGTGGAGTATGTAAGAACCATTGAAATGCCCAGTGCAATCCAGTATATCATTGTTTGAGTAGTAAGTTTGCGGCGATCAGCTAGTTTAATATGGCCGCGTAAGCGGAAGAGGTAAAAGAAATATATTGCTATCAAAGGCAGAGCAACCATCCATTCAAAATCGTGAGGATCAGCCCCTAGATATTTTAGGCCATAAAAATATGACCATAAAATTAGGATGAAGGCAAAGAAAAGAAAGATAATATCTAATTGATATTGGCGCAATATTTTCATGGTATTTTTTTTGGTTTATTGAAATGCTGGCATGATCGTAAAGAACAGCATTGCCAAAATGCCTAAGATAGCAACTAATGCCCAGAGAGATTTTAAAGTTTTTCTTCGCATATTTTTTAAATTGGTTATTATCTTTTTAATACCGCCAAGTATGCTTCGGCTGGGATGTCAACTTTTCCGTGTGACTTCATACGTTTTTTGCCTTTTTTCTGTTTTTGTAACAGTTTCATTTTACGGGTATAGTCACCGCCAGACATTTTTGCTAAGACGTCTTTGCGTAGTGCTGAGAGACGCTCAGAAGCGATTACTTTTCTACCAATTGCTGCTTGGATCTTTAATTCAAATTGTTGTTTTGGCAAAGATTCTTTGAGTGATTCAACGATTTTTTTACCAACATGAAAAGCTTCTTCGCGCCAAACCAAAGTAGACAATGCTTCAACCTGTTCTTCAGCAACTAATATATCCATTTTTACAACATCTGTTGGTTCATAGCCACGGTATTCATAGTTCATTGAAGCATAACCAGAAGTGTATGTTTTTAACTTATCATAAAAATCAGTGATGAGCGAAGCTAATGGGATTTGATAATGTAACAATGCGCGTTGGTCAACACCGGTACTTAAATATTCTGTATTGATATATTTTCCTTTACGTTCGGCAATTAACCCCATAATACTACCAACATAGTCTTTGGGAGAGATGACATCTAAATTCATCCAGGGCTCAGATATTTCTTCGATTGTACCCGGATCAGGCATTTCTTGAGGGCTGTGGATAGTAAATTGCTCACCGCCATTCTTAATAATTTGGTAGGCAACACTTGGGGTAGTGATAATCACGGCTAATCCATGTTCGCGACGTAGACGTTCTTGAAAGATGTCGAGGTGTAACATGCCTAAAAATCCGCAACGGAAACCAAAGCCTAGAGCCTGTGATCTTTCTGGTTCATAGTAAAGAGAAGAGTCATTTAATTTTAGCTTATCAATGGCATCGCGTAGTTCTTGGTAGGCGTCGCCTTCTTTAGGGAAGATACCGGCGAACACCATTGGTTTTACTTCTTTGTAACCAGGCAGCGATTCTCTTGAAGCCGTAATCATGTCAGCACTGTTGAGTATTGTTGTGACAGTATCACCAACTCGACATTCACGTACTTCTTTTAAGCCAGTAACAATATATCCGATCTCGCCATTCTTAATGGACTCCATCGGAGAAAATTTAGGACGGTAGTAACCGATCTCTAAAATTTCTGCTGGTGTCTGAGTGGTCATTAAAAATATTTTGTCACCTTTTTTTAATTCACCATCAACCATTCTGATTGAGGCGACCACGCCTTTGTATTCATTGTATTCAGAGTCAAAGATTAGAGCACGGGGTGCTTTGGCAGAATTATCATTTGGCTTTGGCACTTTAGCAATTACGGCCTTTAAAATATCTTCTATGCCAGCGCCGGTTTTTGCGGAAGCTAAAATGATATCTTTTTCTTCACAGCCGATGAGGTGGATTATTTCCGCCTTGGTTTTTTCGACATTGGCAATTGGCATGTCGATTTTGTTGATAACCGGGATGATCGTTAAATTTTGTTCAAGTGCTAGATACAAGTTACCGATTGTTTGGGCTTGTACACCTTGGGTAGCATCAACTAAAAGAATCGCGCCTTCAACAGCGGCCAAGGAGCGAGAAACTTCATAGTTAAAGTCAACGTGACCAGGAGTATCAATGAGGTTTAAAATATATGGCGTACCCTCGTCGGTATATTCCATGCGCACTGGAGTCAGTTTAATTGTAATGCCGCGTTCACGTTCTAGATCCATTGAATCTAAAAGCTGTTCTTTCATGTCGCGCTTGGAAACAGTTTTGGTAAATTCCAAGAAACGATCAGCTAAAGTTGATTTACCATGATCAATGTGAGCGATAATACAGAAGTTGCGGGTGTTATCATTCATACAATATTAGTCTTTCAATTCTACCACCTCCGAAGTAGTGATTTGGGCTGGTTTTAACCAGCGTCGTTTTAAACTGTCCTTGATCTGAGTGAACTCAGGGACCCTTAATATATAGCACAAAAGACAATAGATTGCCAGGCCGACAATACCAGCGATTAAGCCTTGTCCTAAAATACCAAAGAAATATTGTTGATCAAATATGTTGGCTAAAGGATATTTAACAGCTTGTACGGCTACTGCCATAACTAATGTGGCGATAGATATTTTGAATAGTAACGGGATTAAGCTTGCTTCTTCGAAGTTTTTAGTATGAGTACGGAGTGCCACAATTAGCATTATGGCGTTTAAGATAACGCCAATAGAAGCTGCTAAGGCTAAACCCGGTGCGCCAAGTGGTCGCATTAAAAGTAGGGCAGCGATGATACTAAAAAGTTCAGCGATTAGACCGATGATAAAAGGAGTTTTGGTGTTGGATAAAGCGTAGAAAGCCCGCACTAATAAATGTATTAGTGATTGAGCTAAAAGTCCAAGGGAAAAGAAGGCTAAAGTATCAGCGGTGTTTACTGTTGCTGCCCAATCAAATGTTCCGCTTCCTAAAACTACGCGTACTATTTGAGCGCGCAACAAAAGAATTAAAATTGATAGGGGCGCAACTAAAAATATTATCTGTCTAGCAGTATTAATTAAATGAGAGACAAATTGTTTGTTGTCTTTTTCTGCAGCGGCAGCGGAGAGTAAGGGAAAAATTGCGATTGCAAATGGTATGCCGATAATTCCAATTGGTACGGCTTGTAAATTGTTGGCATAATTGTAAACTGCGATACTGCCAACTGGTAAAAGCGAAGCCAACATGGTAATCACTACTTGGTTGACTTGAGTAATTGCAAGACCAAGGGTGCGAGGAATCATTAATCGGCCAATTGTTCTTGTTTCAGGATCAAATAGATTAAAGACAGGTTTCCAACGCCAACCAACTTGATAGGCACCATAGATTTGAATGCCAGCATGTATGGCTGCTCCTAAAATTACGCCTAAGGGCAATCCGATTTCACCCCAAGCATGAACTAGTCCGGTAGCACCAGCGATGATGCCAAGGTTGTAAAAGATTGGGGCAAGAGCGTAGAGAGTGAAATGTCGGAGTGATTGTAAGATGCCACCAGTTACCATTGATATACCTAAGAACAGCGGAGAGAGGAACATGATGCGTGTAAAGCTAACCATGCGAGTAAAATTCTCCCCAGAAAATCCAGGCGCGATGATGTGGGCGAGCGGTGTGGTAAAAATCATTCCGAGCGCACAAAAGAAAATTAGAGCCACACCGGCGATGTTGATAACGTTGTTAGCTAGTTTCCAGGCTTCTTTTTTGTCGGTGTGTTGGTAAAAAAGTTTTGTAAAACCAGGGATAAAGCCAGCGGTTAATGCGCCAACAATTAAAAGGTTGTAAATCAGGTCGGGAATTTTAAAAGATGCATAATATACATCGATGAGTGGGCCAGCACCAAAGTAGTGGGCCAAGACGCGGTCGCGGATAATACCTACGGCGCGTGATAACAAAGAAGCGGCGGAAAGTACTAACGCCGCCCCGGTTACTGATTTGTATTGTGAGTTTATTATCTTAAACATTAGGGTTGAGTTTGGGGTAGATTGACCGTGAGGGTGGCAAAGTCAGTTCCTGGTCGAGCAGTTTCATCTCCTTCAACATAGAGAGAACCACTGGTGCCATCTTCACGACTAAAAGAGAATTGACGAACATTGTTTCCTTCTGATTCTACTTCGATTTTAAAATTTGTTTTAGTTAATTCTTTACGATAATACGAGATAATAAAGCTCGGTTCAGCGTCTAAGTTGCTCCAGTTGATTTGGATAGTATCGCGGTGATCGCCAACTGGTGCAGTAATGATTTGCCAGATACCTTTCCAGCCGCCAGTATCAGTTGTTGTTTTACCTTGTTCCATTTTTACTAAGAGAGGGGAGAGGATAACCTTGGGGAAAAAGGCAGCGATTTCAATTCCACGATTTTTGTATTTTCCTGAGATGAATGTGATATTTTCGATTGCATCTTTATCATAAACTGGGATGTCAGTTGGAAAATTAGTTGGAATTGTTTTTATCGTTGTTGGTCCTTGGCCAATATATAGGCGGAGTCCAACAGCTGCTGCGATAATGACAAAAACGAAACAACCACAACCTGTCAGACAGGTGCGTTTGTAAGAGTGTTTTTTAGTCAATTCGTTAAGCGGCGGTTCAATGATTTCGATGTTGTCCAGATTGCGTCGGACCATAAAATTATTTGATTTAATTATAACAAATATGATGGAATTTGTATAGGTAGTTTTTATCTGATATAATTATTAGTAATCAAGGCTAAATTAACTATATTTATCATCCTATGCGTATTACTTTTTATGGTGCTGCTAAAGAGGTAACAGGATCATGTAATCTGTTAAATGCCGCGGGTTTAAACATCTTGGTAGACTGTGGCATGTTCCAGGGCGGACCAGAACATGAAAGCAAAAATTTTGATCCACTATCTTTTAATCCAGCTGATTTAAATGCTGTTATGGTTACTCATGCTCATTTGGATCATGTGGGGCGTTTGCCGCTATTAATTCGCGGTGGTTTTACTGGATATTTTTATGCTACCCCAGCGACAATTGAGTTGGCTGAATTGATTATGGAAGATACACTGCATATCATGACATACAACAATGAAAAACTGGGTACGCCAATTTTGTATAGTAGTACTGACGTGGCAGCAGTGATGACGCAATTTAAATCTTTGGATTATCATCAGCCATTAGTTTTGCCAGGTAAAGAGGGCGAAGTAAAAATTGAATTTTTTGATGCCGGTCATATTTTTGGTTCAGTTTTTGTGGTGATTGATGCGGAAGGGAAGAGAGTGGTGTTTTCTGGTGATGTTGGCAATGTTCAGGTGCCAATATTAAAAGAAACTGAGGCGTTGCCGGGAGAGATTGACCTCATTGTTTGCGAGTCTACCTATGGTGATCGTTTGCATGAAACAAGTGAGAAGAGGTTGGAAATAATCGAACGCATGGTGTCAAAGGCAGTGTTAAATGGTGGGGTTTTAATGATTCCGTCTTTTTCTTTAGAGAGAACCCAAGAGTTAATTTATGATTTAAACGATTTGATTGATCGTAAACACAATTTACCACGGGTGCCAATATTTTTAGATAGTCCATTAGCAATTGGCGCAACTAAAGTATATCGTAAATATACAAATTACTATGATGAAGCTGCTAAAAAACTAGTTGATAGCGGCGATGAATTGTTTGAGTTTCCTGGACTTACCATGTGCGAAACCACAGAAGAATCAAAACGGATTAACCAAGTACCAGCACCAAAGATAATTATTGCTGGTGCGGGCATGATGACAGGTGGTCGTATTGTGCATCATGCAAAAAGATATTTATCAGATGACAGGAGTACTTTGCTTATCGTCGGCTATCAGGCTTCTGGTACTTTAGGAAGAAGAATTTTAGAAGGGGAGTCACCAGTTAATATTTATGGTGAACAGGTACCAGTGCGTTGTCATATTGATGCGATTGGTGCCTTGTCAGCGCATGCTGATCAGAAGAAATTACTAGATTGGATTGGTGGAGGTAAAATGTTACCGAAAAAAGTTTGTTTAAATCACGGTGAACCATTGGCATCACAAGGGTTGATGGAAAAATTGAACGAGGAGCTTGGTTTAAAAGCGGAGGTAGCTAGTTTTGGGATGAGTGTGGATGTGTAAAGAGCAGGTTATAAGATAAAATTTTATTTAGATAAATAAAAATACACGATGTTAAATCGTGTATTTTTACATCCTACTAAATATCAATTTTGATATTTAGTAGGATGGGTGGAGTGACCGATCTTGTCCAACCGCCAAGTTGTAGACAAGTCACTCCTCCCTCCTTTTTTCTACTTCGAATGGATATCTCCCCCTTCCCTTGTTGGGTTGGGGAACGTTCACTTGGCGGCACGGCAGCTTGGGCATTCGCAGAACGGGTCATCCGGTTCGTGCCGTTCTTCTTCCTCGAGGACGCGTTCGGCGCTAGCGGTCAGCTCGGCGAACGATGCGTCGTCAAGGGAAGCCTCAGCTTCGGCTTCTTGAATCATAGCAGCACGAGTAATGGCTTCGACCTTTTCGCGTCTGTCGTCGCAGCCAGGGCACAGGCAGTCTCTCGGGTGGAGCGTCGGTCCGAACAGCGTAGCGAAGTCGTCGGCATGAGCAGTGAAGAGCTCTCCGGCTTCGCTTGCGGCGATCGTAGTCGGTGGCTCTGTGTCCATGTGGCTCAAGTAGGCCGTCATGTGTGGAAAGCCACCGCTGTCCATCAGGAATATGAGACGATCCTGGCGGTTCATCGCGAGGTACGCGTCGACGATGAAGTGTTCGATCTCTTCTTGGCGAGCGCCCCAGTTCCGATCAGCGATGCCTTCCAAGGCAGCACAGAGGAGGCCCTGTATGGCCGATACCTCTGTAGATTGCCTCGTGGTGCTGATCAACGCAACCAGCATTTGCAGGAATAGCTTCATTGATTCCTCCGTTTCGGTGTCCATCCGTGGCGGTTGGATAAGACAAGGAAATCTTAGCGAATTTATTGGCGGAAGTCAATGTTTGATAATATAAAAACCCACGATTAAATCGTGGGTTTTTATATTATATTTTACTTGTCCGTGCTGCCACAAAATTCAATTTTTTAAATTCTATGGCAGGCACACGGACAGAGTAAGTTTCTCTTCTGCTCGTGGAGGCCTGAGAGGCGGGTGAAGAGGCGAGGTAGGATGGACTTAGAAATCCTCCCTACTTTTCGTAGCGGCCGAACGGGTGGTAGTGCCTGAGCCGCAGAGGGTACCTCTTGGGGAGGCCGAAGAACCAGCCTCCGACCATCGGCATTCCCTCATCCTGGCACAATTCGAAGCTCGCACCAGGCTGAAGCAGTATCCCCGTCGGCACCGCGCCGGCGTGGATTCCGCCCATCGCGGCCTCGATCGAGGCCTGGCGGACCTGGTACTTCCACCGCCCGCTTCCTCGCAGCAGCGTGACGACCTTGTCGTCCGCCCGGATGATGTAGAAGCGGTTGCCCCACAGCCAGGTGGTCTTGCCGAGGTACTGGACGTTGATCGTCCAGAACGGGTACGGCCGGACGAGGTTGTGGTAGCCGACCAGAAGCGCGGCGATCGCGATCGCGATCGCGAGAGCAATGTACAGAGCTTCCATGGGTTTTTCCTCAATGCAGAAGTTTCTAAACCATTTTTGTTTTATCATATTTTGATAAAAATGTCAATATATTTGGGGCTTTTTTGTTTATTGCTTTTTTCTCTAGTTTTAGCCATTTTTTCTGTGGATAACTATGGCAAAAAATGTTGACGAGTGTAGGTAAGTGGTGTAAAATGGAATGTAGTGGGGGAAAGTGGTGAAATATATTATGTTTATTGGCGAATATTCTCACAATTTAGACGACAAAGGACGGCTGGCAATACCAGCTAAATTTCGTCGTGAACTTGCAAAAGGCGCTGTTGTTACTCGTGGTTTAGACAGTTGTCTTTTTTTGTATACCAAGAAAGAGTGGGAGAAATTAGCGGAGAAGTTAGCAGCTTTGCCAATTAGTCAATCAAACAGTCGTGCGTTTTCACGTTTGATGTTAGCGGGAGCAATGGATGTTGAAGTAGATAAGCAAGGCCGAGTAGTATTGCCAGAATATTTACGTACCTTTGCTGGTTTAAAAAAGAATACAGTAATTGCTGGTTTGTATAGCCGAGTTGAAATCTGGGAAGAAACAAAATGGATTGCTTACAAACAACAGACTGAGACTAACAGTAACGAGATCGCGGAGAAGATGGCAGAACTAGGAATTTAATATGCGTCATGTTCCAGTGTTATTAAATGAAGTAATTGATTCTTTACAACTTAAATCTGGTTTTAAAGTGATTGATTGTACCTTAGGTGATGGTGGTCATGCAGAAGCGATGTTGAAGCAGATTGGTACAAAAGGCAAGTTGCTTGGTATTGATGCTGATGCTGAATCATTGTTTCGAGCAAAAAACAATTTGTATAGTTTTGGCAATCAAGTAATTTTTGCTCGCAGTAACTTTGTTGATTTAAAAAATACGGCAGAGAAAAATGGTTTTCTTTCAGCTGATGCGATTTTGATGGACTTAGGTTGGTCAACGCCACAGTTTAAAGAGCGTGGCCGTGGTTTCACTTTTGCAGCAGATGAACCGCTAGACATGCGATTTGATGTGAGCGCCAATGTTCCAACTGCAGCTGAGATTTTAAACGAGACTAGTGTTGATGATCTTTATAAAATTTTTCATAATTTTGGTGAAGAAAAACTATCTTTAGAAATTGCCAAGGCAATTGGAGATTTCAGGAAAAATACTGAAATTAAAACTACTGGGCAGTTGGTAGAGATAGTTTTACAGGTTTATCGCCAGAAATTACATACCGATAAAGAGATACCCTGGGTGGGAGGAACCCATCCAGCAACAAAAATATTTCAAGCCTTACGTATTGCGGTTAACAAAGAGTTTGAAGTGTTAAAGCAAACACTACCTCAGGCTTTAGATGTTTTAGGAAAGAACGGACGATTGGCAGTGATTTCATTTCATTCATTAGAAGACAGAATCGTTAAGCAGTTTTTTCAGAGGAATAGTCACTTGGTAAGAATGGTAAACAAAAAACCGATTATTGCTGGAGAAAAAGAATTATTAGAAAATCCTAGTGCTCGGTCAGCAAAGTTGAGAGTGGTGGAGAAAATATAACTTAAATAAAAAATTAAAAGATAAATTAATATATGTCACTAAAACGCCGTTTAGAAAATCAATGTCAACAATTTGCTTTTGCAATCAAGTCTATTGACTTGCCGGTTTGGTTTAATCATTCACTTGTAAAAGCTGGTTTATTGTCAGTGACAATCTTGTTTGGTGTTTTATATCTTTTACAAACCAGTACAACCGCTACCGGTGGTTATGAAATTCGTAATTTAGAAAACAAAACCGATGCTTTGTCAGATGAGATACAGAGAGTAGAAATTGCAGTAGCAGAAGAAGGTTCAATGCCAAATATTCAAAAACGTTTGTCTTCGGTAAATATGGTGGCAGTAGAAAATATTAAGTTTGTTGCACCAGTTGGCGGTGCAGTGGCTTTGCGCTAGTTTTTAAACTTGATGCTTGTCCCACTTACTTCGGTGAGTGGGTTTTTTATTTTACTGAATTTTATGGTATAATATATCCACAATATTTTTTTATGTGGATATTGATTCTACAGCGTTTGGCAATTGAGGCTTTACTCGATATTTTGTATTTCCCGATTTGGTGGTATACGGGCGGTGTTTGGCGCGCCCTTTTATTTTGTTTGGATATGTTAAAGGAGGGGAATAGCAATTTTGCACCGGGATTGTGGTTGAGCAATATTTTTGTTCCGATGTATGGTCAGTATGATTGGCAGGGGAGGATTATCAGTTTTTTTATGCGTTTGGCTCAGGTTTTGGCGCGTACGGTTGGTTTGTTTATCTGGTTTGTAGTTTGTTTAATATTCTTTTTAGTTTGGTTGATAATACCACTAGCAGTAGTAATGGGAATAGTAGCTTTACGTTAATATGTTATTTGAGAAAAATCAGCCACAAAATATTTTAATCTGTTCCACTTGTCATTCCACTGGTACAGTTAATTTTCATAATTGTCCGGAATGTGGTGGCTTGGCCATGGGCGTGTCTATACGTGGTAAGTTTTTATTTTGGGGTTACCCTTTGACGCGCTATCATTTAGCCTTAAGTAAGGCAAGACGGATATTTAACAAAGTTCGTTTGGTAACAGTCTTGATTTTGGGATTGAATTTTTGGTTTTGGTTTGGTTTTTCAATTTATCGTTCGGGTAGTTTTTTTGCGATTGTAAATAATTTGTTAAAAGGTAATCTTGTTGTATTGAAGACGCTCCTTCCTTCAATTCATCTGTTTTGGCTAGGAACAATTTGTTTATTGTATCTTTGGACATTGTTAGCGCGTAGTAAAAAACATTCTGTTATTGTTGAGAAGTACAATTACAATCTTGCACCAGTTGATCAGCCAAAAGAATTAGTTTTAAACAATTGGGTAGAAGCAAGGAAAGTTTCTCGTAGTAAAAGGATGAATATTTCGATGGCATATACTGAAGAGGCAAGGATGGTTTTAAGTGAAGCTTATCGTATTGCTGATGTTAATGGTTATGATTCTGTTACTCCGACGCATCTTTTTTATGCGTTGCTTTCATTTAATCGTATTGCCAATATTTTTATTCGATTAGGTATCCCAGCACATACGATTCAAAGTCAGCTCGGCTTGTCATTAAAGAAAGAAAAGGTTAAAGGTTTGACAATGCCATTACCCGCCGATGATTTAGCACAAATATTGTTTCAAGCCTACGAAGAGGCGTATTTGGCACACCAAGAATATGTGAGTGTTACGGAGTTGTTGTTAGCGACGGTTAAAGAATCGCCGTCATTGCAAGAGATTTTGTTTGCTTTAAATATTGATAAGCAGAAATTGCAAAATGTAGTGGAGTGGGTCCGTATTCGTGAACGACTGTATCGTGAGTATCAGTCGCACCGTCGTTCTTCTGCTGGACACAGCAAGAAGGGTATGGATAAAGCAATGACTGCCGTGCAGACACCGTTTTTAAATCAATTTAGCGAAGACATGACTTTGGGTGCGTTGTATGGTAATGCTGAACCGTGTATTGCACGCGAAAAAGAATTAGAAGAAATTTTTCGAGTAGTAGAGGGAGGACAATCTAATGTTATTTTAGTAGGTGATTCTGGTGTAGGTAAAAAGAGTATTATGGAAGGGCTGTCGGAAAAAATGGTGGCCGATGATGTGCCGGCGCGTTTAAAAGACAAGCGGTTGGTCCGTTTAAGTGTTTCTTCTCTTTTGGCAGGTACCACACCATCAGGTGCGGTTGAGCGTTTATTGTCCATTGTTAATGAGATTGGTCGGGCGCGGAATATTATTTTGTTTATCCACAACATTCATGATTTGATTGGTGTGACTACTGGCGCTGAGGGTGGTTTGGACGTAGCTAATTCGTTAGCAGAAAAATTGTCGGGTGGGCATTTTCTTACTTTTGCTACTACTGATTCAGATGCCTATGCCAAACATATTGTTAGTTCACCACTAGGCAATGTATTTACTAAAGTTGAAATTAGGGAGATGGATGAAAATCAAGCAATACAAGTTTTGGAATCCAAAGTTGGTTATGTTGAATACAAAAACAATGTTTTCTTTTCGTATGACGCAATCGCGAAGTCAGTTTCTTTAGCGCATCGTTTTTTACATGATATTTATCTTCCCGGGAGTGCACTGGAAATTATGACTGAAGCTGCAACCTATACCCACAACCATAAAGGACCAAATTCTTTAGTAACGGGCGAAGAGGTTGGGGTAGTGGTAGCAGAAAAAACTCATATACCAGCCTCTACGGTTTCCGCTGATGAAAGTCAGAAGTTATTAAATTTAGAAGAAGAAATGCATAAACGCGTGGTGGGACAAACCGAGGCGGTTAATTTGGTTGCCAATGCTTTGCGCCGAGCACGTGCGGAAATTCGTTCGACTAGCCGTCCAATTGCTAACTTTTTGTTCTTAGGTCCAACTGGTGTTGGTAAAACGGAGTTAGCCAAGACAATTGCTGAGGTATATTTTGGTGGAGAACAAAACATGATTAGAATTGATATGAGTGAATATCAAGATAAGTCCGGCATCTATCGCTTGATTGGTACGCCAGGAGAAAAAGGGAGTGGCATCTTAACTGAAGCAGTACGTCACAACCCATTTGCGTTGCTGTTACTTGATGAGGTAGAAAAAGCGGACAAAGATATTTTAAATATATTTTTGCAGGTAATGGATGACGGACGTTTAACTGATAGTACGGGTAGAGTGGTGGATTTCACTAATGTAATTTTAATTGCTACTTCTAATGCTGGTACAACCTATGTACAAGAACAATTGCACGCTGGTTTATCTTCCGAAGCAATTAAAGAACGAATGTTGCACGGTGAATTAGGACAATATTTCCGTCCGGAGTTTTTGAACCGTTTTGATGGGATTGTGTTGTTTAAATCTTTAGATCGTGAAGCGATTATGAAAGTAGCTGGTATGATGTTAAAGCGAGTAGCAAAAGATTTGGAAGCTAAGGGAATTGAATTAAAGATCGAAGAGGGGGCATTGGCATTTTTAGCAGATGTGGGATTTGATCCGGATTTTGGTGCGCGTCCGATGCGTCGGGCTATTCAAGAGCGAATTGAAAACAACTTGGCGGAATTGGTTTTGTCTGGTAAATTGGGAAGGCGCGATATGGTGGTGATAGGACAGGGAGGTGAAGTGCGCGTGGAGGCTAAGTAAATATGATATATTTTTTCGTTGCTTTAATTTTATCCCTAGTTTTCTCTGGGATAGTAAAGCGCATCATGTTAAAGATGCGCGTTGTTGATATTCCGGATGGAGCAAGGAAGTTGCATCGTGGGCCAGTGGCTTTGGGTGGTGGGGTGGCGTTGTTTTTATCATTTTGGTTGGTGGTTGGATATATTGTTTTTTTTACAAATTTGTTAGGTAAAAATCTTAACCCGGTTGAGTTGGTCGGTGTATTTTTTGGTAGTTTGCTACTCCTCATTGTTGGTCTGTGGGATGACAAGAAAAATATTTCTGCTCGTTGGCGTTTGCTCGCGACAGTTGTGGCAGTAGTGATAGCGGTATTGGGAGGAGTAGGAATCGACAAGATTACCAATCCTTTTGGTGGGGTGTTGTTTTTAAACTGGGGAGCAGTAACGATTTTTGGTCAAACGTTTTTACTCTTTGCGAGCTTGTTGGTTTTCTTGTGGATTTTGGGAATGACTTATACCGTCAAAATTTTAGATGGGTTAGATGGGTTAGCAACGGGCATTACGGCGATTGGTGCTTTGGTGATTTACGGGGTTGCTAATGGTGAACGCTGGCATCAGCCTGATATGGCTTTACTCGCGTTAGTATTCGCCGGTGTTTGTCTAGGTTTTCTATTTTGGAATTTTTCTCCGGCTAAGATTTTCTTAGGGGAAGGCGGGGGATTATTCCTGGGATATATTTTAGGGGTTTTGGCTGTTATCTCTGGCGGTAAGATTGCGACAGCGCTTTTAGTAATGGCAATTCCAATCTTAGATTTAGTTCGCGTTGTGATTGTTCGTTTTAGAAGGGGGCAGCCAATTTTTCAAGGCGATCGTGAACATTTGCATTTTTGGTTGCGTGATCATGGTTTTTCCGAGAGAGCGACTGTTTTGGGGTTGTATGCAACTGCGGCTATTTTTGGTTCGCTAACTTTATTTTTACAAAGTATTGGTAAGTTGCTCGCCCTTCTTTTTCTGTTTTTGTTTATGGGTGCGGTGGCTTTGATTATTCAAAACAAAAAAACATATGTTCAGAAGTAAAAAAGATACAGAAGGTAAAAAAATGGACTGGCAGATTGTTTTCATTTTGATTGTCGTAGTTTTGGCTGGTGGTCTAAAACTTTATTCTTACTATTGGCCAAAAGGAGAAATGAAGGTTAACGGCGAGGTGTTAAAGGTTTTGGTTGCCAAAGATTACAAACATTGGACTAAAGGTTTGAGCAATCGTGATGATTTGGATGGTTATGACGGTATGTTATTCGTGTTTAACAGTCGCGCTCAGCATACAATTGTAATGCGGGATATGCGGTTCCCAATTGATATCATTTGGATTGATAAAGGGCGGATTATTGACATCGCGCCAAATGCGGCCGTTGAACCAGGTAAGAAGGAAGGGGAATACTTCCCATACCTTGCTAGAAGCGTTTCTAGCCATGTTTTAGAGGTCTTAGCAGGTACTGCCAGTAGTCGGGGTTGGAAGATTGGGGATATAGTGGAATATCACCCTTGACTTTTAACTGGTTTTCCTGTATATTATGAGCACTTAGCTGTCAATTATTAATAAAATACTACTATGTTAGCTGTTATTGCTACCGGCGGAAAACAATATTTAGTTAAAACCGGTGAAGAAATCAAGATCGAAAAATTACTTGCCAAAGAAGGCGAGACTGTAACTTTTGAAGAAATTTTGCTTACTGCCAACGATGATGGTAGTAACGTAAAACTTGGTAAGCCATTTGTAGAAGGTGTAACTATCACTGCTACTGTGGTTAAACAAGGACGGGCAAAAAAGGTGCGCGTGGAGAAATTCAAACGCAAAGTCCGTTACCACAAGGTGTATGGCCACCGTCAGCCATTTACAGCCGTAAAGGTTGCTTAAAGAAAATATCAATCACTCGCTTGTCAGCGGGTGATTTTTATTATAGAATACACCTAGGTCTTTAAATTTGTGAATGTTTATATATGAAAAAAGTTTACCCCAAAAAACATATTATAATGGTTTTTTATGGTGTAAGTGGTTCGGGTAAATCAGCTTTGTTGCATATGATTAAAGGGGTTTTTTCTAATGTGACATTACATCAAAAAGATTGTACTCGACCAGCGAGAAAGGGTGAGCCGAAAGACGGAACACCAGAGCTTCGTTTAGTTAAAAAATTAGGACCTAAAAAAGATTACCTTTTTATTTACAAGCAATATGGGTATTGGTACGGTGTAAAAAGGGACCAGCTAAACAAGGCCTTTGCTAATCACGAGATTCATTTGATAATTATTGGCAACACCAAAGCGCTGAAGAAGCTTAAGGAATTTTATCCGCATGCTATCACAGTTTATGTTCACAGCGACCCTGAGAATATACCTAAGCGCTTGTTGTTACGTGATACTTTGCAATATGAGCAGAGAAAAGAACGCATCGTTGATTTGTATAAGGACTTTTTAAAAAATAGCACTTTTTTTGATTTTATTATTTTGAATTTTTGGGACAAAAAAAATTCGTTGAAGCAGGCACAAAATATTCTTACGAAATATTTAGAAAGAGTTAATCGGTTAGTACATATTTAATAATATATATACTATGACTACATACACTTGGTATCAACAATTAATTAAACCTTCATGGGCACCACCATCATATTTGTTTGGTCCAGTTTGGTCAGTGTTGTATGTTTTAATTGCCGTTTCTTTTGGTAAGGTATTTTTTATGTTTTTTGGCAAACAAATTAAGTGGTATATTGCTTTGCCTTTTGTTTTAAATATCATTTTTAATCTTATCTTTACCCCAATTCAATTTGGATTGCAGAATAACTATTTAGCTGCTTTGGATATTCTGTTGGTGTTAGCTACTTTAATTTGGGCGATGGTAGCAATTTTTCCTTTTGCTCGTTGGATTACATATATGCAGATCCCATATTTATTATGGGTTAGTTTTGCTACAGTATTACAGCTGACAATCACAGTATTGAACAGATAGAAGATGAAAAGCCAGATTAAAAAGAAAATGTCATTACTAGGTAATGATATTGAGTATTTTTTAGAAAAAAGTCTTCGTGCTAGACGGATGCGTTTAGCTGTCGCCTTTGGGGCAATTGTCACAGTAGTTGTCCCTTGGTATTTTAGTGAGCACAAGGTAGAGATGTTTTTGAAAAGTAAGGCAAATTGGATATTGAAGAAAGTAGAACATTTTAGAAAAATTGGTAATGTTATTAAGATTGGTGGTAGTCGTAGAGACTACTTAAAAAACAAAGAACAAGCGCGCTGTTTAGTAATGCAAATAATCGCCGAGGTTAATAAAGATGGTAGATTTTTATTTAATCGTGTTGCTATTAAAAACAGTAAAACGCGTTGGGGGAGTTGCTCAAAAAAAGGTAATTTAAATTTCAATTTTCGGATTATCTTTTTATCCGAAAGACTGGCGAAATATCTGGTAGTACATGAATTGTGTCATTTGAAAGAGATGAATCATTCACGTCGATTTTGGAACTTGGTAGAAGAGTATGTGCCTAATTGTAAGAAAGTATCAAAAGAGTTAAAGAAAAATATATTTTAAATGTTTGATTAAACAATCGTATGAAAGGTTTTTTAAATTTTATTCGTGAACAAGGAGTTGTTGGTTTGGCGGTGGGGTTCTTACTAGGCGGAGCAGTTTCTCGAACGGTAACTTCTTTGGTAGATAATGTAATCAATCCATTAGTTGGGTTGTTGTTAGGGAAAGTAAATTTAGCTGATCGGGCGCTTGTTTTAGGAGATGCTTCGTTAAAATATGGTGCTTTTATTTCTTCAATAATCGATTTTATTATTGTGGCAGCAGTTATCTATTTTGGTATTAAAATAATAGGAATTGATAAGTTGGATAAGAAAAAAGAATAATTTTTTTAATGTATATATCATATGACCAAAAAGTTTTTGGTTTTAGGCGTTGTCCTAATTGGTGGGGTTTTTATCTTGAGTGGTTGTGGCAAAAGTGTAGCTGATCGCACCGCTGAGGGGGTAATTGAAAAAGCTACTGGTGCTAAAGTGGATATTAATTCTGATGCATCACGGATAAAGTATGAGATGGATGGGGTTAAAGTAGAGACGGGAGACAAAACTGCATTGCCAGAAAATTTTTCTAAAGATGTATATTTAATATCTGATAAGATTAATTCGGTAATTAGTAAACCGGACGAAAAATATTATTCTGTTTATCTTGAGACTACTATCATTCCAAAAGAGGCGAGTGATAAATACAATACAGAATTGAAAGCACAGGGTTGGACAATTAAGTCATCGCAGATGATGGGTGGGTTTTACGCCATTCAAGCGGAGAAAGATGTGCGTAATTTAGCAATTACGATTTATCGTTTACCTGAGCCAGATGATGGTAAAACCTTAGTAGCTTTGACTGAGACGCCGAAAGAATAACCAGATTTTTATTTAAAGACCGTTCTGATTTTATTGGGACGGTTTTTTGTTATTTGTTTCTTCATTTGACGTTAGTCTTCCTTTGGCATACCATAACCATAGTGCCACACTATATGCCTGTAGGAGGGCAAGATGCGCACGTTCTTGGTTGCGATTGCGTCGGTGCTGTTCGTAGCTTCGTGCGGCGGACCGGGCGGGAAGGGCGACATGGTGTACCACAAGCCGTATGTGGTCCACCACACTCCGGACGGCGTGGTGTACTTCCAGGGCATGGAAGAAGGAGATGCGGACTTCAATGTGCCTGGGTGGTGCAAGGTCGACGCGTCGGTGATGACGGCGGCGAAGTACGTCATCCTGAACGAGTACGACGACACCTGCGAATGGTTGGGGGCCGTAAGAGATTGCCCCACGCCACCGCCTCCGACCGTGCAGGAACCGATGTGCTGTCCCTGTCGCGATGGTCTGCCCACTCACTGGGAGCTGGGGTGCTGATGATCATCGTACGAAGTTCGTCACGATCGACAACTGCAACAGAGGGGTGAAGGAGATTAAAAAACCACCCGCATCTGTCTTGTTTCTTTTTAGAAGGAGATAAAACAGAGGGTGGTTTTTGTTTGGGGAAATTTTAAAAAAAATTGTGATAAATAAAAAAACACTTTTTTTGAAGTGTTTTTTTATTCCTCAACCACTTCTAAAATAAAAATGGTAGTTGGTGGGGATTTGCTTATACCGTATCCCCGGACGGTAGCCTTTAGGGCGCGCGGGCATTATTCATGCCTCGACCTCCTTTAAAAAAGAACGACCAGTTCCCACACACCACCGAAGGTGTGGAGAGCGATGACGGTGATAATCGACAGGGCGATCGCCGCATTCTTCTGTCTTGCGAGCGTTGCCCTTTTGTAGCTGTGGTATGTTCCCCCGAACCTCTCGAGGAGCATGTCTTCTTCCCTCTGCACGCGTAGTGCCGAAGCAAACGCGTAGGAAATGGCTATTCCTCCGATGAGCCAGTTCCCAGTAGAGAGCAGAAGTCCAGGAGCGATTGCCAGGTATGAGCCGTAGATCGGATGGCAGATCCATCGGTAAGGGCCAGACTGTACAAGCCGATGGTCGGCTCGTAAACTCAGGTCTGCTGACCACTCCTTACCGAGAGTCAAGTGTGACCAGATACGCAAGAACATTCCGGCCACAAAGGTCGCGAGTCCGACGATGCGTAATTCGTCGGGGATGTGGGTGATTAGAAAACTTGGAACGGTATTTGGTGAGGCAAGTTGCCAAACCATCACCGGACCCAAGAGGGCAACGAGAAATGTTCGCACGATCGTCATCCCATTACGATCGGCGAGATTGCCTCGTCCACTTACCCCTTTTTTCATCTTTAACCCAAGGCGCAGCGCTATGAGGAGCGCCAGGCCAAGGATTGCCCTCGTTAGGCTTTCCAAGGTCGACCTCCTTTAACGCTGTTGTTTAGCGCCGGGACAGGTACTCACGAAGTACCTCGGGTGGATCTTCGATGAGTGCCGCTGTTTGCGCGTAGCACGCCTTAAGACATCGATGCTTGCACGCCCTGAACGGAGCGCGGAAGTCCGAGGTGCTTTGCAGGATGGATAGTGCCGACGTGTTTTCGTCCACTCTACCGAGCACCTTTCGAAAGAGATCGTCGCAGGGGTGAACCAGATACCCATCGGGTGAAACGGGCATCATACCGTCGGGGCGACACTTGAACTTCCTTAGGTCGCGAAGCCCTTCAAGGTATTTGACAGTGCCCTGAATTGATCGACGGGACCTTTTTTTCTGCGCGATCACTCGGTTCAAGAACCGGACATAGGCGTCGCGTTGTTCTTCAGGACCCGATTCGATCAGTGGCTTTTGGCCAACGATCGCCGGGACAACAGCCAGCTCGATGTTGTGTTGAAGACAGAAGTCCAGCACGCCATCAGCGTCGAAGACGTTGTCTGGCGTCAGCACACAGTTCGCCATGACCTGGGCGTTTCCAGGAACTTGCGCACGGCGTGCCGCTTCCTTGATGTTCTCGAGTGCTTTCTTTGCCTGACCTGGCGTGGTGGTCTTGTAGATTGCCGCCAGTTTAGCGGGGTCAGTTGTGTGGAGACTGACTACGAGTGTGTCAATCCTCTGGAGCACTCCCCAATGCCGGTGGAGAAGGGTGGCATTGGTGTTCATTAGGACCGGCCAGAACTGCAGTTCACGTGCGATGTCGAGTCGTTGCTCGATGTCTCTCAATGTCAGTGGCTCTCCTCCTGATACATAGAGCGTTGACACGAGTTTTCGAATCTGGGCAAGGACAACACGTGTCCTCGCGAGATCCATGGTCTTTTTGTCTGTTCCCAGAACTTCCTGTTCTCTGCTGCAGAACTCACAACTCAAGTTGCAGTTGTGAGTTACGTACAGAAGAGCGAAGTACGGGAGGACGTTTTGTCGACCAAGAATCTTCGCTCGGACGTAGTTTCCGACGTACCTTGTTGCTTGCAGGACGATAGCCCTGCGCTTGCGAGCTTCCATTGGGCTACCTCCTGTTTTGCTTCGGGTTTACTAGAACTTATCATCTTTCAATTCAAAAATCAATAGCAAAAAAGCTAGCGGATGCTAGCTTTAGGATTGTTTGTTTTTTAGTTTATTGGTGTCGATGTTTTAAAGCGTCGCTTAGGGTGATTTCGTCGGCATATTGGATATCACTGCCGGTTGGTAAACCGCGTGCCAAGCGAGTTGTTTTAGTGTTAGGGAATTTGTTTTTTATTTCTTTTTCTAAATACATCATGGTAGTTTCTCCGGCCATGTCTGGGTTAAGGGCGAGGATCACCTCTGTTATTTGTATATCTTTCAATCTTTCTAAAAGTTCGGATATTTTTAGTGTGTTAATTTGATCAGGATCAGTAGCATCAATTGTACCGCGTAAAATATGGTATGTGCCTTTGTATGCACCAGTTCTTTCTAATACTGGCACAGCTTGCGGGTCGGACACTACGCAGATTACATTTTTTTCTCTGGTTTTGTCATCACAAATTGGACAAGGATTAGTGTCAGAGAAATTCCAACAAGTTTCGCAACTTTTTACTTTTGATAGAAGTTCTTCAAGTGAGTTGACTGTTTCCATCACTTCTTTTTTTCCGGATTTTAGCCAATAGAAAACAAACCTTTCGGCGGTGTGTTGGCCGACAGAAGGAAGTCTTTTCAAAACTGCGATCAGTTTATCAATTGAAGGTGAGTACATGTTAACTTAATCCTGGGATATTGAAGTCGCCTGATTTTTGCATTTTCATGGCGATGGTTCGTTGCATTTTTTTCAAAGCGTCAGCGTGTGCTTCTTTGATGGCATTTTGTAGTTTTTCTTTTTTATCAGGAGCCAACAATTCATCATCAATTACAACAGCGGATAATTCCAAATTACCATTCATGGTTAAAACTACTTTATCACCAGCGGATCGTACGGTGACGGACTCGTCAGCCAACAAGCTTTGCATTTTTTTACCTTGTTCACGCAAATCTTTAAACTGTTTTAATTTATTTAACATTGACATATTTTTTTATATTATTTTTTTAATTAATATTTTAATATTCAATCTCTGGTCCCCGTGGTTCTTCCGGTGGTGGGGGAGCATTGTCAGCTTGTGACGACTCTGGTGGTCTGGCAAAAGCAGATTTTGGTTTAAGCGCTGGTGCAGCTGTGCTCATAGCAGCGGGTTTGTGATTGTAGCCAGAATCTAGGTTCCTAAATGAGGCGAATTGTTCATTGAAAATACATTTGACTACGCCGGTTGGACCATTTCTGTGTTTAGCGATATGGATTTCAGCAATATTCTTTTCATCAGGTGAAATGTCTTCAGGGCGGTAGTTGCGATCAGCAGATTTGCGGTAGATAAACATTACCACATCTGCGTCTTGTTCGATAGACCCAGACTCACGCAAGTGAGATAGTTTTGGAATTGCTGGTTTGCTTTGCTCTACCACACGAGATAACTGTGACAAAGCTAATACTGGAACACTTAACTCACGTGCAAGACCTTTTAAACCGCGCGTGATTTCAGCTACTTCTTGAACGCGATTATCGCTGCCTTTACTATTGTGAGATTCCATCAATTGTAAGTAGTCGATAACAATTAACCCTAAACCATGCTCAGCTTGTAAGCGACGGGCTTTCGTACGGATCTGCATGATGTTTAAATTCGGTGAGTCATCGATAAAAATTGGTGCTTCGGATAGTGAGCCAATAGCATGACCAATACGAGGAAAGTCATCTGATTCAGGACTGTCTGATAGTCGGCCAGTACGCAAGCGCCAAAGGTCAATATTGGCTTCAGAACAGAGCATGCGGTCTACTAGCTGTTCTTTGCTCATTTCTAGTGAGAATAGGCCAACTGGTATTTTTAATTTAGCACCAATGTTTCGAACCATATCCATCGCTAGAGCAGTTTTACCCACACTCGGACGAGCAGCTAAGATAACCAGGTCAGATTTTTGTAGACCAGCCAAAAGATTGTCTAGTTGCGTAAAACCAGTTGGTACACCACGTAGCTTTCCTTTGTTTTTGTGCAACTCATCAATACGATCAAAAGCATCGGCCAAAACACCGCGGATAGGAGTAAATGTTTGTTTAAAATATATTTGGGAAACGCCGAACAAATGTTGTTGAGCTTCATCTAGGATGTTTTCAATTTCGTTGTCTTCGTTGTAGCCAAGACGAATAATTTCATGTGAAGCGTTTAAAAGACGACGACGAATCGCTTTGCGATGAACAATCTTGGCATAGTTTTCAACGTTTGATGCGGTTGGTACAGCGTTGGCTAACATTGCTAAGTAGCTGCGTCCGCCAACATTTTCGAGGGCACCTTTTTCTGATAGACGATTACTTAGAGTTAACAAATCAATGGGCTCATTGCGTGAGTACATTTCCAAGATTGTTTCGAATATGCGGCCGTGGCTGTCTTTATAAAAATCATCAACACGAGTAGTATCGGCAATTTTTAACAAAGCCTCTTTGTCTAAAAGGACAGAACCTAAAAGCGACATTTCGGCTTCTAGACTTTGTGGAGGTATTTTTTCGATTTGATTATTGTCCGCCATAATTTTGTTTGCCCGTATATGTTAACTCAAAGAGGGTGTTTAAGGCAAGCGTCACTTGGGGGCGAATTGTGATTAAAATGTGTATTAAATTAGGTAAAGCACTTAGAGTTGGTTTTAGTGTCGTGTTTTGTGGTTTTTTAATTTGTTGTGAGTTATATGTATATATTTTAAAAACAGCAAGGCCCCGACGAATGTCGAGGCCTTACCTCTGCTTCAGCTTGTCCTGAAGCGACTGGACCGCGAACGGTGTCGCTAGAACAAAGGCGGTGAGCCCGAGAAGGGCCCACGCGGAGGTGGGGTCGGGGAAGGCGACGATGTACGCGCCCGCTCCGATACACTCAAATACGAACTTGAGTTTGCCGGAGTCTATGGATCGCAGATCGCGCATCTTCGTCGAGTCTGCTGCATTTTGATTGTGAACGTAGTCTTGCCAACGCACGAGTGCCAGCCAGCCTTCGATCACAGCCAGAGCAGATCCGGTACCGAGAATTGTCGCTGTTTGCCACCATGAACACTCGGTGTAGTCCATGAGGGGAAGGAGGAGACCGATTTGGCCACAGAAGTAGGCTTTATCGGCCACTGCGTCCATAAACTTACCAAGTTCTGTACACTCTTCTCGGGCACGCGCGAGCGCGCCGTCGACGAAGTCCAGAACCGAGGCAACGATATGGACCACCAGAGCGGTCGTGTTGCATTCCAGCAGCACAAGCACTGCTATGGGAACGAACATGATCGTTCTCGAGATGGTTACCAGGTTGGGGGTTATCCAACGAGGCACCATTTTTTTGAGCGGGTTTTTTGACCACTCGTTCAGCAACCCATAGAGGGTGCTAAAACAGCGCAGAACCATGGCATCCTCCCAGGGTTGTTCGTGTTGTAGTTCACCTTATGGTTTTTTGCCTTTTTTGTCAATATTAAGTATAATTTGTATATATGAACAAATGGAGACAATTGCTAAAACCCATAGTTTTTTTGCTGATATTTTCGGTTTTGATATTCTTGTCTTGGTCAAAATATTTATCCCAAGCTTTGGGTATAGTTTTTGGTTTGATTTTGTTTTTTAGAATTGCTTCTTGGTGGCGTCATTCTTTAGGGGAAATGTTTGATATTCCTAAGTATTCATTTCGTGCTTGGATTTTTTCCTTTTTTTGGACTCTAGTTAATTTCGGTACTTTTACTGGAATTGCTTTAGTGTTTGGTCGACTTGACGCGTTAACGGGTTCGATTGGTTTGTTTGTTAGTGGGTTCGTAGCAGTGCTATTTAAAAATTATGATTTTGTTAGAGAAGTAAGAACAGTAGAGGTGGAAGTAAAAGAGGAGAGAGCGCTTGATAAAATTTTGGTTTTGTTTTATCTGGTAATATTTTTAGTTGGTATTAACTTGTTGGTGGATGTTAATACTGGACTGAGTGTTGTTACTCCTTGGCAAGTTATTCCATTAAATTATTTATTAATATATTTTTTAGCCACGATTGTGTTGTTGCGTATTCTTTTTTCTGAGTTATCAACCAAAGCAACCTTGGCTCTAGTGGTTTTCCATACTTTTTTAACGGTTTCCTATTTAGCGTTCTCTCATGAATTGTTTTATGGTGCTGATATCTGGCGTCATTTGGCAACGGAGAACGCGATTATCAGTAGTGGTACTTGGCGAGACGCAGTTGTGGTGGGAGCAAAAAGTGTTTTTGATTTTGGCAAACTATCATATGCCCAATTTTTGGCAACGGGAGTTGTACTTAACCAAGTATTTGGTTTGGATTTGATTTTGGTAAACAAATGGCTGCAGCCGATTATGTGGGCGTTTGTATTTCCAGCTTTGATGTTCTCTTGGGCGCGGGAGATGGGAGCGGATAAAAAAGGTGGGTTGTTGGCAGCGATCTTTAGTTTGTTGCCTTTTGCTTTGCAGGCGGCTGGATCTTTTACTTTGCCAGTTAATTTTGGTTTTCTAGTTTGGTTATTTTTAATCTGGTTGTTATTAAAATTTGCGCGTGAGCGTCTAAAAATTCAAGCAATATTTTTGGTTGTTTTTGGAATGTTGTTAATTTTTGGCTATTCTCTTTACTTTATCCTTTTTTGGTTGTTATGGTTTGCATTAGAGGTTGCATATTTAGCCAGTGAGCAATCGCAAGGGAAAAAAATGTTAGTGAGTGGATTTTTGTTCTTAGTCGTTACTTTGTCTGTGCCAGTTTTAGAATTGTTGTTTAATTTTAGTCATTGGCCACAGACTTTTAATTTATTATCAGGATTAAAACAATTCTTTGGTAATCTGTCTGGTTGGTATTTGGCTTTTGGCCCGCGGCCTCATGACATTGCTACTGGTAATATTTTATTTAATCAAACACCGGCATCAGCGTTTATTACTAATTTTCTTACGGCTGATCGCTACTGGCTAGTCACTGCAGCCTTAGCCTTTTGGATTAGTGGATTGTTTGGTATAATTAACTCTCTAAGGAAAAAAGATTTTCGGCTTAATAGTTTGGCGATAATCACCCTTGGTTTGTTTTTTGGATATTTTCTTAGCCGATATTTATTAGCGGGTGATAATATATTGTCACGTCGGTTGGAATTGGTGTTAGCAGCTTTTTCGGTATTTTTTGGCGCACGATTTTGGATAGGTGTTTTTATTAAACGACAAAAGTTTTTTGCTCGTTTTCGATATTTGGCTTTGGTTATGGTGGTATTTTTTAGTGCCGGTGCAATCACGGCTTCATATTCCTTAGGACCAGATACTAAAACAGTAAGCAGTAATGAATATCAGGCGGCACAATATATTTGGCAACAGGTTGCTGGCGATGATAAGTTTTGTGTTCTGGGAGATACTTATCCACTTCTAGCTTTGGAGGCCGTGTCAGGAAAGATGATTGTGGGTGGAGGTTTCCCAATTGATTCTAACTTTGGCCAACCAGAACGGGTACAGTTGTTTAATGATTTATCTAATCAGTCGGTAGAGACAGTTTTGGGTAATGCTAAAAAAATAGTGGGTGCGAAGAGCTGCTGGTTGATGATTAATGGCGTAGAAAAGAATAGTCAGAGTTTAAAATATGGGAAGGACAATTTGCAAAAAGTATTTGGTGACATTCTGGTATTCCATTTTTGATAATTAAATATATGACGATTGATAAACAACCATCACCGGTAGGTGATTACGGGGGGGTTCCTCCGGAGACAATAGAAGCTAACAAAAACAAACTGGATCTTAGGCCGAGTGTAAAATTTGTTGAAGATCATCTTGCTTTGTATTCTGAAGGTTTTGATAGGATTAAAGAACAAGCTGAAGGTAAGCCGAACTTTCCAATAACTTTTGCTGGAAAAGGAGAAGTTACACGTGCTCAGATTTCGGAAGCGGAAATTCAAGGGTTGTTAAATGCGATGCCGGAAAGTTTGCAAAAGTTATCTCGTCTTAAGACGGTGAGTTATTTTGATATCGTAGCTGTTCCACAATATGATGAGGTGGGTAATTTTACTGGTCAATTAGCTGGCCAGCCAGCGATCGGTGACTTTCCACGCGTCGGCGATCATCCCTCACGAGTATTGGTAGGAGCGACAGCTGCGAGTGGTGAGTCGGTTTTTATGATTCCCATACCAAAGACAGTTACGGAAAATGCTGCGGCCGCTAATTATTATCAGCAGCATGTTTTTTTACACGAATTTTTTCATACGATAGAAATGGGGAGGCGTGACCCAGCAGAAAGAAAAAAAGTTGTTTTAGAATTTGAGGGTGAAGAATTTACTTTAGAAGATTGGTGGCAAGATTTTACTAAATTAATTTTATCTGATGTTGAACCAGAGGCAATTTCACATTATGCTTCGGTTTACAAAAGTGAACTTAATAATGAATCTGCTCAAAATATACCGGACAAGTTTAATCATGCTTTGGCTGAACAGATGAGTGAAACGTTTGTGGCTTACTGGTTGAATGTTGTTTCTAATGATAAGGGTTGGACGGATTTTAAAGCGGAAAGTTTTGGTAATGCTGAACAGGCACAGTTGTTTCAAGAGGGAAGTGTTATTAGCGCAAATGAGAAGTGGCAGTTGATGAACAAATTGTGTAAAGCTAACTTAGTGGAAAGTAAATAATTAAGTTTTATATATTTTTTAATATGGATTGTATTTTTTGTAAAATTGTGGCGGAGGAGG
>CAZHTA010000004.1:27887-68377 GCA_964535515.1 uncultured Gammaproteobacteria bacterium
CCTAATCATACGATATACGAAGATGAGAATTATTTAGCTTTTCTTGACATCTTCCCGCATGCCTTAGGGCATACGTTGTTAATTCCAAAAGTACATCATGATAACTTTATGGAATTAACCGAAGTAGAAGCACAACAGTTGTCGGTAGCACTTAAGAAAACCATGGAACGTATTAAAGTTGTTTTAAATCCGGGTAGTTTTAATGTGGGTTGGAATGATGGTCCGATTGCTGGTCAGACAATACCACATTTACACGTGCTTATTTTCCCGCGTTACGAGGGTGATGGTGGTGGGAGTGTTCATTCAATGATTAAAAATCCTAGTACTGTCCCTGTGTCAGAGGTAGCAGAAAAATTTAGTAAATAATCTATGAAATATATTTTAAAATTTGTTTGGGTAATTTTGTTGGCGATTTTGTTTGTTCCAATTTTGGCGAAGGCACAAAGCACAACCTCTGTTGGTCCAAGGGTAGATAAAGTTGAGTTTTCTTTGTTTCATTCGGAAACGTGTCCACATTGTAAAGCCGAGATTGCTTTTATTAATTACACTTTAAAACCAAAGTATCAAGATCGAGTAGATTTTAAGATGTATGAAGTTGGTATAGAGGAAAATGTGAAGATGTTGTTTGATTATGCTAAACGTTACAACGCAAATATTAGCGGTGTACCAGTGACTTTTATTGACGGTCAGGTTATACATGGTTTTAGTAGTAATGAAACTACGGGCGATGATTTAATGGATGCGATTGAAAAGGCAATTAAAGTAAGACAAAAAGAAAAAGTAGCGGCTGATACAGCGACTAACAATGTTGCTACCCCAGCAGGAGCAAAAATTACTGTTCCGGGTTTGGGAGAAATTGACCCGCACACCTTTTCTTTGCCTATTTTAACAGTGGTGATTGGCTTGCTCGATGGTTTTAACCCTTGTGCGATGTGGGCGTTGTTGTTTTTGATTACTTTGTTATTGGGGATGGAGAATCGTCGGCGCATGTTGCTTTTGGGTGGTTTGTTTATCCTCGCCTCAGGTGCGGTATATTTTTTCTTCATGGCAGCTTGGCTCAATTTTATCATGTTTATTGGTACAATACTTTTGATTAGAGTTTTGATTGGAGTGGTAGCAGTAGTCATGGGAGGAAAAAATTTGTATGATTTTTGGAAAAATCGTAAGGCGGAAGGTGTGGTGTGTGAAGTGAGCGGTAAAGAAGGTACGAAAAAAACTTTTGAAAAGATAAAAGATATTGTTTATCGCCAAAGTTTGTGGTGGTCAATTGCCGGAATTTTGATTTTGGGTTTTTCTGTTAATTTAGTTGAGCTCGCTTGTTCAGCGGGTTTTCCAGCAATTTATACACAAATACTTTCGATGTCTGGTATTCCAGTGTGGCAGAAGTATTTTTATATGTTGGGGTACATTATTTTCTACATGCTTGACGATATGATTGTGTTTGCGATTGCGATGGTAACTTTGAAACAAAAAGTATTTGGTACTAAGTATGCGAAATATACCAATTTAGTAGCAGGAGCTTTAATATTGATTTTAGGCTTACTTTTGATCTTTAAGCCAGAATGGATAATGTTCTCATAATTTATGCCAAAACGTTTAAAAAAACTTTCGGAAGAAACATTGGCGAGCAATCCTTATTGGGATTATAAGCATGATGTGTACGAATTACCTAATGGGGCATCGGGTGATTTCTATTACGGTGAAAACAACGGTAGCGCAATGATTGTCCCCATTTTGGATGATGGACGATTGGTATTGGTAATGCAACAGCGATATTTACGTGAGAAGCCAAGTGTCGAATTTCCGTGCGGTGGATTGGAAAAAGGCGAGTCTCCGCAAGAGGGGGCGGCGCGTGAGTTGTTGGAAGAAACGGGTTTTCAATCGAGTAATTTTGTTAAATCTGGAGCTTTTGATGCTTTGAATGGTATATTTAAAGATACAACTCATGCATTCGTGGCGGATGAATTAACTCAGCAGTCAGCCCAAAAGCAGGATGCTACGGAAGATCTGGAGGTTATTTATCGTCGGGTGGAAGAATTAGAAGAAATGATTCGTCGGGGTGAAATTTGGGACGGACAAACTTTGGCAGTGTGGGCATTAAGTCGTGAGCAGGTATTAAAAAAGATTTATGAACGACAAGGTTAGGATTGCTTGGTGGGGTAAGCATTTTGGTGAAGAGCCGCCCTTGGTTGGAAATGAAAACCAGGGTGCGGGTGGAATATTTTTTTCTGGGTGTCATTTGCATTGTGTTTTTTGTCAAAACCACCAAATTTCTCAGGAAAATTTTGGTTGTGATTATACGATAGGGGAATTGGTTGAAATAATGCTGAAGTTACAAGATCAGGGTGCAGTGAATATTGACCTGGTAACGCCGACAATTTGGTGGCGACAAATCAAACAGGCAATTGTGTTAGCGAAGGAAAAAGGTTTGGTAATTCCAATTGTTTGGAATTCTAATGGTTATGAGGCAGTAAATATTTTGAAAGAAATTAAGGGGTTGGTTGATATCTATTTACCAGATTTTAAATATGGTGATAATGAGTTGGCGTGGAAATATTCAGGTGTAAAAAAATATTTAGAAGTAACAGTCAGTGCGATTAAAGAAATGTATGATCAGGTGGGGTTATTTAAAGAAGTTGATGGTATTGGAAAAAGTGGTTTAATCGTTCGTCACTTGGTACTACCAGGGGCAACAGACAACAGCTATGTGGTGTTGGGGGAGTTAAGTAAGGTAGACAAACAAATACATATTGCCTTAATGAATCAATATACCCCGTTATATGGCGGTAAAGATCTTCCTGGGTTAAATCGGGCAGTGACTAGTGAAGAATTTAATTTAGTTTATGATCGATTGTTGGAATTAGGGTTTTCTAATGGTTGGGCACAGGACGAAGGCAGTCAGGGTGTGTTGGTACCAGATTTTAATAAAATAAATCCGTTTATTTGATTGTTTGTATGTTTAATACGTCAATGGTAATTAGTTTCTTGATTCCGTTGTTGCTGACATCTTTTATTGTTTACAAAATGATGCGACGGGAAGATCTTAAAAAAAATGATGAGAGCGAGATAGTGATTACGGAATATGATATTCCTAAAAAATTAACTCCAGCGGAAGCGGGGGCAATTTTTGATTTTAAAGTTTCTGGCCGTGATATTACTGCTGAACTTATCCATTTAGCAATTAAAGGATATATTTCGATTAGCAAAGTTAAGAATAGTGGTACCGAAGACTTTGTGTTAACTCTTTTGAAAGATCCTGAGTCGGGTGTTATTTCTTTTGAACGTGATCTTTTGAAACATCTTTTTTTACCTTTAAAACAAGTTAATCTTTCGAGTTTCAAATACAATTTCTTTGCTGAAGCTAATGATATTAATTACAAAGTATGGGATAGTGTGGTTCAGAAAGGTTATGCCTATGCTCGTCCAATTGACTATTTTATTAAATATGGTGGTGCGGGGGCGCTAATGGGAGCGCTTGGTGTAATATTGTTGTTTAATGATTATTTGTTTTTAGCGGGTGTATATATATTTTGTTCTTTAGTTGTTTTATCAGTTGTGGAATTTTTACAACCTTTAACTTCCAAGGGCTTGCAGATGAAGAAGTATTTAAAAGGTTTAAAGAAGTATTTGGAAGTTGCGGAAAGGCAGCGTCTGTTATTTTTTTCTAGTCCAAATTTAGAAAATTTTGAATTTGATCCTTTGGTTCCGTATGCGATTGTTTTGGGTGTTGTCCCGGAATGGGCCAGAGCGTTTGGTGAACTTTATCAGGTTGACGAGAAGAGAACAAAGCGACATTAGTTGGTAAATACTTTTATATATCTGTATGTTTAATGAAAGTGAGGCTAAATATATTTTAGACTTGGCACGTCGCTCCATTGAGTTTTATTTTAAAAATCAAGAATTGTTGGTAGTTAATGAGACGGAAGTACCGGTGGGTAGGTTAAAAGAAAAGTTAGCTTGTTTCGTTACTTTGACAATTGGAGGAGAGTTGCGTGGTTGTATTGGTCGCACGGAAGCAACTCAATTTTTATATTTAGATGTTATTGAAAATGCGGCGTTAGCCGCGTTTAATGATCCACGTTTTGCGCCATTGTCTGAGGAGGAATTAGAAAAGGTTAAGATCGAAGTATCAGTTTTGTCAGTAGCGCAACCGGTAGATTTTACTAACACAGAGGAATTATTAAAAAAGTTACGTCCGGGCATTGATGGTGTTGTTATTAAACGTGGCAGCCAATGGGCGACATATTTGCCACAAGTTTGGGAGGAGTTACCTGTTAAAGAAAAGTTTTTGAATTCTCTTTGTGAGAAAGCCGGTCTTCCTTTAGATGATTGGCAAAAAGCGGGTATTGAAGTGTTGGTATATCAAGTTGAGGTGATTGAATAGTAAAAATATGGTATAATGTTTTTATGGAAGAAAATATCTTGGAAAATCAAGCCGCACCAGCGGTGATACCAACCGACGCCGATATAAACTATTTCGGGTTGGTTAACTATCGTAATCAAAATCGTAAGTTTGGTATTAAGACTGATGATCGCCGTCGACATATGTATGTTGTCGGTAAAACCGGTATGGGGAAAACGACGATTTTGGAGAATATGGTGTTAAATGACATCTACGCCGGACACGGGGTTGGTTTGGTTGATCCGCACGGTGATTTTGCTGAAAAGATTATTGACTATATCCCAGCTAATCGTATCAACGATGTCGTATATTTCAATCCCGCGGATATTGATTTCCCGATTGGTTTTAATATTTTAGAAACTGTAAAGGCGGAGCACAAACATTTGGTGGCTTCTGGTTTGATGGGGGTATTTAAAAAGATCTGGCCAGATGTGTGGAGTTCACGTATGGAATATATCTTGAACAACACCCTTTTGGCATTGTTAGATTATCCTGGTACAACTTTGCTTGGTATTAATCGTTTATTAGCCGATGCTGACTATCGTAAGCGCGTCGTGCATAATTTGAAAGATCCAGTAGTAAAAGCTTTTTGGCAAAATGAGTTTGCGGCTTACAATGATAAATATCGCCAAGAAGCGGTAGCGCCAATTCAAAACAAAATTGGTCAGTTTTTGTCTGCTTCGGTCATCCGTAATATCGTCGCTCAAGTAAAATCACGAATTAACATTCGTGAGATTATGGATAGTAAAAAGATTTTTATCATGAACTTGTCTAAAGGAAGAATTGGTGAGGATAACTCGCGTCTTTTGGGTGGTATGCTTATCACCAAGATTCAGTTGGCAGCCATGGAACGCGTAGACACTCCAGAGAAGGATCGTAAGGATTTCTTTTTGTACGTTGATGAGTTTCAGAACTTTGCTACTGAGAGTTTTGCCAACATTTTGTCAGAAGCACGTAAATATCGCTTGGATTTGACCATGGCTCATCAGTATATGGAGCAACTAGAAGAGGAAGTCTTGGCGGCTGTTATCGGTAACGTAGGGAGTATTATCACTTTTCGGGTTGGTTCTACTGATGCAGAGATTTTGGCTAAGGAGTTTATTCCAACTTTTATTGAAGAAGACTTGATTAATTTACCAAAGTTTCATATTTACCTTAAACTAATGATCGACGGCATTGCTTCGCGACCATTTTCAGCTTTGACTTTGCCACCGATTGCTCAGACTACCCATAGTGAAGAAAAAGTAATTAAGGTTTCGCGTGAACGTTATGCTGTACCACGTGAAAATATTGAAGACAAGATCGCGCGTTGGAGTGGCATGGTGATTATTCCAGAAGATGAAGCGAGCGAATTAGAAGTAGACGAAGAAGAGGAAATGTTTGAGAAACAGGTAAAGAAAGAAGAAAAGAAAGTGGTGGAAAAGCCAAAAGAAGAAGTGAGATCTGAGTCTAAGCCTGAACCAGCTGTTGTGGTGGAGGATACCGTAAAGCCAGAAGTTGTACAGGATTTACCAAAGACAGAACCAGCGCGGAATGTTTCAGAACCAATCGTGCAACCGCAGCCAGTTGTTAGACCGGTACAGTCTAGTTCGGCACCTCAAGTGAATCGGACATCCAATAATATTTCAGGGGGCAATCGAAATGGTGGTCAGGGTAGTAGCCAGAATTTTCAGTCTTCTGGTAAAAAGAAAAAAAAGAAACACCATAGTAGTCCAGGTGGTGGCACCGCGGTTTCTTTGGTGGATACAAGTCAAAAAGGTATTTCTCTAAATAGTTTAAGTCAAGAAAGAAACGGGGGAGGACAACAACGTGATCAGCAACGTTCGCAACAGCAGAGCGTGCAGTCTCCGGTAAAGGCACAAGAAGAAAGGAGAGAGGTTCCTCAAGTTCCAGTTGTTCAAAAACCACTTGGACCAGAGACGATCGGCTTGTTGCCAAAGGAGCAACATCAGAATCCGCCGGTTGGAGTTAAATCTCAATCACCCCATCAGCCAGTAACGATTTTGCCTGGTCAGGTTAACAAGGTAGAAGAGAATTAATATTTAAATTACCCGCCCACAATTTAGGGGGCGGGTTTTTGACTTTTTTGGCTAAAATTTGGTAAGATATACCCTATATGAAACAAGACTATATCCTCAAACAGCGCAAAAAGAACATGTATATTTTCCCTAATGTTTTTGTGATTGGGCGGGTTTTTACGGGCAGTTTGAACAAAATATTGAATGGTAAGAATTTTGGAGAAACAATGTGTATTTACAAGGACGATATGATGTATTGGTATGCTTCGGATAGTATGGTAAAAGCGGCGGCGCAAGAATTTTTTAAGAAATTAAAAAAGAATTCAAATTTTGTTTCTTCGTCTATTCGTATTTTTTCTAAACGTAGTAATTTTTTTCTGTCTTGGGTAAAAAAAGTTAGTAAGAGGGATTTATCAAAAATGACCAACAAGGAGCTGGATGTTTTTTGGGATAAGTATTTAGAGCTCTATGAGTCTAGCTATATCTATAGTGAAGCATTGGTAATTTGTTTTGAAGAATACCTTTCTGGTCTTTTGTCTTCGTATTTAAAGAAATTAGTAAAAAGTGATACTGAAGCATCTCGGGTTCAAAATGTTCTTGCTTCGCCTTTGGAAAAATCATTTGTGAAAAGAGAAGAAGATGATTTGTTGAATTTGGCGTTAAAGATTAAAAACGGCAAGGTGAAGGATGTAGAATTGGCGTTAGAAAAACACGTGGAGAAGTATCAATGGGTGCCGTTTGATTATGGTATGTATATTTGGGATAAAAAATATTTTAAAAAGATTTTGCAAGGGATGTTAAAAAATGCAGATTTAGAGAATCGGATTGTGGCTAGTAAGAAATATTTGAAGTATTTGTCTTTGGAACAGTTGCGTTTAGAAAAGGAATTAAAGATTGACAAGCAATACAAAAAATATTTTATGGCGATGCGCCAGACGGGGTATTTGTTAGATTACAAAAAGGAAATTTTTACCCAGATACATTTTTATGCAGAGAAGGTATTGGCGGAGACAGGTAAACGTTTGGGTGTAAAAAGAGATCTGGTGCAATATTATTTGCCAGGAGAAATCAAGACTGCCTTAAAGGAAGGTAAAGTGGTTGGCAAGAAAATATTAGAAGCGAGACAAAAACATTGTTATGTTCGTTGGTTTGATAATAGTATCGAAGCAGTGATAGACAAGCCGGATAGTTTGTTGGCTAAATTTTTATTAAAAGAAGATCCGACTTCAGCTAAATTTGAGGGTATTATTGCTTCGGCGGGAAAATGTATTGGAAAGGTAAAGATTTTACATAGTGCGTTAGAAGTAGACAAGGTGAAATTGGGTGATATTTTAGTTGCACCAATGACTAGTCCAGATTATGTTCCGGCGATGCGTTTGGCTGGGGCAATTATTACTGATGAGGGCGGGGTGATGTGTCACGCGGCGATTGTGTCGCGTGAATTAGGTATCCCGTGTGTGGTTGGTACGAAAAATGCCACAAAGTTTTTACATGACGGTGACGAAGTGGAAGTGGATGCTAATCATAATTCGGTGAGGATAATTCGCAGATAGCATGTTAAATAGCAGCGATTCAAAACATATTCGTGAAACTAATTGGTATCGCCAAGGTGGGGCGATTAATTTGTTTTATTGTTTTAGTCCGTTTCAATCTATTCGCGAAACCATTGGTTATGATGGTTGTATTATGTATCAAGAGGATGCTGTTAATACTGCTTTTTTTGAACGAGACAGAGAGGATAAGTTAGCACTTAAATTTATCCGAGCAAGCGGGGAAGACAAATATTTGGTGGACAGATGGATAAGCGTTTGGCGTATACGCATATTAAAGTTAAATAAGTTTTTAGATAAAAGTTTTTCTAAACCATTGGAAACGTGGTCTGATGCGGAGTTGGTTAATTTTTTCCATCGTTATGATCATTTGGCTTTAAGTCATTGGAAGAAGGGTGTTTTGTGTGAATGGACTGACCCTAATGGCTGGAATATAGTAAAGACGGAGGCTTTAAAATATTGCCCTAATCTTAGTGATGAAGATATTAATCTGTTAACATCACCAGAAAAGTTAACTGTAGTGCAGAAAGAATTAGTTGATCGGTTGGTTTTAATGAAAAAACAAAAGCAGGGTTTAAGTATTGAGCGCGAGCTTAAGAAACATGTTAGTAAATATTTTTGGATTCGCAATAATTGGGCGTTTGTTTATGATTTAAAAGAAAAAGATTTTCAAAAGGTTATTAACAAAGAAATGTTAAAGTTGGAGAAAGTTGAAAGACAAGTGAAAGAAATTAATGAATATATACGTGAGATTAAGAAAAAGAAAAAGATTTTAATCAAGAAAAAATCAGTACCACGTAAAGTACAAAATGTTTTTTACTTTTTTACTCAATTAACCGATTGGCGCGATGAGAGGAAAAAATTTGCTGCTTGTTTGCCAAATCATTATTTATATAAAATATTGAAAGTATTGGCGAAGAGAAATAATATTTCTGAGGAGTTGGTTGGTTTATTAATATGGTTTGAAATTAGTGGTTGGAAATTATCTGTAAAAACAATAGATAATTTAAAAAGACGAGGGCAGGGCTGGATCTATTATTGTCGTAAAAATAAACAATGCCAACAAGTTTATGGTAGTGAGGCAAAAAAGATTTTTAATGATTTGGTTAAGGCGTTAGATAAAGGTGAATTGCGAGGGTTAATAGCAAACAAGGGTGTTGTGATTGGTAAAGCGAAGATTGTGGAAGTACAAGCTGATTTTAGTAAAGTAAAAAAAGGGGATATTATTGTTGCTAACATGACGCGCCCAGATTATGTACCGATTATGAAATTGGCAGGTGGAATAATTACCAATGAGGGAGGGATTACTTGTCACGCGGCAATTGTTAGTCGTGAGTTAAATATTCCTTGTATAATTGGGACACAGGTGGCTACGGATGTTTTAAAAGACGGTGATGTTATAGAAGTTGATGCGGATAATGGTGTAATTAGAAAAAAATAATTTATGCAAGATATTAATAGGTTGACTGAGAAAGATTGGTATTTTCAAGGGTTCAATGGTGTCCCAGCTCTTTTGTATGGTCCCGCTTGGTCTATGGCGCGTGATATGCCAAAATTTTTAGGTTTTGGCTATTCTGTTTGTGTTGAATATTTCACTAAGGATGTTTGTTATTATCTATATTCTTGGGATGATTTATATAAAATTCATGATGAATTATTAAAACGTGTTAAACGCGACAAAAATTATTTGCGTTATTTATCAAAATCAGATGAATGTTTATGTAAAGAAGTGATTAAAGAATATAAAATTTTAGGTGGGAAAGATTGGTGCAGTGCTTCCATAAAAGAATTATTTTCGGGTTGGCGTAAAGCCAATGATTTATATGCGCATCTTTTAGGGGTTTCGCATATTGTAGAAGGGTTTAGTTTAACCACAGAAGATCGAATTAGAGCTTTGATTAATGAAGTTTTTCCTAATGATTCCGGAGCTTTGTCGTTGCTCACTACTCCCAAGACGCATTCTTTTATGTCTATTGAGCACTATGAGTTATGTTTAATAGCTCATGGTGTTAAACGTATTAAATTGGGTAAGTGTACTGTTGAAAATATTTTGGTTAATAAGGTGATAAATAAAAAAATATGTCTTCATCAGGAGAAATATTATTGGAAATTAAATGGTTATACGTCGGCTAAGTTTCTAGACGACAAGTATTTTGCCAAAGAAATATGTGGTTTGTTAAACAAGAAAGTTAATTTTGAAAAATTTATTCATGATTTTGAAAATTTGTCCAAAAGATTAGATGGAAAAAAGAAACTTCTTAAAAAAGTGAAAAATCAAGAATTACTTGATTTATTAAAAATTTCTGATGCGTTGTTTGTGATCCACGATCGTCGTAAAGAGCATATGACGCAATCAATTACTTATTTGGAATTAATTTTAAGTGAGATTGCTAAGCGATTTAAAATACCTTTATCTGATTTGCACTATATTCGTCCGTCAGAGTTAGAAAAGTTACCTAAGATTTGGTCGGAGTTAAAAAAGAGGAAAGAACATAGCATATACATTTTATATCCAGAAGGAGAGATGCCAGTATTAACTGGTTTAAAAGCAAAAAAATATTTTGAAAAAATTGAAAAGAATAAAAAATTAGATAAGATTTCGGAGATTAAAGGGAATGGTGCGTCGCCAGGAAAAGTAAGAGGCGTAGTTAAGGTGTGCCGCGGTGAAAAAGAATTAGGTAAAATGAAAGAAGGAGATATTCTCGTGGCGTGTATGACACAGCCTGAATTTTTACCGGCTTTGAGAAAAGCTAAGGCCGTCATTACTGATGAGGGTGGTTTGACTTGTCATGCTGCGATAGTGGCAAGGGAGTTAGGAATTCCTTGTGTGATTGGAACAAAAGTAGCTACTAAAGTTTTAAAAGATGGTGATATGGTAGAAGTTGATGCGGATAATGGTATAATTAGGAGAATAAAATAGTTCTTTAAAACACAAGCACCCGACCGAAGTCGAGTGCGTTGTGCACGTTGTTGGGGCCTGCTCCAATGAGCTAGGCCAGTCGCGTCGCGGTACCGTCGCCGAGGTGGAGCTCGTACACGGCGCTGCTCGCAGCCTCGAGCTTGAGGCTCTCGAGCACCGGACGTCCGGCCACGAGGACGACGTCCGGGCTGCCCTCGGCGAGGATCAGCATGCCGTACGTTTCCCGCAGGTGCATGAGCGTGGCTTCGCGGGACGGCATTCGGAACCGGTCCAACGTCGTCTGCGCGTTGCAGGCGAGCGCGATGTTCCACCCTCCGTTGCCGTTGGGGACGCCCGAGCTGGGGTCACCCAGCATGGGATCGTACCACTCGATCTCCTGGAAGATGTCCAGCGCCTCGGCCGTGTCGATGTGACGCCGGGCGGTCCCGCAGAAGACTCGACGCTTGTCGGGGAGGGGCAGGTGCGGTACGAGCCGTTCGATCTCGCTTCTTCCTTTGCTCGTGAGACCGGGGTCCGCACCGGGACCCTTCGAACCGTGGGTGATCAATAGGACTCGCGCCATCTCTCGTTCTCCTATGGTTGTGCGACACGCTGTCGCTTGGTCCCAAATAAACGTGCAGTTTGTTTCAGATAGTGCTCGGATTTGGTTAAATCCAGGCAAAATCATGGTACCAAACGTTTCAGTATAGTATATTTTCGCTGTTTTGTCAATATTATGTACAAATCACCTCAATTTAAATCAAATAAACTAGAACTTACGGTTAGTCGTCCGTATGTTCCTTTGTGTGCTAACTATTTTTTCCAAAGCTACAGTAATCCAGAATATTTTAAGAAGTTTTATAAAATTAACTTTTTTACTCGTTTATTAGCAATTAATGCGGATTTTTATTATGGCCTAGAAGCAAAAGATTTTGGCTATGTTCTTTTTGGACAAGCGGCAAAGTATGGTAGTCATAGTAAAATTAAAAAGAAAAATCTTAAGGGTATTTTGCACATTTTTGATCGGACCTATAAATTTGGTGATTCGTTATTGGAATTTACTTTGCAAGTTAAGAAAACAGATTTTTCTGAATATTCAAAGAAGCAATTATTAGAGGTGTTTGGAAAATTTTCGAAAGATTATGTTGTTTTTTGTACTGCTTTATTGGGTATGAATATGCAGTATGTTGTCGAAGATGGTTTGCGTGAGTTTCTACGAAGTGATAAAAACGCAGAAGAGGAGCTTGCGATTTTGACTTTTCCTGATAAACAAAATGTTCTTGTTCAAGAACTAATGGACTTATTGCGTTTACGAATTAAATTAGAAAAAGTTGGTGTTAAGAATTTGGAAAAATGTAAGACCAAGGAGCTTGGCTTACTAAAGAAGCATGTTGATAAGTACGGTTGGATCAATGCTCGTGGTGCCATTAATGAAGGATGGACGGTAAAAGAGGTTTTTGATCGGGCGATGGCAGAAAAGAATTGTGCTAAACGTTTGGTTGAGATAGTTAAGAATCAAAAAGAGCATCAAAAACAAGTTCGAGATATATTTAAAACAAAAAAACCTAATGCGGAAATTAGGGATTTAATAAAAATCGCCAAAGAGCTGGTATATTTTCGCACCTACCGTACAGATTATCTTAATTGGATGTTTTTTAATATTCGTCCTTTATTAAATGCGTTGGCAGGTAAGATGGGTATTAGTTTTGAGGATATTATATATTATCTACCAAAAGAAATCATGACTAAGAAAAAAGTGTCTGAAAAAGAGGTTGTTCGTCGCAAGGAAGGTTACGCGATATTGTTAGCTAAACCTTATGAGGTATTATTCTCCTCTGATCCTAAGAAAATATTGGAATGGAAAAAGAAACATACTGAGGTATTAGGTGGCAATGTTACGGAAGTTAAGGGTATGTCTGCATACAAAGGTATTGTTCGTGGTAAGGCTGTGTTGGTATTGAAAAAGGCTGATATGGTAAAGGTTAAGTCGGGGGATGTTTTAATCACTTTTATGACTACGCCAGATATGGTATCGGTTATGCAGAAAGCAATAGCGTTTGTTACTGATGAGGGTGGTATTACATGCCATGCGGCGATTGTAGCACGGGAGATGAAGAGACCGTGTGTAACAGGGACCAAAATTGCTACTAAGGTTTTTAAAGATGGCGATGAAGTAGAAGTGGATGCGAATACTGGTGTAGTGAAAATTATTAAATAATTTGTTTATATATTTTTAACTTATAAAAATATGGAAAGAGGACCAAGTTTAAGGCCAGAGGATATGCTAGTTGGCAATGATGGGGTGGATCAGAAAGCGCGAGGTGTAATTGAATCACGTGATAGCGCCGTAGCTCATAATATTGAGCGTGGGGAAGGCTTATCATCTTCGCGTGTTGTTTTGGAGTTTATGCGTCATGGTAAAAAAGAAAAAGCGCCAGGCAAAGATGATCGTGATATACGCATTGTTCCGGAAGCGCGTGTGGCAGCAACGGAAAAAGGTAAAAAATTAGGAGCGCAAGCTGAGGTGTCGGTTGTTTATGCTAGTCCGCGTAACCGTACTCAGGAATCTGCTGGCCGAGTTGCTTTGGGTAATCAATCAGAAATTACTGCGGATATGAGCTTAGAGGATATTATGGTTAAAACAATGGAGCATAATGCTATTTTAATGCCTGATCAGTTAGAACGTTTGCGCGAGCTGTTGTCTCATCCAATGGAAGAATTAAATGCTGAAGAAAAGAAGGAGCTAAAACTTTTGTCGAGTAAAGGTAAAAAAATCATGGTTGATGAACGTTTGGATTTTACTGATGAAACAGAGGAGGGTCTAAAAGCTTTTATGGCTGGTCGTTATTTAGATCATGCTGTAAAGGATAGTGATCAGTTGGCAATTGCAAAGCATGATACTAAATTATCTACCTATACTCGTTCGGCTGGTAAGATCGCGGAGATTGTTTCTAAATATATTCAGGTGGGTAAAAATTTTAACAAAAGAGTAAGTGTTGATCCAGAGAAATATAAAAAATTCGGTAATCAATTAGAAAGATATTTTGGTTCACACCAAGGTGTTGTAGAATGTTTTTTGTTGAAAGCAATCGAGAAAATAAAAGGTGTAAAAGAGCGTGATGAGATTTTGGCTTTGATGCCAGCAGGTTTTAAAGAGTTACAAGGTGTAAGGATTGGCATTGAGAACAATGGCAAAGGAGAACAGGTGATTGTTTTAGATGCCGAAGTTGAAGGAAGAAAGATTAATTTAGAATTAACCCCAGAGATTTTAATGGGTATGGTTAGTGATAGAGATGTGCTGGATGAACAATGTAAGAGTAGTGTGGAGTAATATTGTTGTTATGTCTATCGTTCCTGATAAATTTTTAAAAGGAGAGTGTTGGCTGAAAGATTGGGCGGGTCAGTGGGATCTTTTTATTTGTTTTTATTCAGGAGAAGATTATACCACCTTACTTAAAAAGTGGTTGGGTATTAATTTTGATAAATGTCTTTTTATTTATCACGATGGGTTTGTGGAGTGTTATTTAAATAAAAGATGTTTAGATATTTTGGGTAGAGAGATTAACGCGAGGGTTAAAGAGGATGTTTTGTGGATTGATAGGAATTGTAAAGATCTTAAAAAGAATACACAAATTTTCCTAAAATATTTTGCTGAGCATAAAAACGATTTGGTTGCGGAAGAGACATTGAAGAAGTTTTTGCAGTTGGTTAGCAATTGTTTTGCTGCGTATATTTCTAATAAATTAGCATTTGATTATTTGTCAGCAGATATATTAAAGAAAAAATGGAATGTGATGGAATCGGCACGTGTATACTCAGAATCGGTTTATACGGCGTGTATAGAGTTTGTTCACAATTGGGGTAAACAAATGGCGAAAAAAGTTAAGATACCAAAGGATCTCTTTCTTTGTTGTTCGTTAAATGAAATTGAAACTTATTATCGATCGGGTAGATTACCAAGTGTTAGCGAGTTAAAGCGACGGTATTCGTTTAATGTGATACTTTCACAGAATGGTCAGAGTTTTTTATTGACTGGCTCAGAGGCTAAGGCTGTTGAGAAAAAGATTATTAGTTCATTTGGCGACAGTAAAACCATTAAAGGCACCTGTGCCTATCCGGGGAAAGTAACGGGGCGGGTTAGAATTGTTTTTGATCCTAAAAAGATAAAAGATTTTAAAGATGGGGATATCTTGGTAACACCGATGACGCGACCGGAGTATCTTTCTCTAGTTAAAAAATCCGCTGGTTTTATTACTGATGCTGGCGGTATGCTTTCTCACGCCGCTATTACAGCGCGCGAGTTAAAGAAGCCGTGCGTGGTAGGTACCCAAGTGGCTACGCGTTTGTTAAAAAATGGAGATGAGGTGGAAGTGGATGCCAACAAAGGGATAGTTAATGTGATTAAAAGATAATGATTTTATGAAGGTGCTAAAAACTTTTCCTTTGGCTTTGACCAAAAAAACTGCTAGTCAGTTTAATAAGGCGTTTCATGCCAAGTTATTTACTTTGTTTGCTTCTTCGATGAGTGAACTAATGCAGTTGGCTAAGGATTTTCCTGTGCATTATAAACATTGTTTGTGTTTTATTAAAGATGATTTAGGCCAGTGGTTTTTGGGCGCAGATAGCATCGAAAGAGTTAGGCGGTATATCATAAAAAAAGCTGATGAGGATTTTTCTCAGATAAATAAATATTATTTACGTTGGCAGAAAGACTGGGGTAAGTTTTTAATATTAAACAGAAAATTAATTAGTTCAGATTTTAGTTCTTTGACTGACAAGCGGTTGTATAAAGTTTTTGATGAGTTTTATGATCTATATTTAAAAGTAGGTGGTGTGGCATATATTAGTGATGCCTTTATGTCCTCTGGGGAAAAAGATTGGCTGCAAGAGGTTATAAACCAAGAATTAAAACGCATTTATAAAGATATTGAAAAAGTAAAAAGGGTGGCGGCGGATTTGATTTCGCCAGTTCATCTTTCTTTTGTTTTGGAAGAAGAACTTGAATTATTAAAACTAGCTCCGGCGTTTATTAATCTTACTGGTAAATTGGTGGGTTTTAATAAGTTGTCCGCTAAACAACTAGCGCAGCTGGAACGTCATGCTGACAAATATTATTGGATGAATAATAACTACTATAACGTAGAATTTTACGATGCATTTTCAGTATATACACATCTGGTCAATCTTTTAGATGGTTTGCAACAAGAAAAACGTAGCCTTAGTGATTTTTTGGCGGAGAGACAGCGCGAATTAAAGGAAAATAAAACGAGGCGTGAGGGGTTGATTAGTGATATTAAGCTACCAAAAAAGATTAAGAGCTTAATTCGGGTAGCTAATTTGTTTAGCAAGTGGAAAGACGTTCGGAAAAGTGGTGTGTATCGTGGCATGGCAATTTTTGATAAATTTTTGGGCGAGATAGCAATGCGTACTGGTTATACAAAAAAGGAAATTACTTTTTTAGTTTTTCCGGAGTTCAAGGATTTATTGTTAAATAGAAAAGATTTTCGGTTGGTTATAAAAGATCGTCAAAAGCAAATATTTTTTGTGGTGCGTCCGCACGACTATCTTTTGGTTAGCGGTCAAAAGGCGGATAAATATTTTGCTTGTTTGTCCGAAGGACTCAATGCTGAGATGAAAGAATTCAAAGGAGCAGTGGCCTCCAAAGGAATCGCGCGCGGGGTGGTGCGGATGATAAGGAAAACAGAAGAGATGAAAGACTTTAAAAAAGGTGAAATTTTAGTTACCAACAATACTACACCAGAGTTTGTTCCAATCATGAAAAAGGCCGCAGCGATCATTACTGAACAAGGTGGTATAACCTCACATGCTGCTGTAGTTTCGCGTGAATTGCGTAAGCCGTGTATTATTGGTGTTAAAGGTATTACAACCATTTTAAAAACAGGGGTAGAGGTTGAAGTAGATGCTAATCATGGTATAATTAAGATTATTAATAAAAGTTTAAAGAAATAATATGCCAAAAGTTTCTCATATTAAGTTTTTTAAGAATATCTCTAAAAGTGATGTTGATATTGCTGGTGGTAAGGGTGCGTCTTTAGGTGAGATGACACAAGCCAAGATTCCAGTACCAAATGGTTTTGTGGTTTTAGCCGCAGCCTTTGATCGTTTTTTAGAAGAGACACAATTAAAAGAGGAAATTGTGGCACGGCTAAAGGAAGTTAACCCAGAAGATACTAATTCGGTTGATCGTATTAGTGCGGTTATTCGTGATGCGATTCATGATCGGTCAATGCCTAAAGATTTGCAGAAAGAAATTTTAGGAGCATTTACTAAGTTAGATGCTAAATTTGTGGCTGTACGTTCATCGGCTACAGCAGAGGACTCATCTGTTGCTAGCTGGGCAGGGGAGCTGGAGAGTTATTTAAATACGAGTAAAAAAGATTTGATTGAACGGGTGCGTCGTTGTTGGTCGTCGTTGTTTACTCCGCGTGCTATTTTTTATCGTCATGAAAAAGGGTTAATTGACCATTATGTCTCAGTAGCGGTAGTAGTACAAAAAATGGTGCAGTCAGAAATTTCTGGCATTGCTTTTACTGTTCATCCAGTAACGGAAGATTATGACCAGATGATTATTGAAGCGGGGTATGGTTTGGGTGAAGCGATTGTCTCTGGACAAATTACACCTGATAGCTATGTGATTAGCAAGGGTAGTATGGAGATTATGGATACTTATGTTAGTTCACAAGCTCGTCAGTTAATTCGTAAGAAATCTGCTAAGAGCAAAGGGGATGAAGAAAACACTTCAAATGAGTGGGTAAATTTAGGTAAAAAAGGTGAAAAACAAAAGGTCGACAACAAAACGGTCTTGGCCCTGGCCAAAGTATTTAAACGGATTGAGGACCATTACAAGTTTCCGTGTGATATCGAATGGGCTATGGAAAAGAAAAAAATATATATTACCCAAAGTCGTCCGATTACTACTTTAAAGAAGAAAAAGTAGTTATGGGTATTTAACTTATTGAACTATGAAAGGAAATAGCAGGTTAGTGATAATTAGTTTAGCGTTATTAGTGCTTGGTGTTTTAAGTCGTAGTGCTTACTTAATTATCTTTGGTATTATTGGTTTGTATATTACTTACAAAAAGAATCAGGCCAGTTATCCAACAGGAACGAATTTCCTGGTGGTCATATTTTCTGACCTATTGGATGAATTAAAAAAGAAATATCCACAATTTAATTTGGATAAGTTTTTACATAATATAAAAGTCAACAAAGTCGATGATAATCAAAATGTTAATTTTAATCGTATGCCTTTGAATAATGCCGGTAGTGCCAAAAAAGTTTTGGGGATAATTTTTGGTGTTATTATCTTAGTAATTTTAGTTGCTAAGTTTGTTATTGTTATCCCTGCTGGATATGTTGGTGTTTACAACCTGTTTGGTAAAGTAAGTGATCGACCGTTGTATTCAGGTTTGAATTTTGTTAACCCACTTGGTTCGGTAGAAAAGATGGATGTCAGAATCCAGGATTACACCATGAGTATCGCTCCTAACGAAGGAGCAAAAACAGGGGACGATTCGATTTATGCCCTCAGTAAAGAAGGTTTAAGTGTTTCGTTGGACATTACCGTTCTTTATCGTTTGTCTCAAGAAAAAGCACCAGTATTGTTTAAAGAGATTGGACAGAACTATAGTGAAATTGTTGTTCGTCCAGAAATTCGTAGTGCGATTCGTGAGATAGTGGCCACTTATGATGTAAAAGATATTTATTCAGAAAAACGAGCGGAAGCTAATCAAAAACTTGTTGATTTACTAAAGAGTAAAGTTGAGCCACGCGGGATAATTATTGAGGAAGTGTTGTTACGTAATGTTCAGTTGCCAAAAAATTTAGCGGACAGTATTGAGTTAAAATTACAGTCCGAACAAGAAGCTCAGCGTTATGATTTCTTGCTTGAGCAAGAAACAAAAGAAGCGGAGAGGAAAAGGATCGAAGCTGCTGGCCAGCGAGATTCACAGAAGATTATTAGCGAAGGTTTAACTCCGGCATACTTGCAGTATCTGTATATTACTAGCTTGAAAGACCGTCAGGGCACGATATATATCCCAACTAATCCAAGCAATGGTTTGCCATCTTTTAAAGGTCTTTAGAACGCATTGACAGAAACACGTTTTTGTGCTATAATGTCAACAATTAACTTGGGCAATGTAGTAAGGGCCTAAAAGCCAACAGGACGTTCCCAGTATTTCCAGGCTGGATTAAACCAGTCGGAGGTCGAATTTATCTATCTCAAACAACATTTTGGGAACAAAACAATCAAAATATATGGCTTTTGGTACTGACAGACAAATGTTTGATGTTGACTTGACCTGTGCTAAGTGCGGGTCTCACATCGCTCAGTTGCCTTTTCAACCATCTGGTGATCGACCGGTTTACTGTTCTGACTGCAACCGTGCTTTCCGCCAGAGTCGTCCTGATGATCGTGGTAGCCGTGGTGGTAGTTTTGGTGGACGCTCAGATGGCCCTCGCCAGATGTACAGCGTTAACCTAAGCTGCGCTTCCTGCGGAACTGCGATTACCCAACTACCGTTCCAGCCAACTGGTGATAAGCCAGTTTACTGCCGGGACTGTATGCAGGCTCGTCGTAATGGTTAAAATGGAAATCAAATCCTCTCGAGTAATATCGGGAGGATTTTTTTAATCTTGAAAAAAACATTAAAGCTGGTATAATACTTCAATATGTATACTAAAAAAGAAAAAGAGCTTGTTTCCTATACACGCAATAAAGTGCGTGAACTTTTTGCTAACTATCCAGCTCCAGCACATGGTTTTGACCATGTTGTTAGAGTTACAAATTGGGCCAAGTTAATTGCCACTAAAGAAAAGGCAAATCCTTTTTTATCGGAAATGAGCGGTTGGTTGCATGATGTGGGTCGTACTTTAGAAACAGGTGCTAATTTGATGAGTGAGCATCATGAATTGTCATATGAAATGTGTCAGAAATGGTTTAAAGAGGATGAAGTGTTACGTGGTGGTTTAACCAAACAACAGAAGTTAGTTATTCTTTATTCGGTTCGTTATCATTGGAACAACGCGGCAGAAAAATATCCAGAGGCTTGGGTTTTACGAGATGCGGATAAGATAGACGCTCTGGGGTTAGTTGGTATTAAGCGTTTGCAAAAATTTTGTGATGGCGACATGAAGAAAGTCGATTTTGGTCTTCGACTTTTTTACGATAACTTTTATTGGTTAAAAACCAAAGCTGCTAGAGATATTGTTAAGAAAAGAGGTTTAGAGAAAGAAACTAATCGTTTTTATCTCAATTTTTTGCGTAAGATGGTTAAACCAGTGGAATTGTAAGTGATATGGTTTTAAAGAAAAAAGAGAAAATTTTAGTTGCCATGAGTGGCGGAGTTGATTCATCGGTTGTTGCTGCGCTGTTAGTTAAGGTGGGATATGATGTCACCGGCGCATACATGGTTAATTACGACGGTCAATTACCAGGCGGTGAATCTTGTTGGCATGGTGATTATCAGGATGCTTTGCGAGTGGCAGCTCATCTTGGTATTTCTTTAATTCGTTTAGATTTTGTACCAGAGTACAAAAAGTCTGTTTTGGATTATCTTTTTAAAGAGTATTCTGCCGGACGTACACCTAATCCAGATGTGATGTGTAACAAGTTTGTTAAGTTTGGTTTTTGGTTAAAGGCGATGGAAAAGTTGGGGTTTGATAAATTAGCGACTGGACATTATGCAAATTTGGTTAAGCGTGGTGGCGGGTTTAAATTGTTAGAAGCAAAAGATAAGAATAAGGATCAAACATATTTTCTTCATCAATTAAACCAAAAACAATTAAGCAAGGTTTTATTTCCAATTGGTGGGTACACTAAAGATGAGGTGAGAAAGCTGGCGAGGAAATTTAATTTGCCGACAGCCGAAAAGGAAGAGAGTATGGGAATTTGTTTTATTGGTGAAGTTTCAATGCGGGATTTTCTAAAAGGCAAGGTAAAAGCTAAGCCAGGGAAGATTGTTAATACCAGCGGTGAGATTATTGGCGAACATACTGGTTTGCCGTTCTATACTATTGGTGAACGGGGTTTAAATTTAGATAAAAGTGGTGGCCAGCCATATTTTGTAGTGGAAAAGAATGTAAAAAAGAATCAGTTGGTTGTTGGATTTGAAGATGATCCGGCTTTGTTTAAAAAAGAGGTACTAATTAAAACATTGAATTGGGTTAGTGGACAAACACCTAAATTTCCGTTAAAATGCCAGATAAGGATGCGACATCGTCAGTCGCTAGTTAATTGTATTTTGAACAACAAGGGACGTGATATTTTAATTAATTTTAATAAACCAGAACGAGCAGTCACCCCCGGTCAGTTTGCAGTATTTTACAAGAATGGTGAATGTTTGGGTGGGGGAGCTGTTAAGTAGATTATGAAGATTGGTTTTAATACAAGCCAGATAGATGTTGTCTCTCTTGATCAAAAAATTAAATTATTTTTAGAGTTAGGATGCAATGCTATAGAATTTAGTATGGCCTATCTCGAGAGAGAAAAGCAATTGGCGGAAAACTGGGACAAAGTACCTTGGGATAAATTTGTTTATAAGTCATTGCACGCGCCAGTTCGAGATACTGCTTATAAAGATGATCAAGGTACTCATGATTTATTGGGCAGACTAGAAAAATTACAGGAGAAATATGGTTTTGATTTAATGGTTTTTCATCCGGATGTTGTAGAAGATTTTTCAATTTTTAAAAGGTACAACCTCCCGGTTGCTTTTGAAAATATGGATAATAGGAAAAAGACAGCAAGAGACGTGGAAAGTTTCAAAGGAATTTTTTCTTTAATTGATGCAGCGATGGTGTTAGATTTGAGTCATTGCTATGTTAATGATAATTCGATGAATTTGGCCAATGAATTTTATTTAAATTTTAAAGACAGGATTAAAGAAATCCACTTAAGTGGCCACAGCACATTGCACGATCCGTTATACAAGACGAAACAAATAGAAATAATCAAAGCTATTCCAAATAAAGAGATTCCGATTATTATTGAAAGTCTGCAGGAGACCATGGATGATGTTAAAAAGGAGTTTGCGTACGTTACAGATATTTTGAATAAATAATATGATTACCTCAGTACAACTTCGTGAAAAATATTTAGAGTTTTTTAAAAGCAAAGGGCATGGAGTGATCCCCTCGGCTTCTTTGATTCCAGAAAATGATCCAACAGTATTGTTTACTACTGCAGGTATGCATCCATTGGTGCCGTATTTACTTGGAGAAAAGCATCCTTCTGGTACACGGTTGGTTAATGTACAAAAATGTATTCGTACTCAAGATATTGATGAAGTAGGAGACAATCGTCATGATACTTTCTTTGAAATGATGGGAAATTGGTCTTTGGGTGATTATTTTAAAAAAGAAGCAATTGAGTGGAGTTTTGAATTTTTAACTAATAAAGAAACTGGTTTGGGGCTAGATATTAATAAGTTGGCGGTTTCAGTGTTTGCTGGGGATGATAATGCTCCACGTGATGAAGAATCAGCGGGTATTTGGAAATCACTGGGTATGCCAGAGGAACGTATCGCCTATTTACCTAAAAGTAATAACTGGTGGGGACCAGCTGGTCAGACTGGTCCTTGTGGACCAGATACAGAAATGTTTTTTTGGAAAGGTGAAGGTGAATATCCACCGGCTGGTAGTAATCCTGGCACAGATGAAGATAACTGGTTGGAGATCTGGAATGATGTGTTTATGGAATATGAGAAAACAAAAGAAGGCACATTTGTTCAACTTAAACAAAAGAACGTTGACACTGGTATGGGTTTAGAGCGTACATTAATGACGTTGAATGGTTTTGCTGATGTTTTTCAAATTGACACTTTTTGGCCGTTAATTCAAAAAATTCAAGATATTTCGGGGCATGAATATATTGAAAGTGTAGCGGTAACCAAGTCCATGCGTATTATTGCTGACCATATTCGTACGGCTACAATGATTACGGGGGATGACCATAGTATTGCTCCAAGTAATGTTGATCAGGGATATATTGTTCGCCGTATGATTCGTCGGGCAGTACGTCATGGGCGTAGTCTTGGTATTACTGAAAATTTTTGTTCTCAAATTGCTGGTGAGGTAATTAAAATATTTACAGAAGTTTATCCAGAAGTAGCACGTAACAAAGAATTCGTTTTAACGGAAATTGCTAAAGAAGAAAGTAAGTTTAGAAATACTATTGAGCAGGGTTTGAAAGAATTTGAAAAATTGATTAATGGTTTTAGAATTGCTTTTGAAAAAACTGGTCGTCAGATGGAAGAAATTTCTGGTAAGCAAGCTTTCAAGCTTTTTGATACCTATGGTTTTCCTTTGGAGATGACACAAGAACTTGCTTTAGAAAACAATTTAAAAGTTAATGTGGCAGAATTTGAAGAAGCATTTAAAGCGCACCAAAGTTTGTCGCGTGCGGGTGCTGAACAGAAATTTAAGGGTGGTTTGGCTGATACTTCTGAGATGTCCACAAAATATCATACAGCAACACATTTATTGCAAGCGGCATTGCGTACAGTGCTAGGAAATCATATTGGTCAAAAAGGGAGCAACATCACAGCTGAACGGTTACGTTTTGATTTTTCGCATCCCGAAAAAATGACTGATGAACAGAAAAAGCAGGTAGAAGATTTGGTAAATTATGCTATTCAACATAATTACGAAGTGACTTTTGAGGAAATGAGTTTGGAGGACGCGGAGAAGCGCAATGCCACCGGTTTGTTTGTTGATCGCTATGGCGCCAAAGTTAAGGTGTATTCAGTCGGTGATCCTTTAACTCCACCGGCAGCACATGAGAATTCACTTACGTTTAGTAAGGAAGTGTGCGGTGGTCCACACGTAGAACACACTGGTGTATTAGGAACTTTCAAGATTATTAAAGAAGAAGCGGTTTCATCGGGTGTGCGTCGTATTAAAGCAATTTTAGAATAAAATGGTAAAAAGATTTATTTGTTATCTTTGGAAAAAGAAGTTTCTACAATATTCTATTGTTGGAAGCTCTGCTTTTGTTTTAGATTTTGCTTCGTTGATTATTTTGAAAGAAGTTTTTAATTTTAATCCGATTGTGGCAGTAGCAGTGGATCAGATTATTACAATTAATTATGTTTTCTTTTTAAATAAGTATTGGTCATTTAAATCTAACGGTCAAACAACTAAGCAGTTAGTTAAATTTTTAGTTTTGATGCTTTGGAATTATGTTTTCGCTGTTTTTTGGATGTGGTTGTTCACAAGTGTAGTTTCTTTTTCTATAGAAGTAAGTTTGTTTGGCAAAACACGTGATCTTTGGTATTTGGTAGTTAGACTAGCGAATATCCTTTTGGCCATCAGTTGGAACTTTTTAATTTACAAATATTGGGTGTACAAGGCAGAAGTTTTGGAAAACAAAAATCCGACCGCATAAAACCTCCTGCTTTGTCTCCAAATATTTAGAGATAAAACAGTAGGGCGGTCGGATATGTATCCTTTGTCCCACTGCGCTCTGGATCGAACGATCCTGGGCGGGGGGGCACGGGCCTCTTCAGTCGTTGCGCTCGATCGGCTCGCCGTCGGACTCGGTGCGTACGCGATGGTGTGCGCCAGCCCAGGTGCGAAGAACGCCGCGACTGCCTTCGGTGCCACGAAGATGTCGCACAGACGGCGGGGTCGAGACGTCTTTGGCTTTGGCCGCACGTTCGAGGATCTCTTCCCAGCAGTCCGCGCACGGAGCCGTTTCCGAACAGTCCGGATTGTTGCAAGGCATTATGATGCCCTTTCAAAAGTTGAAGGATAAAACTATTAAACATTAAAAAAAGTGTTTAGTCAAGAACTGTGGGTTAATTAGAAAAATACTAAATTTATGCATATTTAAGCCAAAAAACGGCAAAAATAGTCGAATTTTGCCTAACTATTGACAAAAAAAGGGTTTTATATTAAAATATTGAATGTAATTTTTTACATGGTTGGAAAACAAGATACAATCGAAATCAAGGGTGTAATTGAAGAGCTTTTGCCGGCTGGTACTTTCCGAGTAAAATTGGAAAGCGGCCAGACTATCATTGCTCATCTCTCTGGTAAAATGCGGATGAACAAAATCCGTTTGAGCCTAGGAGACACGGTCAAAATGGAAATGACCCCATACGATTTAACCAAGGGGAGAATCACGTTTCGATTCTAAGGACAAATTAAAATTCAACAAACTAATCAACCAGTGCGGTGTAGTTTGGCTCAGTAATCTGATTTCGATCAGACGAAAAGAGTCGGACGCGGATATCGCGGCAGTGGTTGGTGTTTTTGCATTATACACAATTTATTAAGCTATTTAATTAATATACACTTTAGTATTTAAGTAATCTACTATGAAAGTGCAAGCGTCCGTAAAGAAAATTTGCATGAAGTGCAAAACCGTTCGTCGCAAAGGTCGGATATTCGTTATTTGTTCCAATCCTAAACATAAACAACGTCAGGGTTAATTTTACATACATTTATGCGTATCGCTAGTACAAACATTCCTAACGAGAAAAAAATCGGCATTTCCCTACGCTATATTTTTGGCATAGGTCCTACTTTAGCTAAAAGTGTTTTAGCTCAAGCTGGTGTAGATCCAGAGAAAAGAACAAAGGATCTTACTGAGGCCGAACAAGACAAACTACGAGCAATCGTAGAAAAAGGTCATAAAACCGAAGGTGACTTACGTCGCGAAATCATGTCCAACATTAAACGCTTGAAAGATATCAAGTGTTATCGCGGCATTCGCCATATGCGTCACTTACCGGTTCGTGGTCAACGCACCAAGACGAACTCTCGTACTGTGCGTGGCAACACCAGAAAGACCGCTGTTTCCGGAAAGAAACCGGTTTCTAAGACCTAATTTTTACTAATATTATGACTGAAGAAGTAAAAAATTCTCCCGTCGTGGCTGCTGCTGAACCAGCTAAGGCCGAAGGGGAGAAAGGAAAAAAGGTAGCAAAGGCAAAAAAGAAGAAGACCGTTGCTCGTCAAGTGCCACGTGCTAATGCTTATATCCAAGCTACTTACAACAATACTATCATTACCATGACTGATTTAAACGGCAACGTTTTAGGTTGGTCATCTTCTGGTAAAGTAGGTTTTAAAGGTCCAAAGAAAGCTACTCCTTATGCCGCTTCCTTGGTTGCCAAAGATTTGGCTGAGAAGATTATCGATTACGGCATCAAAGAAGTGAGTGCTTTTGTTAAAGGTATTGGCGGTGGTCGTGAAGGTGCGATTCGCGCTTTACACACCAACGGCTTTAATGTGGTATCAATTAACGATGTTACTCCGATCCCACATAATGGTTGCCGTCCTCCTAAACGCCGTCGCGTTTAACAAGTAATTAATTCTTGAAATATGCCTAATTTAGATCGACAATGTTCTCAATGCCGTCGTGCCAAAGAAAAGCTTTTCTTAAAAGGGGACAAGTGTGCTGGACCAAAATGTCCAATGCTAAAACGTCCTTATGCTCCTGGTCAACATGGACCAAACAAAAAAGGTGCTCGTAAGCTTTCTGATTACGGAAAACAGTTGAAAGAGAAACAAGAAGCAAAACGCAGCTATGGTTTACGCGAACGTCAGTTTGCTAACTATGTTGTTGAAGCTTCTGGTAAGACTGGTGATACCGGTAAATTCCTTTTACAATATTTAGAATCCCGTTTAGATAATGTGGTATACCGCATGGGCTTAGCCAAATCACGTGCACTTGCACGTCAGTTGACTAACCATGGTCATATCACTGTAAACGGTAAAAAAGTTGATATTCCTTCTTATCGCGTCCGCGTTGGTGAGGTTATCGCCTTATCACCAAAGGCCATGAAAAAGAAGTCGTTTGAGAATATCAGCGAAATTTTGAGTAAAGTTGAAGCGCCAATTTGGTTAGGGCTTGAAGCCAAAACCGCTAGCGCTAAGATTTTAAACACACCTTCAGTTGAGAGTACACCATTCTCAGCGAAGATGATCATTGAGTTTTATTCTCGTTAATTATTAATTCTATTTTATGGAGAATTTCTTATTACCTTCCAAAATAGAATTCCAGCCGGGCACCAATCCAATGACTGGATCCTTAGTAGTTACACCATGTTATCATGGCTATGGCACTACTTTAGGCAACGCTTTGCGTCGGGTGCTTTTATCTTCTCTCCCAGGAGGGGCAGTGGAATCTTTTAAGGTCAAAGGGGCGCAACATGAATTCAGCACCGTTGAAGGTGTGCAAGAAGATGTTGTGGAGATAATCTTGAGTTTGAAGCAATTGGCGGTTAAGGTATTTTCTGAAGAGCCAGTGTTGTTAACATTGTCCAAAAAAGGTCCAGGTCCAGTTACTGCTGCTGACATTGCCAAAGATGCGCGCGTAGAAATCGCGAACAAAGATTTGGTGATTGCCAACTTAACTAGTAACAAGACTTTGGAAATGGAAATTATGGTAGCTAATGGTCGTGGCTATCGTCCGGTAGAAGAAAAAGATCGTAAAAACTATGATCTCGGTACAATCGTAGTGGATTCGGTCTACAGTCCAGTTAAAGATGTTGGTTACAAGGTTGAATATACTCGTGTTGGTGATATCACTGACTATGAAAAATTGATCGTCAACATCGAAACTGATGGTACTGTTTCTCCGGAAGAAGCCGTTAATCAGGCAACCAGAATTTTGATGGATCATTTTGCGGTAATCGCGGAGAGTGTTGCACACCCCGTTAAATCTGCCCCAGTAGTAGAAGAGGAAATTTCTGTTGAACCAGAAATACAAGAGGAAGTAAAGGAAGAAGGGGAAGTAGAGGCAGAAAAAACTACTAAGAAAAAAGCAACTAAGAAGAAATAATTTTATGCGTCACCAATCGAATAAAGTCACATTGGATCGCAAAGCTGCACCACGTCGTGCTCTTTTAGCTAATTTAGTGGAGAGTTTGGTTCTATACGAAAAAATTACCACTACTTTAGCAAAAGCTAAAGCTTTACGTCCAAGAGCAGAAAAGTTGATTACTATTGCTAAAGGTAATACCTTGGCTTCACGTCGTCAAATTTTGAAAGTTCTGTATACCAAAAATGCCGTTAAGAAATTAATGGAAGTTTTGGGCCCACGTTATGCTGAACGAAAAGGTGGTTATACCCGTATCATTAAGCTCGGCGTTCGTAAGGGCGACGGTGCGGAAGAGGCGGTTATTGAATTAGTATAATCCTATGTCAAGACATAAATTTACTTTTGATGCTACTGGTTTAGCACCGGGGAGATTAGCCACCAAGATCGCGATGATTTTGATGGGTAAACACAAACCAACCTATGCCCCATATTTAGATGAGGGTGATAAGGTGGAGATTGAGAATGTTTCCTTGTTACGTTTTACTGGTAAGAAGATTGATCAAAAACTTTATCGACATCACTCAAATCACCCAGGTGGTTTGAAAGAAATTCCAGCGAAGAAGATGTTGAAAGAGAAGCCACAAGATGTTATCAAATTGGCTGTGATCAAGATGTTGCCAAAGAACAAGTTGCGTACTTTACGCATGAAGAGATTGACTTTTAAAAAGTAACCTATGACTAAAGTTGCGAAAAAAACTGATGAGAATCGCGCTGTCGGTCGTCGCAAGCGCGCTTCCGCTCGGGTACGTATTACAAAAGGAGAAGGCAAGATTGTTGTGAATGGAAAAGATTTTAAAGTATATTTTCCACACTTTTCACAGCAAGATGCTGTCATGGCACCATTAGTCGCTTTGGCTAAAGAAAAAGATTTGGATGTTTCGGTCAAAGTAGTTGGTGGCGGCAAGAAGGGTCAGTCTGTGGCTGTAGGCCATGGTATTGCCCGGGCTTTAGTGGTTTGGAACGAAGAGTTCAAGAAAACCCTAAAGACACTTGGTCTTCTTACTCGTGATTCACGTATTAAGGAAAGAAAGAAATTTGGTTTGAAGAAAGCTAGACGTGCACCACAGTGGTCAAAGCGTTAAGCTGTTATATATTTTCAAAAGAAAATCCTCCGGAAACGGAGGCTTTTTTTATCTTTGCTTTTTTTATCTTTTTGCGCTAAAATACAGGGGAAATATGGAAATAAAAATTGCCAACAATAAAGCTGTTTGGGATGATTTTTTGCTTAAAAACAAAGCGGTTTTTACGCAGTCTTGGGATTGGGGTAGTGTTTTGTTGTCAGAGGGTAAAAAAGTTGAAAGATTGCTGGTTTTGGATGGGTCTGAAATAACGGCTGCTATTTTAATAGTGTATAATTTTTTCCCTTTTGGTATTAAATATGTGGCTAGTGCTTGGGGGCCAGTGTTTGCTGAGGGTTTGGAATCTAAGAGCGGGGAGTGTTTAGATTGTTTAGGTAAATATTTTAAAGATAACGGTTGTGTGTTTGCTCGAATTGAACCAATGGTTTCTCTTGGTGTTAAAAGTGTTTACAAATTGAGGCCAGTTAAGGACGTTAGCCCAAGTCATACATTGATTTTAGATCTTACTTCTAGCGAAGATCAAATTATGTTGGGAATTGAGAAAAAAACCCGTTATGAAATTCGTCAGGCACAGAAAAACAATTTAGAAGTTAGAGAACAAAAGGATGAAAATATTTTTTGGAGTTTGATGAAAAAAACGGCGAGTCATGATGGTTTTCGCACTCACCCAGAAGAACATTACAAAAAAATATTAGCCAGTGAAAATAGTGTGCAGTTAAATGCGTATTATCATGGCCAACCAATTGCTACAGCGATCTTTTGGGGTTGGGGTAATATGTTTACATATTTATTTGCGGCAACGGATCGTAATTTTAGTAGTTTGTCTGCTGCTTATTTAATTCAGTGGGAAGCGATTAAATTAGCGAAGAGTCGTGAATTTGCGTTATATGATTTTTTTGGTGTAGCACCAAAGACGTCGGCAGTAGATGCGCCTTATGATTATGATCGCAAACATCGTTATGCTGGTTTTACTAAATTCAAAGTAGGCTTTGGTGGTCAGTACAAGAAATTTCAAGGTACCTATGATTTAGTGTTAGATTCAAGCAAATATTATTTTTATTTACTCTTACGTTTAATTAAGCGGATATTCTAGTTGGTATGCTAAAAGTGATTGATAACAAAAATGAGTGGGACAGATTGTTGACGTGTTTTGTTGCTTCTTTTTTACATTCGTGGGAATGGGGCTGTGTCTTGGTTGGTAGCGGACAAAAGATTGAGCGAATATTAATTGAGAATAACGGCGCAAGTTTGTTGGCTTTGTTAGTTTTTAAAAGTTTACCTTTTGATAAGAAATTTGTTTTTATTCCTACTGGTCCGTTAATGATTGGTGGTGGGGTTGAAAGTGAAAAGAATTGGCAAGAGTTAATTGCGTATGTAAAAGAAAAAGGAAATATATTTTTAAAGATTGAACCAAACAATACTGAATTGTTACCTAAGTTTGTTAAACGTTTATCTAAAACAGTTAAAGATGTTAATCCAATGGCAACAATGGTATTGGATTTATCTAAGTCAATTGAGGAGATTTCCCAAGCGCTTCATCAAAAGACTAGGTACAATATTAACTTGGCGGAAAAGAAGGGTTTAGTTGTGAAGTGGGAAAAGAATTTTCCGATATTTTGGGAGTTGATGAAAAAAACCGGTAGTCGTGATGGTTTTGCGTTGCATCCAGGAAAAAATTATCAAGCAGCGATTAATAGTCCAGTTACGCGTCAGGTAACAATTTATTCGGGTAATATTCCAATAGCGACAGGGTGCTTTTGGATCTTTAAAGATACCTGTTATTATCTCTATGGCGCGTCTGACCATGATCACCGTCAATTAATGGCGCCATATTTAGTACAATGGGAAGCCATTAGAATGGCTAAAGGCTCAGGTTGTAAGTATTATGATTTTTTTGGTGTAGCACCGAAGATTAGCAGCAAGAGTGATGAGGAGTATGATTATGACCCAAAGCATCGTTATGCGGGTGTAACCCGCTTTAAATTGGGTTTTAATGGTGTTGTTAAGGAAACACCGGGTACGTTTGATTTGCCATTAAACCGGTTTTGGTATTGTGTATATTATTTATCACGTCGAATCCGCGGATTAAAAGTTTAGTTATGTCTTACAGTGTTGCACAAAATGCTACTTTTTTAACAGTTGCCTCTATCTTTCAGCGGATCATTTCTTTTGGCTATTTTATTTTTATTGCCCGAACCATTGGGGTAGAGAATACGGGGCAGTATTTTTTTGCGATCGCGTTTACTGCAGTGTTTACGGTAGTTGCTGATTTTGGTTTAAATTTGGCGTTGACACGCGAAGCAGCACGTAATGATAAAGATTTTGAAACTTATGCTAGCACAATTTTTTGGTCTAAAATTGTTTTTGGTATTTTGTCTTACGGGTTGGTTGTTTTATTTGCTAATTTACTAGGTTATCCAGTTGCTTTAAAACATCTAATATATTTATCGGGTGTAACAATGTTTTTAGATAATATTCATGCCATTTTTTATAGTTTATTTCGGGCGCGTAAGAATTTATTATTTGAAGGTATTGGTTTTATTGGTTCACAATTTTTAACTTTGGTGGTGGGTAGTGTGGCGCTATTAATGCACCTGCCGTTGTATTGGTTAATTTTGGCTTATACTATTCCTTCGGCGTGTAATGTTTTGTATGTTTCTATTGCTGCTCGATTAAAATTGGGGATAAGAATTCGTTGGCAGTGGGACAGTAAAATGGCTTGGTGGTTTTTAGGTATAGCTGTGCCATTCGCAATTGCTGGGATTATCAATCGGTTGTATTCATACAGTGATTCAATTTTGATGTCTAAATTACTCACTCACACTGAACTTGGTTTGTGGAGCGTTCCGTACAAGATTAATTTTGCTTTTCAGTTTATCCCTGCAGCCTTGACTGCTAGTATTTATCCGGCCATGAGCACGTTGTTTATAACCGATCGCGAGCAGATTGGTGTTTTGTTTGTTAAGGCTTGGCGATATTTGCTGTTAGTAGTGTTGCCGATTACTTTTGGGTTATGGGCGGTGGCTGAACCAGTAATTGTGAAGTTGTATGGCCAATCATATTTACCGTCAGTTCCAGTATTAAAAATATTATTAATTAGTCTGGTGTTAAGTTTCTTGAGTTTTGTTACTGGGGCTACCTTAAATGCAGTCAACAAACAAAAGGTGCAGACTATGTTGTTGGCGGCATCATTGTTAGTGAGTGTAACCATGAATTTAATTCTGTTGCCAATTTTTGGAATTTTGGGAGCGGCAATTACTGCTGGAGTTAGTAATATCATTTTAACTGGTGGGGGAGCGATAATGGTAAGACGTAATGTTGTTATTCGTTGGCGAACGATTTTGGATTATTTGTGGCGTATTTTGTTGTCAGCTGGGATAATGGGGATAGTGGCATATTTATTAATACAAAAGATTAGTTTTGTTATTGTGATTCCAGTGGCGGGTGTAATATATTTTGCCTTATTATTTTTAACACGAGCAGTAACAAAAGATTTATTGTTATCAGTAATTAGAAAAACAAAAATTGAAGATACAAATAATGTAGTATGAAAACTTTAATTATCACTCTTGAATATCCACCGCAGATTGGTGGAATCGCCTCGTATGTTTACAATTTTGTTAAGCACTATTCTTTAGGTGAAGTAATGGTGTATGCGCCGACTATGCCAGGTGGAACTGAGTTTGACATTAAGAATTCTTGGAAAACAATTCGCCTTAAGCCTTTTTGGGGTTTGCGTCCAAGGTGGTTTAAGTTGTTGTTGCAATTACGTAAGATTATTAAGCAAGAACAAATTAGCGAGTTGTTTGTTCACCATGTTTTACCCGTTGGTTATGTTGCATATTTGTTGAAGAAAAATTTAGGTATTTCTTATACAATATTTTTGCACGGTACTGATTTGGAAATGGCGACTAACAAACGTAGTAAAACAAAAAAGTTTGCTAAGATTTGTTTGAATGCGAATAGAGTGGTAGTGAATAGCGAATTTTTGAAAAACAAATTATCGAATAAAGTGGAGGGTTTAAAAAATGTTGTGGTATTGTATCCGTGTCCAGGTGATCAATTTTTACAGCCTACTAATCAAGAAGAATTAGAAATATTACGTTCTAAGTTAGCTTTAAATGGTAAGAAAGTTTTGTTGACCGTGGCACGTATGGCAGAAGGCAAGGGTTTTCCACATTTAATTCGTTTGTTGCCACAGATTTTGCAAAAGGTGCCAAATTTAGTTTGGTTAGTGATTGGCGATGGCCCGAAACGGCCAATGTTAGTAGATATGGTGCAGCAAAATAGTCTGCAAAATGTTACGCGCTTTTTAGGGGTAGTGCCATATGAAGATTTGGCTAAATACTACAAGCTAGCTGATTTGTTTGTTTTGTTAACCCACAAAGATGAAAGTTCGGAAGAAGGATGGGGGACAGTATTTTTAGAAGCTGCCGCTAGCAGTCTCCCGGTAGTAGCGGGACGTGTGGGTGGAGTGGAAGAGGTAGTTGATAATTTACGTACGGGAATTTTAGTGGATGTGTATCAGGATATGAGTGTAGTATCGGGAGTGGCGGACTTATTGCGAGAAGAAAAATATGCGAAAGAGTTAGGAATGGCAGGGCACGAACGGGTGTTAGCTGAATTTACTTGGGAAAAACAGATTGATAAATTGAAGTAGTTTGTTATATGGAACAGGTGAATATTAAAAGATACAAAGATTCTTTTAAGTGGCAGTTTGGTGCTTATCCTTTTTTTACTTCGGTTTTTACTAAATGCGCTGATTTGAAAATTAAAAAGAAACATCATCTTTGTTTTAATGAATATATTAGTAATTTTGAAAATGATTCAGTAACAGCGTTTATTCCATGGGAAGTTTTTGAAACACCTGGTAGGAAGATTATTAAAAAAATACTAGCAGGGGACAAGTATTATTATAACGAAATAAAAAGAACACATAGTGCAGTTAAAAAAGCTATTGCAGCATGTTTGTTGGCGCGGTCTAAAAATGTTAATGAATTGGGTAGGTGGTGGAGATTAACTCAGGATGCGCTATCGGATGTTAGTCGTGTATTATATTCATTTGATTTTACTTTTGATTTATTTTTAAATGAATTAAGAGCGAAGGATCAGGATTTGTTTGTGGTGTTGTTAGAGAATATAAAAACAAAAGAAAAATCTTTTCTTGAGGAAGCCTCGGCTAAGTTGTTAAAATTAAAATCAGAAAGCAGTGATTTTAAAAAGGTCTATATTAAATTTGTTAAAGAGTTTGGGTGGTTTCAAAATAGTTATAGAGGAGTTTTTAAATTCGATGAGACTTGGTTGAAACAGTATTTAAAAAATATTTTGCAGCCAAATAAAAAGGACAAAGCAAAGGCGCCGGGCGTTGTTCCGTCTAAATACAAGTTATTAGTTAAGTTGGCGAAAGAAACGATAGTGTTTAGAGATGACAAGAAAAAATTATTACTAGTCGCAGCAGATGTGATGGATAGTTGGCTAAGGAGAGTTTGCAAAGAACACGGTTGGTCTTTTGAAGCAATGCGTTGGTTAACAGTAGATGAGATATTGGATGTAATAGAAAATGGTAATAAAAAGAATTTGGTGTTGGCAGAAAAATATTACAAAGCCAAGCGACGCATTGGTGTTATGGTCAGTACAGGTTATTTAGATATTAGTAAAAAAGATTGGGACAAAATATATTTGTTGTACTTTACTTCTAAGAGTGGTTTGGTAAAAGGATTGGCAGCTAACAAAGGTGTCTATAGAGGAACGGTGCGAGTAATTTTAGATCCAGTGAAGGATGCAAAAAAGTTTTATCCAGGAGATGTTTTAGTCGCCTCGATGACTCGTCCGGAGTATATTAGTCTAATGAGTAAGGCGGGTGCTTTTGTGACTGATGAAGGTGGAATATCTTGTCATGCTGCTATTGTGGCTAGAGAAATGGGGAAGCCGTGTATTATTGGCACCAGAAATGCTACTAAGATGTTAAAGGATGGTGATTTTGTGGAGGTGGATGCTAATATTGGAATTATTAAAGTCGTTAAAAATTAATTTACGATTGTAAATGATTATGAATAAGTCTTTTATCTTTGATTGGTCTGGGACGCTAAGTGACAATTTCAACTGCTTTTGTAAAGTGTGTGATTTGATGTTTCCGGAATTAGGGCGAGAAAAAATTACTCCTGAAGAAATTAGGAAGGAGTTTACTTTACCGTATATGTCTTTTTGGAATAAATATTTTCCGGAATTATCCCAAGAAAAACAATGTGGAATGTATGTAAAATATATTCATCAGGTTGGTAATCCGAATCTTTATCCGGGTGTAAAAGAAGTAATTACAGCATTGCATGGCGGTGGTCATAAGATATTTATTGCAAGTTCCGATCCAGAATCAAAGATAACAGAAGAAATTGAAGCTTCAGGTTTAAAGGATTTTTTAAGTGGGTATTATTTTGAATTACAAGATAAGACTGAAAAGATTATGGAGCTGGTTAATAATACGCCTTTAGATATTAACAGTACTTACTATATTGGTGATACTTTTGGTGATGTTGAGATGGGTAAAAAAGCGGGTGTTAAAACAGTTGGTATTTCTTGGGGGTTTCAGAGTCGTGAGGGTTTGGCTCTGAGTAAACCGGATTTTTTAATTGATGATATTTTAGAGATTAAAAATATTATATAAATTTTGTGCGTTCAGTATTGAATACAATTAAAAAATTTGATTTAGAAGTGGCCACTAAAAGACCTCTACCTTTGTTTACCTTGAGTTGTATAGGGAAAACCTATGTGGATGTATTAAAAAAGAAATATTTTAAGTGTAATTATGAGGCTGTAGCTGGTTGGGGTGATAAAAATGGTTTTGTATCTTTACTTAATGAAGAGGCGGTGGTGGATACAATGGCAAATAAGTTAAAAAAAGAAAAAGATATAAAAAAGAAGTTTGTGGTACCTCTACAAACCAATTTTGTAAAGTTTAAGAAAGAATTTAATGTATTGTTGTCTAATTTGGGAAGAAAGAATGCGTTGTTAAGTTTAAAACTTTTGTCTAAGTATTATATTGACTATCTCGTGATCTTAGGTAGCTTGAATTGTCTTTGGCGATATATTGGTGATAACGCCGTAACAAAGTGTAACAAAAAAGACATTGAATATTTTGCCAAAGCCAGGGGAAATGTTGCAGAAATATATCCGCAGATGGAAGGGGCTCTTTCTTTGTTGTGTAACAAAATTGGTGAGCAGCAAAAATTTGACGGCGATTTGTTGCGATATTTTACTCGCGCAGAGTTAGATAATTTTTTAGACAAAAAGGAATTGTTAAATTTGGAAAAGCAACAAAAGTTAAAGAAGAGGAAAGTTGGATATTTTTATATTTACACTAAAAATACTGAAGAAGTTGTAACTGAGGACAACGTTTTAATAAAAAAGATCAAACAGTTTGCACTTAAAAATAGCCAGCCCAAGTCAGGATTAAAAGGTACAGTTGTTTATCTAGGCAAGGTAGAAGCAAAGGTGTTTAATTTTGATCAAAATTTTAAGAAAGCACCTGCTGGTAAATTTATTTTGGTAACACACATGACTCATCCTAAAGATTTAACGTTGATTAAAAAATCACTAGGGATAATTACTGATGAAGGGGGAGTGTTGTGTCATGCGGCGATTATGGCGCGTGAACTCAAGAAGCCGTGTATAATTGGTACAAAGGTGGCTACGCAATTATTAAAAACCGGTATGAGTGTTGAATTAGATTGTTACAAAGGAACTATTAAAATAATTAAAAAATAAAATATGCCAGATAAATATACTGCCGTTTGGGTTTCACACTCTTCGATTAGTGATTGGTTGCATTGTCCGCAGGCATATTTTTTGCAAAATGTGTATCGTGATCCTAAGACCAATCATAAGATAAGAATAACACGCCCCAGTTTGTCTTTGGGTAGTGCGGTGCATGAAGTTTTAGAAGGAATTTCTTTGTTACCAAAAGAAACTCGTTTTAACGAATCACTTGTTTCTAAGCTTGAAGATGCTTGGAAAAGAGTCAGTGGTAAAAGAGGTGGGTTTTTAGATTCAGAAAGTGAGTACCGGTATAAAATGCGTGGTCAGGAGATGCTGCGTCGAGTAATGAACCACAAAGATGTTTTAGCTGGTCCAGCGGTAAAAATCAAAGAAGATTTACCCCATTTTTGGTTGTCAGAAGAAGATAACATAATTTTGTGTGGTAAGATTGACTGGTTGGAATATTTACCAGAGATTGACAGTGTGCATATTATCGATTTTAAGACGGGGAAAAGTGAAGAGGATCCAGATTCACTGCAGTTACCAATATATCATTTGTTGGTTCACAATTGTCAAAAACGTAAAGCCGTAAAAGCTAGTTATTGGTATGTAGAATCAAGTGATGGTTTAACAGAAAAAGTTTTGCCTGACTTAGAATCATCAAGAAAAAAAGTTTTGGCAATCGCTCGTGATATTAAAATGGCGCGACAATTGAAACGTTTTAAATGCCCAGAAGGGGAGAGTTGTAAATTTTGTCAGCCACTTTTGAATGTAACCAAAGGTTTGGGTGAATTAGTTGGGACGGACGATTACAAAAGTGACATATATATCTTGCCGGTGGCTGAGGAAAAGGAAAGTGTTATACTTTAATCTTTTTATGGATTTAATTTCTGTTATTATCCCAGTTTACAACCAAGCGCAAGTGTTGCGCCGATCTTTGGTTTCGCTTTTGCATCAAACATATCGACCGCTAGAAGTTATTGTAGTAAATGATGGTAGTACGGATAATTTTTCTACGGTGATGAATGAAATCTTAGCAGAAGAACAATTTAAAGATTTAAAGATCAAAGTTATTAATCAGCCAAACCAGGGCGCTCCATCGGCACGCAATCACGGGTTTAGTGAATCACTTGGTCATTATATTATATTTTGGGATGCTGATACTATCGCTAAGTCAGAAATGTTAACAATCATGCATCAAGTATTAACTGGTAATCCAACAGCCAGCTGGGTGTATTCGCAATTTTGTTTTGGTTGGAAGAAGATGCGTGGAGCAGCTTTTGATGTTGAGTTATTAAAAAAGAATAATTATATTGATGTTACGAGTTTAATTCGTCGTGATGCTTTTGTTCCGTTTGATGAAAAGCTAAAACGTTTTCAAGATTGGGATTTGTGGTTGTCTTTAACTGAGAAAGGTAAGAGCGGTGTTTTTATTCCTAAAGTGTTGTACAAAAAAATAACTAACCCGGTTGGGATTAGCGCGTGGCTTCCAAGTTTCTTTTTTAAGTTACCTTGGAAAGTTGGCAAGGTAGAAAAATATGAGGCAGCTGCTCAGATTGTTAAGAAGAAACATGGTTTGGCTTAGTTGCTGTGGCAGCAATAAGGGTAAGTAAAATTATTCCAAAGACATGGAAAAGTGCCGGCGAAGTAAGGGTGCTAATCATTAAGACGGAGATGGTTGTAAAAGCAAGAGTTTGATACTCTGCTTTTTTTATTATCTCCAAAATTAATGTGAACCACAATATTAAACCAACCAAACCTAATTCTGCCCAGATTTCTAAATATCCCCAATCAAAATGTGGTGTGGTGATAGTTTGTTTAAATATGGGGCTGTAAGCAGAAACAGTATCTCCCAAACCTTGGCCAATAACCGGGGTGGCCATAATCTTCTTTTTTATTTCCGGCAACAGCAACATGCGACTAAGAGAACTTTCTTCAATCGATGGACTGGTAATACTTTGTAAGCGTAATCCAAATATTTCCCAACCTAGACTTTGTCCACGGCTAGCGATGAAATGAACAGCGGTGAATCCGATTATTAAGATCAAGACAAAAGTAGCACTACATTTTAACCAGGTCAGCCAGTATTCTTTTTTGAAGAGTAGTAATATACCAACAAAAAATGCTAAATAATATATTCGTGTTAAGTTTACAGCCAAAACTAAGATGGTTATGGCTGCTAAAGTCCAATTAAGTTTGGTGTTTTTCTTTTTTAATATCTCAAGCATCAGCCAGAGTAGTATTGGAACAATTAGCAGGTGCTCATTTAAAACCAAACGAACAAAGTGAAAAGGTAAGGCAGTGATTTTTCCTCCCGCAACATCACGATACCAATGGTAGTAATTATCTTGTAAGGCAAAGAGGTTAAGAGAAAATCCACAGAAAGTAAAAAAGATAATAATAAAATTACCAACTAGAGCAGCAATTAAAATATTTTTTGTTGTATTTAAAAATTTTGAATCACGAGTAATAATTTCTTTGAGCGGAAAATAGTAACAAAAAAAGAAATAGGGGACAGTGTCGGCAATGATACTACTTAAAGCGTGCCCATTTTTAATACCAATGAGTGCTGAAATAACTGCCCAACCAATTAGTGTGAGAATGATAAAAAAAAGTTTGTCGCTAGTGATATCTTTAATTTTTTTATCTTGTATTTTTTTAACCAAAAAGATAATGAGGGAAAAAACTAGAAGAAGTGTGCGAAGTGATATGCTACCGACTCCTAGGTAACTACCAGATCCACCCAGTATGATTTCAGCGGCAATAATATACCAACCACGTGAATCGTCGTTAATTAAAAGATAACTAACAGTTATTGCGATAATTCCTGATACAAAGATATTAATGATGCTGGCACCTAAAAGTGGAGTATCAGGTGTAAAAACAAAAGAAAAGATTCTTAAGACAAAGAAGGCAATGAGAGATAGGCTAAAAATCTTTTTATCCATAGTTAAACCATTTTAACGTCAGCTAAGTTATGAATACCGTTTATCCAAGACAAGGCCGGCATAGTATTTTTACCTTCGGGTTGTAAGGTGATAATTTCTAATGATCCAACTTTACACCCGATTAGTACTTTACTTTTTTCTAATACTATTTTCCCAGTTGGCATTTCAGTGTCAGTTGGTAGTACTTCTAAGAGTTTGATTCGCTTGTCTTGAAAAGTGGTCCATAGCCCTGGCCAGACTTCTAAACCACGACCAAGATTGTAAATTTCAGTAGCAGTTTTGTTCCAATCGATGTGTCCGCTTTCTTTGGTAAACATGGTACAAAAAGTTGCTTGGGACTCATCCTGGATTTGGGGTTTAATTGTACCTGCCAAATAGTTTGGGATAGTCTCTGTAAGCCCTAAAATTGCCGTTTTAAGCAGTTTTCCAGCCAAAGTAGTGTAAGTGTCAGTTGGATCGATTTTTACTATGCCAGAATGTAAAATTGGTCCATGATCCATCTTTTCGTCCATAAGCATAATCGAGACGCCGGTTTCAGTTTCGCCATTAATTAAAACTGACTGAATAGGGGAGGCACCACGATATTTTGGTAAAAGTGAGGGGTGGACATTGATTGACCCAAATTTAGGTGCTTCAACAATCCGTTTCGGGATAATGAGTCCATATTCGCAGACAATATTTAACTCAATATTTTCCGGGAAGATGTATTCTTTTAATTTTAGAAATGGATATGGGTTTTTAAACAATTGCGACATATATTAATGATATAAATTTTTGGGATAAGTTTAAGTATTTGATAAGAAAAAATACTTAAACAAGATAAACAAATGTCATATAACTTATAAATGTCAATCAACATAGAATCATCGCTTGCGGCAAAATTAACAAATACGAGTTCAATTAACGACGTATTTAGTGTGGACCATCGTGTTTATGAGCAACGTGTACGCACAACATACGGCCTTAAACTGAGACTGAAGTCAGATGACA
>CAZHTA010000005.1:0-64764 GCA_964535515.1 uncultured Gammaproteobacteria bacterium
TTTAAAATATTTATTTTATCGTTGGCCGACTATTATTTTGATGTTGCCTATAGAAGTTTTGTATAATTTGGGTTTGTTGGCGATAGCGCTAAAGAATGGTTGGGTTAGTGAATTATTTAAAGTTTATCATTATTGGTTGCAACCAAAAAATTGGCAAACGTGGAAAAATTTACGTAAGAAAAATCTAGAAGAGCGTTTGTTGTCTGATCGGACGCTCATCAGTTGGGCGGAGCGTACTGTTGAAATGACGGATGTGGTGGTGCCAATGCCAATTAAGTTGATAGCAGATGCGGTGTTTACAATTTACTATTATTTCCTTAAAATAGTAGTGTGGTGGTAATGATACCTATGCAGTTTTGTGGTAGGTAGTTTAATTACAATATTCTATGAAAATACTTGTTTGTGGTGGTGCCGGTTTTATCGGTTCCAACTTTATCCACTATATCCTCGAAACCTTTTCCCACTATGAAGTGGTTAATTTTGATAAATTAACCTATGCGGGTAATTTGGATAATTTAAAAGATATCGAAGAGAATCTGGCGTATTCTTCTCGTTATACTTTTGTAAAAGGGGATATTTGTGATTATACACTTTTAGCAGAAGTGGTAGAAAAGTATCAGATTGATCATATTATAAACTTCGCAGCTGAAACTCACGTAGATCGTTCAATCTTTGGCGATTGTTCGGAGTTTGTTATGACCAATACTTTTGGTGTCTTGCAGCTTTTGAATATTTGCCGTCATTATAAGATTGAAAAATTTGTTAATGTTTCAACCGATGAGGTGTATGGTACTTTGGCACTAGACTCAACTGACAGATTTACCGAGCAGACTCCAATTTGTCCGAATATGCCGTATGCGGCTGCTAAGGCGGGCGGAGACATGCTTTGTGGGTCATATTTTGTCACTCACAAGGTGCCGGTAGTAGTAACTCATTGTTCTAATAACTACGGTGCATTTCAATATCCGGAAAAGTTGATTCCTTCCTCAGTGTTTCGTTTGTTAAAGAAAAAGCCAATTTTAATCCATGGCAATGGTCAGAATGTTCGTGATTGGATTCATGTCCGTGATCATTGTCGAGCATTGTATTTAATGTTAGAAAAAGGCGTTCCTGGTGAGATATATAACGTGGGAGTGGACAACGAACGTAATAACCTAGAAATTGCTAAGATGATTTTACGTTTAATGAATTTGCCTGAGTCAATGATCGAGTTTGTAGAAGATCGACCAGGCAATGACTTGCGTTATGCGATTGATTCTTCTAAAATACAGAAGATGGGTTGGCAGCCAATATATTCGCGTGAGCAGTTTGAGGTGGGTATGACAGAGACTATTAATTGGTATTTAACTCACAAAGAGTGGGTAGAGGATTTGTGGGGTAAAGCAGATGATGCCTACAAGATAAACCACGCGCCAACTGTTGTTAAAAAGCAGGAAGAGCACAAAAAAAAGATATTAGAAGAAGAAGCAATTTAATATGCTAGATTTTAAACAGTTACAATTGAAAATTGTTAAAAATGAAAGAGCGACCTATTCATTCGCAGAATTAAAGGAATTTATCGATTGGGAAGTTAAACGGGTGTATTTTATTCAAGACTGCAAAGAGAATACTGGTCAACATTGTCACAAGATTGAAAAAGAAATGTTTGTGATGCAACGAGGAAGTTGTGTGGCGATAATCGATCGTGGTAATGGTAAGGAAGATATCCCGTTTAATGGGCCGGGTGACGCCATTTATGTTGGTAATTATGTCTGGCATGGTTTTAAGAATTTTTCTAGTGATGCGGTTTTACTGGCTTTGTCTTCTACTAACTATAGTCCTGATCGTAGTGATTACATTGAAGACTATGAAGAATATTTAAAAGTTAGAAGTAATTAATATGGTGATTGATGGTGATCCAAAAAATATTCCACCTGAAGTTGTTATGCCGGAGATTAGAAATATAACTATTGAGGGCATCTCTGACGAGGCTAAAACAACCAAGGAATGGTTATTTGCTAATTACCGATTACAGGTAATTAGTGCTTTGGATAAGAGCAACTTAATTACCAATGAACGTTGTGATAGTGTAATTAATCGTTGTGAGGAAGTTTTAAATAAAACGATTGATACTTTTGCACCACCTATTCAGGAAGAGGTTGTCAGCGCGTTGTTGGATATGATTCGTTTGCACGCTGGTCAAAAAACTCGTCTTAATGGAGAATTGGTAGTTGAACATTTATTAGAAGTGACAAGTTTGTTGTTTAATATAGTTAAAGATCCTAAACCAGAAGAAGTGGTAGTGGCACTTTTACACGATGCGATTGAAGATCGATCAAGAGAGATCGTGCGGGCTGCTGATTTTGGTAGCGACGTTCATGTTGCACGTTTTCGTACTGTCCAAGAACAAGCATTGGCAGAAGCACAAATGTCTTATGTCTATGGAGAAAAAATACAAGAAATGTTATTTAGCTTGACTAAGCCAGATTATAGGAAGGAAGCGATGCGTTTATCTGGTCGTTCGGAATTGGAAGAAGGGGAATTTGATTTAATGAAGAATAATATATATGTTGATTATTTAAAAAAAGCTTTGGATAATCCCGATGTGGCATTGATTAAGTTGGTTGATTTCATTTCTAATGCAATTGATGTTAATGAGATACCGGACAGTGAAAAAGAACGAAGAGAGAAGATAAAAAATAAATATAGCGGTGGTTTTCCGATAGTAATAGAAAAAATACAAGACCCAGTTTTTTCTGCTCGTTTGAAAGATCCAGAAAAATTAGCTCATCAAGTAGCTACTGTTTTTGAAAGGTCTTATCATCAAGGATTACTTTAATTTGTTTTAATTATTCTCCGGCCTTAAATAGGCCGGTTTTTTTATATCAAATATTGACAGAAGTGAGTTTTTTTAGTATAGTGAGCTGTTCTACCCGTGGGGATGGGTGGACATCACGCGACTGGAGTATATCCAGCGCTAGCAAGGAGGAGGCATGAAACTCAGAGAGATTCTGGTGGTCGAAGGGCTTACCAGGAACATGGGCGAACTTCTCTCGTCGGTGGTCGAGGCCGTGTCGGCTATCGGCTACCTCGAGGGCATGCGGCTGGTCATCGAAGAGTACAAGCCGGCTGCTGCCAAGCGCCAGCCGCTGGATGGCGTAAACGTGTCGGAAGAGTCGGTCAGGGCCTTTCGCGCCTTTTCGGGTGCTATGACCGCGCTTGCCGAGGGATGCCACATTCCCGTGGTGCAGGCCCTGTACCTGCACGATGCGGCGAGTGGACTCAGCCGGGGCAACGGCAACCTGCCCGACCAGCAGGTTGAGCTGAATCGGCACGCTCTGCTCGTTCTCGGTGGTGTCTCTAGCGTTCTGCGTGGGGACGACTGGTGGTGCGTCTACGAGAAAGTGATGGTCGGCCTCATGGAGGCCGGGCACGTCGCTTTCAATGAAGACGTCTTCCGGTCGATCATCGAGTCCATGAAGAAGAACCACGCCAAGGATGCGGCTGGTCGCCAGGCTCATCTGGCCGAGCGGCTCGCCGAGCAGGATCGCCTAGACGAGGCGATCGAAGTGCTCGCGTCGGTGGAGGGCGACACGTACTCCGCTCCGAACCAGCGTGGGTATGCGCTCGGGCTCCTGGAGAGGTACAGAGCCGTCGCCGTTACTCGGCGTGGTACGGGCACCTCGCGTGAGCGTCGCGCTCCGTCTCGTCGCAAGAAGGGCAGCGGTGCGACCAAGGAAGGCGATCCCGAGCCACCACCAATAATCCGTCATCGCGCTTGGTACGGCACGATTGGCGGTACGTTCATTAGTACTAGGAGGGATAACGTCGTGGTCCCCACCCACGACTTACTCCAAAAGAGCATCAAATTATTGGTGCTTTTTTGTTTGTTTTTTTTATTTAAAAATGGTATATTATTCCTACTATGAAAAAACTTTTAATTTTAGGTTACAAAGGAACTCTTGGTCAGGCTTTGGTGGTGGAGTTTAATTTGCCAGATTACGAGGTAGTTGGGTGGGATCGAGAAGAGGCAGATATTACATCTTTAGATTTGGAAGATAAAATTGTGGCACTAGCACCGCAGGTGATTATTAATGCCACCGGTTACAATGCGTTAGATAAGGCAGAAAGTGATGTTCAAGCCAAAGAAGTTTGTTTTGCAATTAATTCTGAAGCACCTAAGCGACTAGCAGAGATTGCTAAAAAGTTAGACGCGGTATTTGTTAATTATTCTTCAGACTATGTTTTTAGGGGTGATAAGGAAGAGGGGTATGCTGAAGATGATCTACCAAATCCGATCAATGTCTATGGCGAGTCAAAATATTTGGGAGAAAAGAATGTTCAATCGGTTGGTGGCAAGTTTTACATTATTCGACCTTCTCGCATTTTTGGTAAACCGGGTATTAGCGAGATGAGCAAGAGAAGTTTTGTTGATATTATGGTAAGTAAGAAAAACGAAACCGAAGTAAGGGTGGTTAATGAGGAAAAGGGTAGTCCAACGTATGCTCCGGATTTAGCAAATTTTACTAGGGCGTTAATTGAAGAAGAAAAACCGTTTGGTATTTATCACGGGTCTAATAGTGGTGCCTGTACTTGGTATGAATGGGCAACAGAGATTTTTAAGATTATTGGTGCATCACCCAAATTAATACCGATTCCTAGTAGCGAATATCCTCGTCCTACCAAACTTCCACAATTTTCTGAGTTGTTAAATACTAAAATGTCTTTGCAAAGGCCGTGGCAGGAAGCTTTAAAAGAGTATTTAAAAAATTCCACTTAAAGTGGAATTTTTTAGTCGGGCTGAGAGGAATCGAACCTCCGGCCTCATCGTCCCGAACGATGCGCGCTACCAACTGCGCTACAGCCCGAATTGTCAGGGTAACAAGACTTGAACTTGCGGCCTCATGCACCCCATGCATGCGCTCTACCAACTGAGCTATACCCTGAGCATTGCTTGATTCTATCACGTCTTTTCTTGCTTTTCAAGTGGGTGATATTGTGTTAAAATATATCTGTTATTTGTTATATCTAATTTTATGAATTTAAAGTCATTTTTTAAAGAAGCGATCAAAAAAGAAGCGTCAGACTTACATTTGGTAGGCGAAGAATTACCAATGTTACGTATTGAAGGAGAATTGCAACCAATTGAAGAAAAACCTCTCAACAACAAGGAGCTGGAAACAGCTGTTTTTGAAGTGCTGAACAAAGATCAATTAGCACGTTACAAAGAGGAAATGGAGCTAGATTTTAGTTATGAACAAGAGGGCGTGCGTTTTCGTGTTAATCTTCATCAACAAGAAGAGAAGATTGGTTTGACTGCTCGTTTGATCCCAGCGGAAATTCCTACGCCAAAGGATTTAAATTTTGAGCCAGTATTATTAGAAGTGCCGAATTTTTTGGATGGATTAGTTTTAGTTACTGGTCCAACCGGCTGCGGTAAATCAACTACTATTGCGGCAATTATCGAAGAGATTAATAAAAATCGCAAAGCTCACATTGTTACGATTGAAGATCCGATCGAGTTTGTTTTTGAGGACAAGCAAAGTTTGATTGAACAACGTGAAGTAGGAACTGACACCAAATCTTTTGCTAATGCTCTAAAGCATGTGTTGCGTCAGGATCCGAATGTTATCTTAGTAGGTGAAATGCGCGACCCAGAGACCATTGCTACCGCATTAACTGCGGCGGAGACTGGTCACTTGGTATTATCAACCTTACATACTTCAAGTGCGGCCGAAGCGATTGAGCGTATCGTTGATGTCTTTGATGGTTCAAAACAAAAACAGGTTTTGATTCAGTTGGGTGCGGTATTGCGTATGGTGGTGGCACAACAGCTTTTGCCAGCGAAAGACGGTGGACGTGTGCCAGCACGTGAGATTTTAGTTAATACTCCAGCGGTCGCAAGTATGATTAAAGAAAACAGTATTAATCAGATTAAATCAGCGATTCAAACGGGCGGTAAGGATGGTATGATAACAATGGAAAATTCAATTAAGCAACTTCTTAAAGAAGGTTGGGTTACCGAAGAAGTAGCAGAAAAACGCTCTAGTCGTGCTAAAAAAGTTTAAAGTAATGTTAAAGAAATATTTTAAAATTATTGCTAAAGTAGCAAAACAAGAAAAAACACCGATATATTTGGTTGGTGGTTTTGTGCGTGATTTTTTAATGGGCAAGACAGAAAAGAAAGATGTGGATTTTGTTGTGGTAGGAAGCGGATTGGAGTTTGCTAAAAAGTTAGATGAGGCATTAAGCGAAGAAGGCAGTTTGGTAGAGTTTCCCGACTTTGATACCGCTCGCTATGTTATTGGTGAGGGTGAAGAACAGTTGGTGTTAGAATTTGCTGGTGCTCGATCAGAAAGCTATCGTAGCGAATCGCGTAAACCTCAAGTAGAAGCTTCGACATTAGAAGATGATCTTAAACGTCGCGATTTTACAGTTAATGCCATGGCGGTGCCAGTGGAGGCATTCACTGGGCTTCGCAGTCCCACAAAAACAACGATCAAAAAACATTTAGTTGATCCATTTAATGGTCAGGACGATTTAAAAGAAAAAATATTACGGACACCAATGGATCCGGATATTACTTTTTCTGATGATCCGCTTCGAATGATGCGGGCAATTCGTTTTGCGGGACAGTTGAATTTTGCTATCGATCCAAAGACTTTAGAGTCAATTTTTAATAACCGAGAACGGATTAAGATAATTTCGGCTGAGCGGGTGCAAGAGGAATTGGTTAAAATGATGAAAGTAGAAAAACCATCGATTTGTCTAACCCTTCTTTTCCAAACCCAGCTTTTAGACTTAATTTTACCAGAAGTCTCACGATTAGATGGGGTAGAGGAAATCTATGGTCATCAGCATAAAAACAATTTGATTCATACTTTTAAAGTGGTGGATAATATTGCAGAACGCACAGACAAGGTGTGGCTACGTTTGGCGGGATTGTTCCATGACATTGGTAAATCAGATACTAAGCAATTCGTGGAAGGCACAGGTTGGACTTTTTATGCCCATGAACATTTGGGTAGAAAAATGACACATCAAATTTGTAAACGTTTGCGTTTTTCTAAAGAACAAACAGCTTACTTAACTAAGTTAGTTCGCTGGCATCAGCAGCCAATTAGTTTGATGGATGATGGGATAACCGATTCGGCAGTGCGTCGTTTGATTGTTAATTTGGGAGAAGAATTAGAAGATCTTCTGGTTTTAGGTGTATCTGATATTACTACCGGTAATCCTTACAAACTTAAAAAGCGTCAGGAAAATTATCTACATCTTAAAAAGCGAATTGAAGAAGTAATGGAAAAAGACAAGCTTCGGGCTTTCCAGTCGCCTGTTAGAGGGGAAGAAATTATGCAATTGTGTGGTCTTAAACCAGGACCAACGATTGGTAAGATAAAAGAAGCGATTGAAGAAGCGATTCTAGAAGGGGAAATACCGAATGAATATGAACCCGCGCTAGAATATTTTAATAAAATAAAAGGAGAATATTTAGCTAAGACAGAAGAGTGGGAGCGGATAAAGTAGTTATGGATTGTGCCGAGGGTGATTTTGTGGTATGATAAATATGATTAATCATATTTATACGTATTATGGCTAAAACAAAAGAAAAAAAGATAGATTGTGGCTTTGGAACAATCTGTGGAACAACTACCGTGGGTGAACGTGGACAGGTAGTTATTCCTAAGGAAGCGCGAGAAAGATTGAAATTTAAGACGGGGGATCGTTTTTTGGTTATTGAACATTATGGGAAGATTGTTTTAATACCAGAAAAGGAAATGCGTACTATGATTGAACAAATTACTAAACATTTAAAATGATATTAATATATGAACTTAAGTTTTTTACGTACTAAAAAATTCTACCTGATTTTGGGTGGAGTAATTATTGTCGGTTTAATCGGTTGGAATTCTTATCGTAAAGCCAATATGCCGGTGGAATACGAAACGGTTAAAGTTGAGCGTGGTAATTTGGTACAAACTGTTGAAGTGACTGGTAAGATTGAATCAGTAACCGACCTATCATTACGATTTGAAATACCAGGTACAGTTGATGCGATAAAGGTAACAGAAAATACTCAAGTAAAAGCAGGTGATTGGTTGGCTAACTTACGTTTAGCAGAATTAAATGCAGCAGTGGCTCAAGCTAGTGCTAATTTGAATCAAAAGTTGGCAGGTCCGTCGACTGAGGATCGAAGTTACTACAAAGCAGCAGTTGATTCAGCTCGTTCTTCTTTAGAGCAAACACGTATAGACGCACAGTCTACTATTACTGCCGCGGAAGCTGTTTTAGAGACGGCAAAGAATAATTTAAAATTTGCTGAAGGAGGAGAGAATAGTCAGATTGTAAACAATGCCTATGACTCCGCCGTAGCGACCTTACAAACAGCTTTGGGCACAATCGATAGTGGTCTTACACAGGCTGATAATATTTTGGGAGTTGATAGTACTTTGGCTAACGATAGTTTTGAGTCGTATTTGTCAATTCTAGATAGTTCTAAGTTGTCATTTGCTAAAACAAACTATCTCATTGCCAAATCAGCGCGTGATCAAGTTAGACCTTTAATACTTGCTTTAACTACTGGTAATGATCGAGCAAAAGTTGATAGTGCATTGCCGTTGGCTGAGACAGCGCTTTCAAAAAATATTACTTTGTTGTCATCGGTTGGTGAGGTATTAACTGCTACTCCGCCAGTTGGTACTTTAACCCAAGCTGTGTTAGATGGACACAAAACAACAATTGATGCCGCTCGTACTGCCGCTACCACTCAATATACCAGTGTGATTGTTAGGCGTCAGGCAGTGGCGGATTCAAAAAATAGCTATTCCACATATTTGGTAGCATACAATAAAGCAGAAAAAGATTTGTTAAGCGCACAAGATAACGCTAATAATCTGATTGCTTTAAAACAGGCAGTATATGATCAAGCAGTTGCTAGTTTTGATAGCAAAGTTAATCCACCTCGTGAAATTGATGTGGCTGCTTACCGTGCCATTCTCGCATCGGCGGTGGCTAATCGCGACAAAGCGATTATTCGCGCTCCGATTGATGGGTTGGTGACTAAAGTTAACAAGAAAAAAGGTGAATATATTTCTGGTGCGGAAACAATGATTCAATTGTTGTCACCGCATTATGAAATTAAAGTGGACATTCCAGAAACTGATATTCCAAAGTTAAAATTGAATGATGCCGCTAAAATTACTTTAGATGCTTTTGGTAAAGATGTTAAATTTTCTGGGAAAATTGTAAATATTGAACCAGCTTCAACTGAAATTCAGGATGTTGTATATTACAAAGTCACCATTACATTAGACGATACTGAACAGGCGATTAAACCAGGTATGACAGCAAATGTTACGATTACTACTGCGACACGTGAGAATGTTTTGTTCATCCCGTATCGTACCGTTAAAATTAACGGAGAAAAAACTGTCCGAGTATTAGAAAACAATCAACCTAAGGATACAGTGGTTAGTATTGGTTTGCGCGCTGATGAAGGGAAGGCCGAAGTGTTGTCCGGTTTAAATGAAGGGCAAGTTGTTGTGGTGAGTGTAAAAACAAAGTAATACTAAAAAGTAAATTAAAAAAACAAAAAATCCCTTTGGTTAAGGAATTGTATGATGAATGGGCACCAGGAGGAGAAGTGGTGCCAGTGTTCGGACCGCGTCCGATTAATGAGCTAGGCCGGTTTTTCGCCCGCGCGCTAGACACTCAAACACTGACACCACGACTCCTCTGGTGGTGAGAGAAGAGACTGTGTGTGTAGAAGGGCTTTCCTTCAGGGGGATAACGTATGCGACCGTCATCCACTACTACACGCAGATCTTCCTTCTCTCAAGCGGGAGCATCTCGACGCGGTTTGGGCATGGGCCGTCTGCGCGTAGGAAGATCTCCCGAGTCTGGGAACATGGGGATTTGAACCCCATGAATTCGTCGATGTTCCCAGGAAAGAATAAGGAGCGGGAGACTGGAATTGAACCAGTGGCCTCCACCCTAGCAGGATGGCACTCTGTTTCTCTGAGCTACTCCCGCGAAAGTAGTTAAATACTATCAAATATATTAAAAATGTAAAGATTGTGTTGTGGATAAGTAAAATCAATTATTATGCCTTTAATTAAAGTTGAAAATTTAACCAAACAATACGAAAACGAAGATGTGATAACACCAGTGTTGCATGGTGTGAGTTTTGAAATTCAAAAAGGGGAGTTTGTGGCCATTATGGGCCCGTCTGGTTCAGGCAAGTCAACACTAATGCATATCTTGGGTTTTTTGGACAAGCTTAGTGCTGGTAAGTATTTGTTTGATGGAAGGGACGTTAGTGGTTTAAGTGATGACCAATTAGCAGAAATGCGCAGTGAGTCCGTGGGTTTTATTTTTCAGGCGTTTAATCTTTTGCCACGTACAACTGTTTTAGAAAATGTAATGTTACCGTTGGTCTATACCAAGTTGACTCCAGCAGCGCAAAAGTTAAAAGCAAAGCAGGCAATTGTATCAGTTGGTCTAGAACATCGTTTAGAATATTATACTAATCAATTATCTGGTGGCGAAAAACAAAGAGTAGCCATTGCGCGTGCTTTAGTTAATAATCCGGCAGTAATTTTTGCTGATGAACCAACTGGCAACTTGGATTCTAAATCAGGTTTGCAGGTAATGAAAATTTTGCAAGATTTAAATGAGCAGGGTCATACAATTATATTAGTTACGCACGAACGTTATACCGCTGACCATGCTAAGCGTATTATCCGGGTACGTGACGGCGAAATTGAAGAGGACTCATTGGTGGCTGTTCGTCAAATTGCTGCCACTAACGGTGAGCTTAAAAAGTAGCAATAAATTTTGTGAATTTTCTTGAAAACATCCATGCAGTTTGGCATTTGATTGGTCGTAATAAAATTCGATCATTTTTAACTATGCTTGGGGTCATCGTCGGTATCATGTCAGTGATCGTTGTAATGTCGGTGGGGGCGGGAGCACAAAGTTTGATTTTAAATCAAGTAAAAAGCATGGGATCAAATCTGGTTGGTATTTTACCGGGTAAATCCGATAGTAATGGCCCGCCAGCTTCGGCTATGGGTGTTGTTATTAAAACTTTAACGGCAGCAGATGTTAATTATATAGTAGCGAGCAAAGACTTTCCGCATATTATTGCTGGTACTGGTTATGTACGGGGGAGTGACACAGTTTCTTGGGGCGACAATAAAACAGATACTAGCTTTGTTGGTGTATCGGCCGGGTTATTAGAAATTGAAGATACTAATGTTTCGCAAGGAAGATTTTTTTCTGAGGAAGAAGATCGCGTACAAGCGCGGGTAGCGGTAATAGGCAGTGCGGTGGCAAAAGATCTGTTTGGTGAAAACAATCCATTAGGTCAACAAATTAAAATTAAAAAATCTAGTTTTAGTATTATTGGTGTGATGACTCAACGTGGTAGTAGCGGTTTTCAAAATCAAGACAATCAGATCTATGTACCAATTAACACCACACAAAAGATATTGCTTGGGATTGATTATGTTAGTTTTGCGCGTTTTAAAATTGATGCAGCGGAAAATGTTAATGATAGTATGGGTTATATCACTCAGGTTTTGCGTGAGCGTCATCGTATTGACGACCCAGAAAAGGATGATTTTTCTGTGCGTTCAATGGCTCAGGGGGTAGAATCGATTATTAAAATTACTGATGCACTAAAAATATTTTTAACCGCAATCGCCGCCATATCTCTTTTGGTTGGTGGAATTGGTATTATGAATATTATGCTTGCGGCGGTAGAAGAGCGAACACGCGAGATTGGTTTACGCAAAGCTGTTGGGGCAAAAAATTACAATATTATTGTTCAATTTTTGATTGAAACGGTGATGATTACTTTTATCGGGGGCCTTATTGGAATGGCGTTGGGAATTTTAATTTCCGTGACTGTTGCTAAGATTGCTGAGGGCATGGGGTATAACTGGGATTTAGTGATTTCGATTTGGTCAATTTTGTTAGCGGGTAGTGTCTCGATTGGGATTGGTTTGTTGTTTGGTATTATTCCGGCGAAGAGAGCGTCGAAATTAAATCCAATTGAGGCTTTAAGATACGAATAGTATGAAGATGAATTGGTCAGCAGTACAACTTGCCTGGAATGCTCTGAAAGCGAAAAAAACTCGTTCTATTTTGACTATTGTTGGTATTAGTATTGGTATTGCAATGGTAATTGCCATCATGGCTGCTGGGCGTGGGTTGGATTATTTAATTATGGGAGAATTGGAAGTTTTTGGTTCAGATACAGTTAGCATCGAAGTTAAGGTGCCTAGCACAAAAAAGAATTCTAGTGAAAATGCCACGAGTCAGGCACAGGGCGTCGCCATTACCACTTTAAAGGATAAAGACTTGGAAGATGTTAGTAAAAATCCTGGTATTGTAGCGGCCTATGGATATGTTATGGGGCAAGAGGTGGCTTCTTACGAAGGTCAAAACAAGACAGTGTTATTAGTAGGTGAAGGGTATAATGTGCGCGAGGTGGAAAAGTTTGATTTGGCAGAAGGAAGGATGTATACGCAAGAAGAGCAAGAATCGACGACTCAGGTGGCGGTTTTGGGTTGGGGTGTGAAGGATTATTTTTTCGGTGATAATTCGCCGCTTGGTCAGATGGTGTATATCAAAGGCAAACCTTTTAGAGTTGTTGGTGTGGCAGCAAAACGGGGAGCGGTTTTTTCGATGGACATGGATAACGTGATTTTGTTACCCACTAAAACAATGCAAAGAAAGATTTTAGGCACTGATTATTTTCAAGCTATTATTGGTAAATTAAAAGATGTAAATAAGGCTGATGCTACAGTGTTGGATTTGGAAGATGTTATTCGTGCTAATCATAAAATTGACGATCCAGCAAAAGATGATTTTGCTATTAATACTATGGCCGAGGCAATTGGTATTTTATCAAGTGTAGTCGGAGGTATTACTCTGTTGTTAGTAGCGTTGGTTTGTATTTCTTTAGTTGTTGGTGGAGTGGGTATTATGAATATCATGTATGTTTCTGTTACTGAACGAGTTTTTGAAATTGGCTTAAGAAAAGCTCTGGGAGCGAAAAGCAAAGATATTCTTTGGCAGTTTTTATCTGAAGCTATTATTCTAACTGTGCTTGGTGGTTTGGTTGGTATTGTTTTGGGGTTAATTTTGGCGCTCATTATATATTTTACCGCTACATATTACGGTCTGTCTTGGATTTATTCGGTTCCGATTTCTTCAATATTTTTATCAGTTGGATTTTCCGGCTGTGTCGGCTTGGTTTTTGGTCTTTATCCAGCCAAAAAAGCTGCTAGTTTAGAGCCAATGACCGCACTTCGGAAAGAATAGGCAGGGAGTTGATTTTTATCGAAATACAGGATAGTATAGAGGTATTCTGTGTTTTTTATGGCTGATACGCAACTTATCAAAGACAAGTTAGATTTGGCGCAGTTTATTGGTGAATATGTGCAGGTAAAGAAGGCCGGCTCTTACTGGAAAGCCTGCTGCCCGTTTCATCACGAAAAGACGCCATCTTTTATGATTCATCCAGAACGTCAGTTCTGGCATTGTTTTGGTTGTGCTAAAGGTGGTGATATTTTTTCTTTTGTTCAAGAAATTGAGGGTTTAGATTTTTCGGAAGCATTAAAGTTGTTAGCTGATCGAGCGGGCGTAAAAATTGACAGTTACCGTAGCGAGATTGATAAGAGTCAAAAGAATCGAATTTTGGAAATCAATCAAAAAGCTGCGTATTTTTTCAATCATGTCCTTTCGGAAATGTCACAGTCAAAAGAGGCGCGTGACTATTTAGAGCGTAGGAAATTAAAAGCAGAAACTATCGCGGAATGGGAAGTTGGATATATTACTGATCAATGGGATTTGTTAACGCAATATTTTTTAAAAAAAGGAATTGGCGTAGATGATTTAGTGGCTTCAGGATTAACGATTAAAAAAGATAACGCCACTGCTGGTCGTGGTTACTATGATCGTTTTCGCGGGAGGATTATGTTTCCAATTAAAAATGTACACGGCAACGTGGTTGGCTTTACTGGCCGACAATTAGTAGATAATCCCGATGCCGGTGGTAAATATGTTAATTCACCTCAGACATTGGTGTTTGACAAGTCACGAGTGTTGTATGGATTGGATAAAGCAAAAATGGAAATCAAAGCAAAGGATTTAGCAGTCATTGTTGAAGGGCAGATGGATGTGATTGCTTGTCACCAGGCTGGTATGAAAAATGTAGTAGCCGCGTCTGGAACTGCACTAACCCCAGAACAAATACATTTGATTGAGCGATATACCAAAAATATTGCTATGGCATTTGATGCGGACAAGGCGGGGATAAACGCCGCCAAGCGGGGGATTGATATTGCTTTGAAAGAAGGGATGAACGTGCGAGTTATTCGTTTGCCAGAAGATGCCGGTAAAGATGCCGATGAAGCAATCAAAAAAGATCCAGCAGTTTGGTTTAAAGCAGTGGAAGATTCCACGGAGATAATGCAGTGGTTTTTTGATATTGTTTTTACTGGTAGAAAGTTAACTTCTCCAAAAGACCGCCAGGCCGCAAGCGACGAACTTTTGCCGCTTATCGGCCTAATTCCTTATGCCGTAGAAAAAGATTACTGGCTTAAAAAGTTAGCGGAGACAATTGGTACGGAGGTGGCGGTTTTGCGTGAAGATTTAAAAAGAATTGCGAACCAGCAGCCGAGCCGTAGTTTTTCTCCGGTTCAAGTAAAGCCAGCACAAGCAGCAAAACCAGTTAAGTTAACCCACTTAGATTCCTTGCTTGAAAGGTTGTTGATGTTGATTATTAAGTTTCCTGATATTTCTCCGGCAGCGGCCGCTGCTTTGCCTGAACTCTTAACTACTGAATTAGAGCAATCCAAGCTTTACGAAACTATTAAAAAACAGTATAATGAAAGTAATGATTTTACTACTGCCACACTCTTGGCCGTTTTGTCTTTACCGGAGTTTTTTGAAGTAGTAGAAATATTAAAATTAAAATCGGAATTGGAATTTTCTGAATGGAATATTGAACAAGCGCGGATTGAATTAGTTGATGTTACGGGACGCTTAAGAGATGAGGATAAAAGAAGCCGTCGACAAATATTGCAACAGGAAATTAATGTTGCGGAGCAAGCGGGTAATCAAGAGCGAGTAAAAGAATTATTATCTCAATTTCAAAATTTGTAGTTTAAAGCCATATATAATATGCCTGGTAAAAGTAAGCCAAAGAAGAAAATTAGCAAAACAACTGCTAAGGTAGCGAAGAAAGTAAAAGTAAAAAAAGTTGTTAAGGCTAAGAAGATCAAACCGGTAAAGTCGGTAAAAACAGCGAAGAAGAAAGTCGTTGTCAAAAAGCCAATTAAAGTTTTAAAAAAGAAAGAAAAACAACCTGAGAAGAAACCAGGCCATAAAATTTGGGTTGATAAAAACAAGAGTAAGGATAAGAGTAAAGAAAAAAACAAGTTTAATAACAATAAATTTAAACATAAACCATACTTGGCTAAACCAGTGGTAATGGAACCAGTGGTCGAACCAGATTTGCAGGCGATTTGGCGTTTGGTAAGTAAAGGGAGAAACCGCGGTTTTATCACCGAGATTGAACTTAGCGCGCTCATGTCACGACCAGAGTGCTATCTTGATCTTTATGAAGGGTTGTTAGATGTTTTTGAGAAGAATGGTGTAACTGTTGTTGAAAGTTCACATAATTTGTTAGGTGGTAAAGATTCGCATAGCACAGCCTTAAAACAATTTCAAGGATCACAACCAGACATGGACATACCGTTTGACTTGGGTGAAATTTCGTCTGATTCTATTCAGATGTATTTGCGTGAGATTGGTAAGATTCCACTTTTAAAAACTGAAGAAGAAATCTCATTAGCAAAACGCAAAGAAAAGGGTGACCACGCGGCAGAGCGAAAACTCATCGAAGCCAACTTGCGTTTGGTTGTTTCGATTGCGAAGAAGTTTGTTGGCAAGAGTCTTTCTTTGTTAGATCTGATTCAAGAAGGCAACATTGGTTTGTTCCGAGCAGTAAAGAAATTTGATCATCACAAAGGTTTTAAATTTTCTACCTATGCCACTTGGTGGATTCGTCAGGCTATTACCCGTGCTTTGGCTGATCAGTCCCGCACCATTCGTATTCCAGTGCATATGGTGGAAACAATTAATCGTTTTCAACAAGTACAACGTCGTTTGATGCAAGATTTAGGGCGTGATCCAACACCAGAAGAATTAGCTGCCGAAATGGGTGAAGAAGTGGAAAAGATTAACCATATTATTAAAATTTCTCAAGATACGATTTCTCTTGAGGTGTCAGTTGGTGATGATGACGAAGACACTCAATTGGAAGATTTTATTGAAGATGTTAAAAACGTTTCGCCTGATCGTTCGGCTGGTTTACAGATTTTGCGTGATTATGTGCGTGATGCTATCCAGTTTTTATCTCCACGTGAACAAAAAATCTTGGAGATGCGTTTTGGTTTGTCTGATGGAGTTACTCATACGTTGGAAGAAGTGGGTACAGAATTTGGTGTTACCCGTGAACGTATTCGTCAGATTGAGGCTAAAGCTTTAGAAAAAATTCAAACTTCTGATTTAATTAGCAAACTTCGTGATTATTAGTTCTCTACTATGAAGATTGTATTTTCCGGAGGAGGAACATTGGGACCAGTGGTGCCATTGATTGCAATTGCTGAGGCTTGTCGAGCGGAAGACCCGAAAGTACAGTTAGTTTGGGTCGGCACAAAGAATGGTCCGGAGCGTGAAGTAGTGGAACAATATGATATTCCTTTTTTTACCATGACGGCCGGTAAATGGCGCCGGTATTTTTCTTGGTGGAATTTTTTTGATATTTTCAAAGTTGTTGCGGCTTTTTTTAAGTCCATTGTTTTTATCTGGCAAGAAAAACCCGATCTTTTGATATCGGGTGGTGGTTTTGTTAGTGTGCCATTGCATTGGGCGGGATGGATTTTGGGTGTTCCTAGCTGGATACATCAACAAGATGTTGAACCAGGATTAGCCAATCGTTTGATGGCCAGTATTGCTAAAAAAATTACTACGGCTTTGCGTGAAGGGGTAAATAGTTTTCGTACTAAGAAAACTGAGTGGCTAGGTAATCCATCACGTGATTTAAGCGGTGCTGATCAGGTTGCGGCACGAGCAAAGTTTGGTATTCCCGAAGGTTCGCCAGTAATTTTTGCATTAGGTGGCGGTACGGGTTCGTCTCGTTTAAACGAAATGATTTTAGAAGCTTTGCCAGCTTGGCCACGTGATTGGCATGTTATTCATTTGGTTGGTAAAGATCGGCCAAGCGAATTACAACAGCGAGCAGTAGGAGTTTTTCCTAATTATCATGTTTACAAATTTTTTACTACTGAAATGAAGGAGGCGTATGCTTTGGCGGATGTGGTAATCGCACGTGCTGGGTTTGCAACAATTACCGAATTGGCAGCTTTAAGTAAGGCAGCAGTTCTGTTGCCAATGGCTGGTACCCATCAAGAAAAGAATGTGAAAATGTTTACTGATAACAATGCCGTGGTAGCGCTGAACGAAGTTAATGATAACGGTTTAAAGTTAGCACAGATTGTAAAAGAATTAGTTAACAATCAAGAGTTAAGAATACGTTTAGGAAAAAGATTAAACGAAGTATTGCCTCGTGCCAACCCTGAACGGATTGTGGAAATAGTGGGTGAATTGGTGGGGGAGGAGAAGTAAATAAAATTAGAAAAAATTTGATTTAAAAATCCCGATTTAGTCGGGATTTGTTTTTAGATTACTTTTTTCTATTTTTACTTTAAGTATTTTGTTATGTAGATCTTTGTCTGATTTAACTGCAATTTTTAAATATTCTGGCGTGTATCCTTCGTAAGAACCGTTTTTACTTTTGTTTTCAAACAACACTGATTTGGTTTGGTTGATGAATTGCTTGGTAAATTGTTTGGCAACATTGTTAGCAATGAAAATTAATTCTTTGACACGTTGTTTTTTTGTTTTATCTATCACAGTTTCTTTCATACTCGCGGCTAATGTCCCGGGTCGTGAAGAAAAAGGGAATACATGCACTTTAGAAAATTGTATTTCTTTAACAAATTGTTTGGTTTGGGCAAAGTCTTTTTCGGTTTCACCAGGAAATCCAATAATGATATCCGTGGTAAAAGAAAAAAATGGATAACGGGCGCGCATTTTCTTTGCAATTTCAGCATAATGCTTGGTTGTATATCCACGACGCATGTTTTTTAATACTGTGTCTGATCCAGATTGGAGAGATAGATGCCAATGGGGCATGAGACGAGTGTTTGGGTAAAGCTTGATTAGTTCCGGTGTGATTAAACGTGGGTCAAGTGAACCAAGACGGATTCGTTTGATTTTAGTTTCTTTTAGTATTTTTTTAAGCAACCCAGATAGAGAAGTTCTTTTATCTTTGTATAGACAGATATTCACTCCTGTTAAAGTAACTTCTTGGTATTTCTTTTTTTCTAGCTCTTTTATTTTTGTAATAATATTTTTAACAGAAACGCTTTGTGTTTTTCCGCGAAAGTGGGGGATGATGCAATAGGCACAAGAGAAATTGCAGCCAGTTTGAATTTTAAGAAAAGCACGAGTACGATTGAGTTGAGTGGGTTCTTTTTTGTTTGTGTTGGTTGGTTCAGATTCAGCTAGGTTCATTACTTGTTCAATGGCAAGTTCGTTGGTTGGAGCAACAAAATCAATTTCTGGTAAATCAGAGTTTTCTACACATCCTAATACGATTACAGTCTTTCCTAATTTTTTGGCCCGGCGGATTATTTCTCTGGTAGTTTGGGAGGCGTTACAAGTAACACCGCAGGCGCGGATAATTGCTACTTTTTCGGTAGTTAAAAAAGGTACAGTAGTCTGCCCTAATTTTTCTAGATTTTCTTTTAAATCCTCGGTTTCTGCCCAATTTAATTTGCAACCCAAGGTAAAGTAGGAAATGTTCATAAAATACGTGTGGATTATATCAAAAGGATATTTTTTGAGCAAGTAACTTAGTTAAAAGAAAACCCACTCATATTACTATAAGTGGGTTTATATTTTTTAAAACCACCTCCCTTAAGCGACAATGTCTTATCATTTAAGGGAGTCGGGTGGTTTTGAGAATCACGCCCGACATAAGGCAGGTGTGATTGTTGGGAAAGGGCAATGGCCTTGGGTTGGGTAGGGCGGAGTAGCCGTCGTGGGTCTAGTCGTCCAGCGTGCCCGGTCTGTCGAGCGGAGCGTAGAGACCCAGTATGGAGCACTTGAAATCGGGGTCGTCGGGCGGGTTTTGCCCGAAAGCGCTGCGCATCTCGCGCTCTGGGCTCTGGCCGAATGCTCCGGGCCAGTACTCGGCCGGAACGCTCAGAGCGCCTTCACGGAAGAAAAGGCGCACGTGACCTTTCATGTCTTCGGATAGGTTGTCCCACGCCGCCTGGTCCGTATCCGCGAGGGCGGATTCTTCCAGGAGGTGCTCGAGCAGAACCGGAGGCGTCTGCTTTTGCCTTTCTGCCCACTCACGCGCTCGTGCCTTGCTAAAGAACGGGGTGGTGTAGATATGGTCGCCGTTGAAGAAGCGTCCGTGAGTCGGCAGCACTCCGCATTTGCAGAGTCTGAACGTAATGTCTGCCATCGGTTCCTCCTTACTTACCCAGTTGGTTGTCGCCTGTTATAGAGCCTAACACAGGGTGGTATTTTGTTCAAGATGCTTAGTGTTTATGTCTTGTTTTGCGATTTGTAGTTTTTTAATATAGGGAGTACAATATATGACAATTAATTATTGCTGTTATTTTAAATAACAGTGTTTATTCTTAACCATCGCTCTATGCGTCTCACACGTCTTTTGCGAGCAGCCCTACTTGGAGTTGGGGTAGCACTTTTTGTGTTACTTTTAGCACCATCAGCAAAGGCTGCTTCAGTGACAGAATTAACTCTGGCACAAGTTCAGTCAGAAAGTTTGACAATTTTAACTTTTGAAGACAGCAAGATTGATCTGTTGTCAGGTTATTGGGATACAAAAGGAGTAAAGTTTTTTTCTAACAAGGGAAAAGCAATTTATGTTAGTAGTTATAACCGAGGCGGTGAGGCGACTGCATCAGGAGAGTATGCAATTGCTAATTATGCTGCTTATCCTAGTACCAGCGCTAATGATCCGTTATTTATCGAATTTAAAAATCCAGCTAAATCAGTTGGTTTTTATTATGGTAATGGTAGTGGTTCTGAAACGGCGACAATCAGAGTGTATGGTAAAAACAATGTCTATCTTGGCTCTTTAACCAAAAGTAATGTCACTGATCCAGTAACCAATTTTGTTGGTTTAACTGCCAGTGAGTCAATTACGTATATTTCTTTAGATTACGGCAATACGTTACTAAGTGAGTCAATTGATAGTCTGGTTTTCTCAGCCGCTCCTTTGCAAGAGAAAACTTGTTCAGAAACTGATGGTGGCAATAGTAAGTATTTAAAGGGTAAAAATACTATTTACAACACTGATGGCAGTATTTTCACTTCCTCAGAAGATTATTGTAAAGATTCACAGACGGTTACAGAAATTACCTGTAATGGTGGTCAATGGGATATAACGTACGAGACTTGTGATGGTAAATGTCAGGATGGACAATGTGTAAAAGCTAATCCGACCTGCTCTGATACTGATAATGGTTTGTTTTACAATGTGTTTGGTAAGACAACTGGCTCGGATGAGGTAACTAAAGTAAATAGCTCATATTCTGATTCTTGTGGTGGATATATCGGTGAACAAGGAAAAGATAAAGGTGACTATCTTGCGGAAAAACATTGTAGTGGATCAACGGATGCCCCATATGTGCATACACAGTGGTATAAATGTCCAAACGGATGCCAGTCGGGTGTTTGTTTAGCAACTCCAGCTGTAACAGCACAAAAGACCTGTTCTGAGACTGACAATGGCAACAACAAGAACTTAAAGGGTAAAAATACTATTTACAACACCGACGGTAGTGTCCTTACTACTGCCGAAGATTATTGTAGAGACGGACGCACTGTTACAGAAATTACCTGTAATGGTGGTCAATGGGATGTAACATACGAGACTTGTGCTGGCAATTGTCAGGAAGGGCAGTGTGTAGTTACTACTGAAGCAAGTAAGCCTGATCTTGGTATGTATGGATTCCTCACCATCGGTAAAGATCGTCGTGAAGTTAAATGGGGTGAAACCATTACTTTAACACCAGCAGATACAGTTTATGGTACAAAATCCGCCTGGTTTGATGTATCTTACACTCAAAAGAACTATGGTCTTGCTGCCGCTTATCGATATTACAATTATTTAACTTTTGACGGTAGTCTTTTGGCTTCCAAGTATACTGGTCAGCTATATATTGACAGTAAGTCTGAAATTAAAGGAAGAGTATTATTCCCATCAAAAGTTGGTGTACATACTTTAAAGATTAAGATTGATAACAATAACGTGGTTAATGAAGTAAGGGAAGATAATAATGATTTTGAAGTTACGGTTAAATTAGAAGGGTTTGATACACCAAATTACAATTTAAATGCTAAGCCGGTAATTTATCAACCAGAATCTAATCAGACTTTAACCAACTATCCACGTCAGGCATTCTTGAGTTGGTCTAGTGTGAAGGATGCTAATAATTACAACATTGAAGTTGCTTGTGATGTCTGCAATTTCCCAGAATGGACATCAGTACAAAAGACTCAGTCGGCAACTAACTATTCTACTACTCCTCCTTTAGCGGGTGATAATCGTTTCCGCGCTCGTGTTCAGGGGGTTTACCCAGATGGTAGTACTGGCGCTTGGTCAGAATGGAGATATTTTAAATATGATACTTCCAAATATTCTGACAATGGACCGCGTTGTAGTGATGTTAAGGGCGGCAATGTGACCTTCTTGGTTTGTGAAGATTTTGCTGTGGATCATTTTTGGAGTGGATCCAAGATTTACTTGAATAGTTTTGATAACAATGGTGCTAGTGTAACTTTAAAGAATCTTAGTGGTACTAGTGCTTATTTGGAAAAGGGTAAAATGTACACTTACAATGTCACTAACAAACCAGGTAAATATGTTGAAGTAACATATCTTGGTACTGGATCTTGGGGTAGGGCAGTGGTTAAAGTTAATTCCAATACCACCTATGAAAACTCTAATGATTACCTATCTCAATCCAAGTGTGTAAATAGTTGGGGTAGTGATGGGTTGTATAGTTTGTGTGTAGGAAAGACTTTGTACCATAACGATGGCTGGACGATTACCAATGTACAACAAAACAGTCAATATGTTTGGTTGAAAGTAAAATGGGCAAATAAAACTACCAAACAAATCAAAGTTAAGCTTAACACTATTAAAGAGATAGACAAACCAGGCGTAGATGAGTCCGTTGAGTTCAGCTATGTTAAATACCAGTCTAAATCTAAAGCTTTAATTAAAGTTAGTACTAACTTTGCTGAATCAGATATTGTAGTTGATGAAACCATCCCAAACGAAACGGGTGTTGTCAGTGGTAACATCTATGTTGATTTCGGAGTGGGAGTAAATGACTATCCTGATCACAAGGATAATAGTAAGACTAAAAATTTAACCTACGGCTACGTAAATATGTACACTGTGGCTGTGGAGGATGGTAAATTTAAAGTTAAAGGTGTAAATCGTAGTCAGGTTAGCAGTAGTAATAATAACGGAGCGATGTTTAGTGTTACTCCTGGCCAGATAGTTGATTTTGCTGGTTTTAAAACATTGAGTGGTGCAATTAATGCTGCTAATAACAAAATCGGCACATCATTTACTGCTCCACCGCCATACAAGAATTTTGGTAATAAGGTGGGTACTCTTTGTCAGACTAATTGGATGGATATAAACAATGTGTTGAAAATAGCTTCTGACAATAGTGAATCATGCGCTACTAGCATAAGTACACCATATCAAGATTGATAATTTTAACTACTAAAGTAGTTGCATAAAGCCTCGTTTAACAGCGGGGCTTTGTGATTAAATAGAGTATGTTTAGATATTGCCAGAGACTAAATGAGATGGTAAAATATATTTGTAAATTTGAAAAAAGTTTTAATTATATATGGAACCAGAAAAATTTAAGATTTGGTGGGATCAAGATTTAGGTGTTTGTCATGTTGTTTTGTTTGGAGCGCAAGACGAGGATAGTGCTCTGTTGGCGGTAGAAAAGGAACAAGAGATGATGGATTTTTTTAGAGAGAACGAAATATCTGATGTTGGCGTTCTTTTTGATATTCGTGAAGCAGGTAAAGCAACCAAACAGGCTAAAGAAATATTTGCTACATATTTAAAAAAGATAGGAAAAGAATTTCCAGGAGTTCGTATTGCTTATGTAGGAGGGCCAAGAATTGCTGTTTTGGCCACTTTGTTTATTCACAAGATTGGTGGTATGCGCGGGGCGATTAAATTTTTTAATGATGATGTTCCGGCTTTAAAGTGGCTTAGTAAAACTCGCATTACGTAGTTAGAGTAAACAAAAAAATTGTCCAATCTCCTTGATTTAATTCCAAATTATTTTAGAAGTAAATCATGGTGGACAATTTTTTGTATTCCTCCTATCATCCCTCCCGTTTTCCCGGGAGGATCAGGTGTGTGTTCGGGTGTGGGGTGGATTGCGACAGAATCGTCGCTCTTGGGGGGGGTAGCTAAGGCTTGGCGGCGTTGACCTCGGCGTTGACCTCCTGCATCCACTGCCCGATGACGGTGAGGGTGACGCCGGTCGAGGTGAGCTTGTTGATCACCACCGACATTCCGAAGAGCACGATCGTTTCGGGAGCGAAGCCCTCAGCGTCGCCGTTGGCCCGGGAGTGGTCGAGAACCTCCCGGTAGGTGCCCTTGAAGAGGTCCTCTTCCGACTGGGACGGCACCCGCAGGTTGCCCACCTCCGTGGGCAAGATGTTGCCGCACTTCGTGCACATGACGACGTATCCGTTTCCGGATTCGCCGCGCATGACCTTGTGCAGGTGGTTGCACACGCACTCTGGACACCACGCGCTACGCATGAAGAGATACATGGTGGGGCATCCCCCGATTTGTTGGTCCGTAATTTTTTAATCACTATTACAGGAGATTGTCAATATTACAGGTAATTTTTAAATAAATAATTATTAAAACAAAAAACAGTCCATAAACCTCCTTGATTAATTCTCAACTTTTATATTAAGAATTAATGTTGGGATGGACTGTTTGATGTTCGCGCCGATCCGTGCCTGGGAGTCCGTGCTCCCAGGACTTATTCAATGCTGCCTATTCGGCAACAACTGGGGGTGGAAGATGGGCGATCTCGTCCATCATATCCAGGTAGATGTGAAGAAGCAGTGACTTCTCCGGCGGACGGGGGCTTTCGATGCCTCGAATCTTGTCCAAGAACTCCAACTTCGTCATCCTTGTTTCCGACGCGGTTGTTTAATTAAATAGTACACCTTTAAGAGTCGATTGACAATAATAAAGTTCGAACCCCTCCCGCCCTCAACCAAAATCACCCACACCGCTTGGAATTGGCAAACTTATTTCGGCTCTAATATCAGCAGAAAACAAAAGAACCTCGAACATGATTCGAGATTCCATCTTGTGACCCGGCTGGGATTCGGACCCAGGACCTCTTCCTTAAAAGGGAATTGCTCTACCAGCTGAGCTACCGGGCCAATGGACTTGGCAACTTTTTAATGATATACTATTTTTGTATAAATAGCAAGATTCGCTTGTGGAAAATTGCTAAATTGTTGATTAAAATATTATCATTTATTAAATAATAAGTCAATGTTTATGTTAAATAAAAAATATTTACAGGTTTTACGTGGTCAGGTGCTTGGTTATGCGGTTAAACGCCGGGAGGTGATAAAGATAGCCGGAGACGCCCAACACCACGCTAAAAGGGCAATTTTTGGCTTCCAGAGGGACGATAAGAAGGCAGGGGAGGAATCCATGCGTTCAGCCAATGCCCTCTTGCTAGAGCTTAATAAAAAGTTCAAGGGTGATAAAGCACTTTTTGACGAGGGGTCATATTTAGCCGCTACGGAAGAGTATGTTGAAGCATATTTATTTCAACAATTTTGGTTAGGCAAAGAACTAGGGAAGATAACGGGTCTCATTGTTGATGCTGACACATACATTGGTGGTTTGTGTGATTTACCAGGTGAATTGTATCGTTATGCCATTAAATCAGCTACTGCTAAGAATTTTGTTATGGTAGAAAAGTGCTATAAAGTATCCGAGGAGATTATTGGTGAATTAATGGATATGGATTTGACTGGGTACAACCGCAACAAGTTTGATCAGGCAAAGGGTGCGTTGCATAAATTAGAACAAGTAGTATACGAAGTGAGTTTGCGTAAGTAAAATTATGTTGGTGAAGTATTTAAAAAAATTAAAACATTTTTTAATTGCCGTAACAGCATATTGGTATTACGGCCGTCCGGCACGTAAATTAATTGTTGTTGGTGTTACTGGCACCAAAGGTAAGTCAACGACTTGTCGGTTAGTTGCTTCGGTTTTAGAAGCGGGTGGTTTTAAGGTTGGTTTGCTTTCAACGGTTGAGTTTCAAATTGATGATAAAAGATTTCCTAATGACAAGAAGATGACGATGTTGGGTTTGGGTCAAATTCAAAAGATGTTACGAGAAATGGTTAAAGCCGGTTGTAAATATGCGGTAGTAGAAACGTCTTCTGAGGGTATCATGCAATATCGTCATTATGGTTTGAATTATGACATTGCGGTATTTACCAATTTAGGCACAGAACATTCTGAACGTCATGGTGGTTTTGAAAATTTAAAACAAGATAAAGGAAAAATGTTTGCAGCTTTGAATGTTAAGCGTAAAAAAATTGGTGGTAAGATAGTACCTAAAGTGATTGTTGTTAATGTTGATGACCAACATTCTGATTACTATTTAAATTTTCTCGCGGATGAGAAGTGGGGCTTTGGTTTAGACGCTAGCAAAGAGAAGGGGTTAGGAGATCGAACGATTAGGGGTGAAATAGTTGGGAGTGAATCCGGTCGTTCACAGTTTTTAGTTGGTGGTGAAAAATACAGTCTAAATATTATCGGTGATTTTAATGTTTACAATGCGTTGGCGGCAGTAGCGGTTGGTAAGTCACAAGGGTTAAACCCAATTCAAATTGCCTCTGGACTAGAGAGTGTTAAGCAAGTTGAAGGGCGGGTGGAATTCGTTGATTGTGGTCAATCTTTTAAAGTGGTAGTTGATTATGCACATGAACCAATGAGTTTGGCAGCTTTGTTTAAAACCTTAAAAAGTTTGGTTGCTAAAGATAATGGTAAGGTCATTGCGGTTATCGGTTCTGACGGTGGGGGGAGAGATGTGAGTAAACGTGGGAAAATGGGGAAAGTGACGGGAGAGATGGCGGATATTGTAGTAGTAACCGATGTAAATTGTTTTGATGAAGATCCAAAGGCGATTGCGGAGATGTTGGCGGCGGGGGCGCGCGAAGCAGGAAAAGTGGATGGCAAGGATTTGTTTATCGAAGTTGATCGCCGCAAAGGGATAGAACTCGCGATTAAGTTAGCTCATCCAGGGGATGCGGTGGCAATTACTGCTAAAGGCACTGAACCATGCTTAGTGGTAGCGGGCGGCAAAAGATTACCTTGGGATGATCGAGTAGTTGCTAAAGAAATATTACAATCATTTAAATAATACATATGTCTTTAGAAAAAAAGATTCAACTACGTCCAAGTGAAGAGATCAATTTAGTTGTTCGTCGTTCAGGCGCGACTTTTGCTTGGCGATATATTTTGGGCTTTGGTATTTTATTTGCCACTGCTTTTTACTTGTTTTGGTTTTTGTCTCAAGGGTGGTGGGGGACAGCAGTTGTTAGTTTGGGTTTTTTAGTGGGCGTGTATGTGATATTTCATGCTTGGTTTTTTTGGAAAAACAATATGTTGGTGGTAACCGACGAACGGGTGATTGATATTAATCGTTTAGGTTGGTTTGAGGAATTAATTTCAACTGCCGCTTACAATGATATTAAAGATATCTATCTTCATCGTAAAGGTTTTTTTGCCAGTATTTTTAATTACGCCACCGTGGTAATTGAAAGCAAAAGCCAGCGGGCGTTATTAGAATTGCCAGCTGTATCTGAGCCAGAGAAGGTTTTGGCTTTGGTGTTGGACAAAAATGATCAGTATGAAAGTCGTCGGGGTTTACTAAAAAAGCAGGCGGTCTATGAGCGATTTCTACAAATTGTTCCTGAACTTTCAGAAGCAGAGTTGTGTGAGGTGTTAGACTTGGTTGATTTGCGTTTGGCTAATATGGCTAGTGAAGTGACGGAAGTGCCGATTGAGGTTGATGAAGATGAGGAAGAAGTGGTATAATTACCACATATTCCTAATTGGGGAAATTTTGGTATTTAAGTAATTTGTTATGCCAACCGGAGGGAAAAATCATTGGCAAAAAATATTTGGATCACGCTGGTTTTTACTGGTACTTTTAGTGGTCGCAATTTTTGTGGCGGTTGCTTATTGTCGTGCTTATTATCGTGATTATCAAGTGCGGCAAGAGATCGCTCGTTTGCAAGACGAAGTTAAAAAATTAGAGTCAAAGAAAATTGAGACGATGGAAATTTTGCAATATGTAAAATCTAGTAGTTTTATTGAAGAAAAAGCGCGAACTGAGCTTAATTTGATTAAACCAGGCGAGAAGATGGCGATTGTTGCCTCAGGGACTAAAAGTGAGAGTGGTGAGTTAGGCAAAGCCAAGGATTACAGTTCGGATTTGCCTAATCCGACTAAGTGGTGGCGTTTCTTTTTTGGGGGCTTGCGCAGTAAGTGATAATTTTGTATAATTTAAAAACTTATTAATTAACTTTCATTTTTCCTATGGAGAATCTAGTACCTAGCACTGATCAGGAGGTTGGTGTTAAACAAAACAAAGAACAGAAGAACATGAAAATGTTTTTGTACGGTTTGGGTGGTATAGTCCTAGTTGCAATATTGGCAGCAGCGGTGGTTGGGGTATATCGTGCCTATGCTAAAGGAGCAACTGATACTTACACTGTGACTGTTGCAAAGATATTACGTTTGCCAGTAATGAAGATTAATGGTGAAGTTGTACGCTATGGTGAGTTTGCTGATGATATGAAAGCGATTAAGATTATGCGTGAATACGAAAAGGCAAACAATGGTCAGAATGCTAATTTAACTGACGAACAGTTAACTGATCAAGTGTTGTGGCGTTTAGCTAATGGTGTCTTGGTTAAGCAAGGAACCTTAGAGTACAATTTAAAGATCGAAAAAGATGATATTGATCGTTTGAAAACTCAGTTGTTGCAGAATTTCAAAAGTACTGATGAGTTAGACAAAGAATTAATGCAGCGCTATGGTTGGGACTTGGCTACCTATGAAAAGAAAGTAATGAATACTTTTGTTTTGCAATCTAAGTTATCTGATGCCTTGGCAGCAGATGAAAAGTTAAAGGGTCAGGTTAAAGTTCAGGCACAGGCGGTATTAGACCAAATTAAAGCTGGAGCAGATTTTGCCGCAATGGCAAAACAGTATGGTCAGGATGGTACGAAAGATAACGGTGGTGATCTAGGATTTTTTGCCGCCGGAGAAATGGTGCCACAGTTTGAAATAGCAGCCTTTGCTTTAAAGCCAGGTGAGATGACCCAAGAATTAGTGGAAACCGATTATGGTTATCATATTATTAAAGTAGTAGAGAAAAAGACTGAAAAAGTAAAAGATGAAGCTGGTAAGATGGTTAACAAGGAACAGGTACGTGCTAGTCATATCCTTTTCCGTTTTCCAGCAGTTGATACATACTTGGATGGTTTGGCAAGAAAGTCAGCAATTCATTTGTATGTGAGAGTGCACAACCCATTCACTGAGGTGTTGGGGAAATAACAAGATTAAAAACGGGGGCTAAGCCCTCGTTTTGCTGCGGGATTAGTACATTGGTAGTATACGTCCTTCCCAAGGATGAGAGGCCAGTTCGATTCTGGTATCCCGCTCAATTTAGTAAACAAAAAAACTACTCCACTTGGGAATAGTTTTTTATTTTTTTTCGCAAAACCGTCTTCGTCAAAAGACAAAAATCTTCTGACGGAGCGGGCGGTCTTGCGACAGCCTCAACTCCGTTGGGGGAGTTGTGACTTTGGAAAGAACAACCGGGTAGGAGGGGGGGGTGGACTGGGAGGCAACTCTATTTGACCGCTACGGCCTCGATCTAGACGATCAGCGTGGTGCCGACGGAGCGGGGGTCGCGGATTTTCCGCACCCTACCTTCCTTGCTGGTGGCGACGAAGGTGTACGGGCTGGTCCAGGTCCAGACGACCTGGAAGAGGCTCCCTGTCGGCGCCTGTTGGGCGAAGCACATGATGCCGCTGTCCTTACCGTCGGTCCTGGGGACCAACAGGTCGCCGTCGCGAACGAGCCGGATGTAGGTCTTGAGCTGCGGTCCCGACTCCGGCGAGCTGGGCTTCCGGCTCGTGCGGAAGAAGGTCACGTCGGGCGGCAGCTTGAACAGGGCGCCCTTTTGGAACGGGAACGACGAGGTCGGGGTCGGTTGGTCGGACATGGTAATCCTCCAGAGATGCTTGCTCTCACACCAACTGCGGTATGAGTGTTGGTGAGGATATTAATGCTTTTTTTACAATTTGTCAATATTTCCCATTGCGGTTAATGTATTTTTTTGATAAAATATTAATGCTTATGAAGACAAAAATAAATCAGAAGCAACAAGAAGAACTACAAAAACTAGAGAAGTGGTTTGATTTGGAGTTAATAAAATTAAAGAAAAAGCGAATCGAGATTTTAAAGCGTTATGATAAAAAAAGGTCATTGTTGTTTCAGAATAAAATATTAAAACATATTAGTGGTATAAAGACAGAAACATATTAAATATGCCAGATGAAGTAGAGGACAACCAAGAGTTGGCGGTTGAACAGGATGGTGCACCTATAGAAATATTTGAGGGTCCATTCACTAATGAGACTGAAGTTGATTTTGAAAATTTAAGAGCTGGGGCTGAGGTTGCTGAAGAAACTGCTAGGCAAGCAGAAGATTTTGTTATACAAAATCAAGACAAACCAGAGTTTGTCGAAGAAGTGCAAGCGATGGTTGAAGTAAAGACTGAGGCCAAAGAAATCAAATCTGGGTTTTTGCGTGGGTTAGATAAGATTTTTGGTGGCGTAAAGGAGAAGCTTAAGGGAGGTTTAGAAAAATCAGTTAAGGTTGATGATGAAAAAGTTATTGCTAGTTTGCACGCGAAATTAAATAAACTTCAGGTTGCTTTGCTTACAAAGAAGACTGATTTTTTGAAAAAAGTTGCTAAAAAATTAGGGACGAAATATTATTCAATACCAAAAAAAGAAGAAGAAAAAGCAATGACGGAATTTTCTTATGGCAAAGAAAGTGGGGATGAATTTTTGGAATTACTTGATTTACATAAAAAAGCAGAAAAAAGTGACTATAAAAAATGGGAAAAAGCGGAAGAAGTTCTTTTGAGGGTTGCCAGGGACTTGATTTACAGCGCTTTAAGAAAGGGAAATCTAGAAGCAGCGTTAAGATTGTATGACCGATTGCCTGATTTGTTGGGTCTTAGTGAGATTTCAGAGAGGATAGTAATGTTTGTAGATGATCAATTCAAAGAAGAATATGATAAAAATGAAGGATATTTTGATTCAGAGAAAGCTCGTTTTGAGAACAAAAGAAAAGCGCGGATAAATTTCTTTAAAGATAAATTAAAATTTCGTCCAGATTTACGATTTTCAACATTTTTTATTAATGATCCGTATTATCGAGGAGGTGGATTGGAATGCGTTGATGATGCTCAGCTGGGTGTTTTTAAAGATATTATTATCAAAGGCAATCGTGATTGTATATTAGCAAAATTTTCACCAACTGAAAAAATGACCGAAGAGGAGGTTGACAGGTTGTTCGAAGCGTATAGGAGGTTTGATAAAAACAAAATATTAAATAATATTGATCGTTTAAAAAGCAGAGTTGAAAAGTTGACTGATGCGGAGAGAGATGATGTAATTTTGCCTTTAATCGAAAATGGTGCGTGTTTGAACAATCCGGGTTTTGAACAGTATTTACGTTTTTTCCCACTGACTAAAGCACAGACACGAGAGTTTGTTCACAAATTTTGGGATTATTATGAACCGTCAGATAATAAAACTAAAGATGAAGACAAAAGAAAATGTATTGAACATTTGTCAATTAATTTTCCACAGATCTTTTTATTTGATTCAAATTTGGAAAAGATGAGTAATGTTTTTGAGTGGCCGTTAACGGCAATAGATCAAAAGAAAGTGATTAGATATTGTTCTGGCGGTTTAGATGAAAGAGGAAATCTTAATGGGGATATTGATAATTTAAAGATGGTTATTGATCGTAACAAAGAAGACTGTTCAGGATTGGGGGATATAGAAAGAGAAAATGCGTTATTAACTTATGTAAATTTACACCGAAGTTTTGGTTCGATTGATTATGAACGTTTGTTTGGCGCTCTAGATAAAGCATCAGATGATGTTAGGGGAAAAATAATTCTAGAACTTAAAACTAAAAGGGCTTTAGAGGTTGTAGTTTTAGGTTTTGAATTTTTAAAACCCGAAGAACAAAAAAGCTTTTTAAGTTCTGATATGTTGGATGCACGCAAGCTTTTGGGCGTGTTTTATAATGGTGATAGTAGTGTTGATGGTGTTATGTATATAATTAATGGTTTGCATTTGTCAAATACAGAAAAGAAAAATATATATAGCCATTTGTTTGGTGATCTTACGAGTATTGATCAAATAAAGTTGCTTAATACTTTTTATAAATATACAAATTCTAAAAAAGAATTAGAAGATTATTTGTCAGCCAATATTTCTGGGGTGTTAGGAAATTTAGATTTACTCGGTTATTTATCAAGTATTGGTAATGGGATTTATCCGGATATTGATTCGTTAAGTGCTGAAGATAGAGATTTTTTGACGTTAGCGCAAAATTTTCGAGCTTCGAAAAATCAACGTGATCTTTGGACGAGAATTGATCATGATGGTATAAACAGAGTTGAATGTAATGAAGGAGAGGTTGTGGCCACAAAAAAGGCAGATAGATTTGAAAGTAGAGTTTTAGCAAAAATTTTAGATGAAATGGGGTTGTCCACAGTCGAAAGAGATAAGCTTATAAATACGTTGATCTCTAGCCCTATCAGTGTTAGTGAGAGGTGTTGTGGTAAGCTCTCGGAATATTCGTCGGCTGAATTTTTTGATATCACTTTATTATCACAAGATAAGGGTGGAATTTTAACAAATGAACAATTTAATAAAATGGTGGATGGATTGTTGGTAAGCAGGCCAGATACTGTTTATGAAATATATATTGAAATTGGTGCTACTGCAGAAGAGAAAAAGCGATTGGCATTGGCGTTAGTAGAACATAATCCAAAATATTTATTGTCTCTTCATTTAAAAGGCGGAGATGTTTTGGAATTGATTTCTTTTTTACCTCATCAAAAACGTTTAGACGCGATTAAAGAAATGGAAGTCGAAGAGCTTGTGAGTATTTTAGGTCAAGGACAGGGAGTAGTTTTTGGCCAGTTTGATCAAAGCGAGAGAGGCGCGGTTGTAGACAAACTATCGAAAGACAAACCGGAATTTATTTATGTTCTATACGAGAGTGTAGGTGTAATTTCTTCGGAAGAAAAAAAACAATTAGCGGAATCTTTTTTAAAGGTTAATCCTGTATATTTATTTCAAAAATATGTTGAGGGTAGTGATGGGATGGGTATAATTTATGGTTTGGAAAATTTGGATGAGATAATAGATAAGGTTGCGGAGTTTGACCCAGCTTTGGTGTTTATACATCGCAAGTTTTTGAATCTTGATGAAAAAAGACGTTTAGAGTTAATGAGACAAATGAGTCCTGATAAGCTAGTTTGGGTTTGTGTCGCAGAGGATGGTACAGAAAAAGATCCGCTTGAACAATATGAGCGAGACGAAATATTGCTTAAGTTATTAGATGGGTACCCAGAATTCGTTTATAATATGTATGTGCAGATTGGTAAAATAACACCAGAGCAGAGTCGGGGGTTAGCTGCTTCATTTTTATTACACAAACCCGAGTATCTTCTCCGGCTTTTTGTGTCAGGTCAAGATACGCTTGATGTATTTAATAATTCTTTTAATAGGAACGAATTAGTAGATAAGTTTATTGCGGTTTATCCAAGTTTAGTTTTTGAACATAGGGGTAAATTAAATCTTAGTGCGGAAAAGCGTATTGCGTTAATTGCATATATGCATCCTAGAGATATTGCCAATGTTATTCTTAATGTTAACGATGAAGGAAATAAATTTGCTAGTTTTGAGCAATATGAAAAAGATGCTATTTTAAGTAGATTTTTTAATCAGGCTGCTGGGGAGTTCGTTAATTGTCGTAAAGAGTTTGGTTTGGGTGACTTAGATGGTATTCTTAAGATTAGGGATTTAAATATTTTTGGTGCTTATGAAGAGAAGATAAGTGCTGAAGTTCGTGAAAACATGGTGATCAGAACACAACAATTGTTATGTGCGGCGACTTTTTCAGATAGTATCGGGGATAAAAACTATGAGTATTTTGATCAATTTGAAGTTGATGAAAATGAAAGTAAGAATTCAGTATTTTTTCGTGAATTTGTTGAGAAATATCCAATTGGTAACAAGGGGAAAACCATTCTTGTTTTGTGTGCGGCTAAAGCATTTGAGGCTGGCGCTACTGCCGGTGAGGTGGTCGCCAACATTAGGCATGAGGTGGAATCTTATGAAAAGGTTATTGATAGATATGCGAGCTTAGATATTCCGACTGGTTTGCGTGCGTCTATGGGGACAGAATATGAAATTACGAAACCTAATAGTGAGGGCCACCGAGAAAGATTTGGAATGGACCTGAAGTCTAATATCATGAGTCTTAGTATGTTAGCGGAGGTGGGTCAGGGTCGTGATGCAGTACATGAAATTGCTACAAAACCGACTGACAATCCGGCTTTGCTTTTGGCGGAAATGCATTTATTGCAAGAATTAGGATTTATTGATTTAAACTTTAATGAATATACTAAAGGGAGCCGCGGTTATCATTTAACTATTGGTGGCGCACACGGTTTGCGAAACAGCAGGGATACTCGTTTTCTGTTAAATACATTAGTTATGTCTGGTTGGGCAGGTATAAACGCTGGTAAAGTAATTGGCGCTGTAAGCAGTGGTAGAAACATCCCGATTAGAGACCGTGGTTTTGGTGGAGTTCAAGTATTTAAGGGTGATACGCAATCAACCGAACTACGTAGTGTGTCTATTGATGCTTGGGAACCGTTTGAAAGAACGATTTTGACTAGTTATTTCTCTAGTATTGCTATTCAGACAATGAATAAATATTGTCCGGTTGAAGATTTGAAGGACTTTCTTGATGATCCAAGATTGTTGTCTGATTGGAGTGATAATTTTATTAGTAATCGTTCGTTGTCGGGAAGTGATTTGGAGGAGAGTAGCAAAATAGTAGAGATTGTTGGTGCATGGGTAAAATTGATGAGTGATGCAAAAGCAGCGGTAGATTACCATAATGAAAATTTTCCAACCGAAGCTTATAATGAAGAAGTTTATCGACAGATGGATGAGGCGACCATGGGAGAGAACTTTGAAAAAAAATTAGATATTGATCCAGCAGAGTTGTTTAGTGATTTAACTCCGGAGTTTATTAATCGTTTGACGATGATTACTAATTTGTTTATTAAGCCATCTTTGAAAAGTGGCGGAGACACCGTAAATGCTGCGGCAATATTGTCAACTACTAAGATTGGTAAAAAGAATGGTGAAGAGTACGTGGAAGAAAGCCGGAGAACCCAATATAGTTCAATGTTTGATAGAGGTGAAAGTCGACAGGGGTATTATTATGTTCAAAATGGCAGTCAGGAAATGATTATTCATAAAATTCAACAGTTATTGTTAGAGTTTAATCAGCGAATGCAGAAGGTTTTATCGCGTTCGAATGCTGCTGTAATAGCGAAGGCGGCTTAATTATTATTGTATGAGCAGAAGAGAGTTTCCATCATATTTAAGGTTAGTACAACCAGATGAAGTACCTAGTACTAATCCTGATAGTTTGCCAGTTTCTAATTTTAGTTCGGTAGATATTTTAAATTTGCCCGATGATACAGTAAATGACATGTATAAAAGATATTCTACTTTTCCGGTTGCATTTGATTTTTTAAATCGATTAAGTGATTGGGAATTAAAAAGAGGTTTGTCTAAAACAGATAAGGGGATATTGTTTGTTATGGCTATGACCGCACAGTCACTTAATAATACGGGTTTATTTAGTGCTTTGAGAGCTTTTATAGTTAAAGGTGAACCGCTTATAGAAAATAATCTAGTTGAATTTGGTGGTAAAATTAAGGACTATTTATTAAATTTAAAAATTGAAAAAGAGTAATTATTTTAATATTTTATTATAAACCTTATGGACGAAAATCAAATCCAATCAAATACTTTGGTTAGTGAACCGGTTGTGGCAGAAGCTCCTCCCGTAGTTGTGATGCAGGATGTGCCGGTGGTTAAGAAAAAGAATGTTTTAAATTCTGCTCTTTTTCCGCTTTTAGCGTTTCTTTTGATTGGTTTGGTATATATGGCAGTTTATGCTTTTATAAAGCCCGTAGCTAAAGATATTGTTAACGAGACAATCGCTAAAATATTTAAAAATTACGGGATGTATTTTGGTTGGGTTTTTGCTTTGTTGTCTTTGGTGATAATGTATGTTTTGTATTTAATTAAAAAAATAGTTAGATTAGGTAAATTTCAAATAACTAATCCGATTATTTTAATTGCATCACTTTTGCCTTGGTATTTTTTTGCTAAACAGTTGCTTTTTCATGAAAAACGTTATACGGATATTGCCCGAGGGATAATCACTTATGTTGGCTTGCCATTACTGTGGGTGGTATATATTGTGGCGGGCATAGCTTTAGTTTGGTTTGTTGTTCTGGCGATTGTGAAATTACTCAAAAGAAAAGATTTGGCAAATAAAGCGGCTTTAGTGTTGTTTGTTGTTTTTGCCCCGTTTGTTTTAACAGGTTGTGTTGGTGATCTTCAAGCAATGTTGTGTGATTTTTTACCTGATAGCGATCATTGTTTTCAAGGAGCAGCTGTCCAAGAAGGGGACGCAGATGGTTGTGAAAAAGTTTCGGGAGAGAAATTTAAGGATGTTGGCTCTAATCCACCACGTGACAAGTGTTATTTGCAGATTGCAGAAAATACCGGTGATTTGGAAGCTTGTAAAAAAATTAAAGGTGGGCCAATGTCATATGATAAAGATGAATGTATTTTAAGCACCTCTTTGGCCTATGAAAATCCAGCGGGTTGTAAATTGTTGTCGGGAGCGAATAAAACAAAATGTTTATCGGAGTTTGGCATGCGTACTACCTACGACAAAGTTTTGGAGGTAGACGACCAGATTCAAATTTTAAAAGATAGTTTAAAAAATGGTTCAGATGCGGAAATGGAAAAGCAGTTAAAAGGTTTGGAAGAAAAACGAACTGACATGCTTGGGGTGATGACAAAAATCAATCGTACGGAATATGAAAAAATGAGTGATCCAACGAATCGAGAAATTATTGGTGATTTTGCTGTTGGTGATATTGATAGTGCTACTAAAGAAAAACTTTTAGCCTTTAATGCTTCGTTAAAGAAGCAGGGGCTAGCTTTGACCGCAAGTCAGTATGATTCTTTTAAAGAATACTATAAATTTGTGAATGATCCTGATAATGATATTGAGAAGATGAATGATTCGGAGATTGTAAAGAATCGTTGGAATGAAAAAGTTGGTAATGTAGTTGATGCAATGAAATTTTGGAAAACTAATGATACCAAAGCTGAGGAAAGTGCTGATCAGCAATTACGTTTTTATCAACGCATGTTAGAGCGTCAGGCGGCTATTGCCAAAGGGATGAGTGATTTGCAACAGGATGTCGATAGGAATATGGATATGGTAATTGAAGCAGGCAAAGACAAAGCCAAGGATATTTTGAAAGACAAGGTGATTGAGGGTTTGTTTGGCGAAATTACTGGTAAAACTGTTGGTATTACTACAGCGGTATTAGGTGAAGCAATAGACACGGTTAAAGCCGAAGCCAAATCAGCTGAGTTTAGAGGCTTGGTAAATGCCTATAACTCTGGCATGTCTGAAGAAGTGGGTAAATTTGGCGGTGATGTTGAAAAGGCACATGCGGAAGTTATTAAGAAATTGATGGCTGATCCATATACATATGCAAGTGGCAATTCGTTTGCTAAGTATGGTAACTTAATAGAAAATAAAGATTGCGATGGTACTAATCCGCATTGTTTAAATAAAGAGGTATTTTGGAAGGCGATGAAAAAGTCGTATAAATATCAACATCAATAGAAAATTGAAATATTATGAATAAAAAATATATAATATTTATTATGGTCATAGCTATTTTAATTGGTGTAGCATTACTTGTGTTAGTTTTTTCGATGATGGGATCAGATAAAGAAGTTACTAATACACCGGTAACAAAAGTAGAAAATTTTAGCGAACCTATTCCAGAACCTGTTGTGGAGCCTGTGGTTCCAGTGGTTGTTGCACCTGTTGTTTCGTCAACAAATTTAGTAATTAATGAAAATACAATGCCAGTTGTTAAAATAAAAACAAACAAAGGAGACATTACGTTAGAACTTTTTTCTGAAGACGTGCCAAAGACGGTGGAGAATTTTATTACTTTAGCTAAAAAAGGTTTTTATGATGGTGTAATTTTTCATCGGGTAATCAGTGGTTTTATGATTCAAGGCGGTGATCCAACAGGTACGGGCACGGGTGGTCCAGGGTATCGGTTTGATGATGAATTGAATTCACAAACACCTTCATACAAGCGTGGTTATGTGCGTGGTACTTTAGCAATGGCTAACGCCGGTCCAAATACTAATGGTAGCCAGTTTTTTATCATGCACAAAGACTACCCACTACCTAATGCCTATACTATTTTTGGGCGGGTGACAAAGGGAATAGAAGTAGTTGATGCGATTGCGGCTGAAGCTGTTGATTCGTCCGATCGTCCGCTAGAAGACGTGGTAATGACAAAGGTAGAGGTAAAGCTTTAAATTTGACAGGGTTTTTGTTGGTGGTATAATGTGAGTATGCTTAATAAAAAGTATCAATTTTTAAAGGCACACAAAAGAAAGAAATCAGAATTTCCCTGTTGGGAAATTTTTTTTATAACCAACAATATTAATTCACTAAATCCTCCGTTTCCCGGAGGATTTTTTAAATTTTAAAATTATGACATAAAATATCAATCAATAATTTGACGGCTAATGGCCGTCTGTTTTTTAGAAAATAATTTAATTAAAAAACTATGGATACATCAGTTATTAAATTAACCGATCGAGTTTTGCAAGGCGCACGAGAATATTTGATTCAGAATGGTTATACGGAAGTCGTAACACCGCGCATTGTTAAGGCATCAGGTGCTTGTGAGAATATCAACACTTTGTTTGAGGTTTCATCAGATAAGGATGATCGTTGGTTTGATGGTCACAAAAGTTATTTGGCACAAACTGGTCAGTTGTATCTTGAGGCTTTAGTGCCAAAGTTAGGTTGTGTATATTGTGTTGGTCCTAGTTTTCGTGCGGAGCCGAAGGTAGACAAAAGGCATTTAACGGAGTTTTTGATGATTGAGATTGAACATCCAGGTGGTTTTGATCGGTTATTAGAATATATCGAAGGCATGCTTTATCATGTAGCGCAAATAGTTGCAAATGACCCAAAGGCAGTTGACGTCTATGGTATTACAGATGAAACTATTGTCCGATTAGCTTCGTGCACTAAAGTGTTTACTAAACTTACCTATGACCAAGCAATTAATAAGTTAAAGAGTTTGGGCGAAAAAATTGAATGGGGCGATGATATATCTTCAGCACAAGAGAGTGTCTTAGTATGGGAGAATAAAAATCAGCCGTTGTTTATTACCAGATTTCCTGATCCGATGTGGAAGTTCGATAAGGATATTGAAGTGGAAAAATTTTTTAACATGTTGCCCGACCCGGAAAATCCGGGTCGTGTTTTATCTGCTGATTTAATCTTGCCTTTTGGTGGGGAAGCAGTAGGTTCAGCAGCACGAGCGCATGAGGCCGATGTTCTGCGGGCAAGATTGGAGAACTCAAGAATGTTTAAGCGTTTAGTGGAACGAGGGGGAAGCATTGAAGACTTTGAGTGGTATATTAACCAAGTTGAAACGAACGGTGCTGTACCACACGCAGGTTGTGGTTTTGGTATGGCCAGAGTAATACAATGGTTAAAAGGGGAGACTGATATTCGTAAGGCTGTGGCGTTTCCTTCTAACAAAGAGATTTTAGTATAGTATTAGTTGGCGGTTATTAGTTTGGGTTAAATGTTAGGGTAGTTATAGGAAAAAATCCGCTTGTTTTAAAGCGGATTTTTTGTTAATATTACTACGTTAATATATTTTTATATGCGTTTTAGATTATTATCATTTTTAGGCTTGTTGTTTGTTTTTGGTGGGTTGGTATTTGTTGGGCCAGTTAAGGTGGTTGAAAATCGTAGTTATTTTTATGATGGTATAGATGTTGAAGCGGTGGTGAATCAAGATACTACGGTAGATATTAGAGAAAGGCAATCGTACGTTTTTGTAGGCGAATATCATAAGGGATGGAGAAGTATTCCTTTGCGTAAAATTGATGCGATTACCAATATTCAGGTTTTAGATGGTGTGACCAATCAACCGTTGACGTATTCTTGGCGTACTTTAGAAAAAACTGATCCAGCAAGTTGGGGTAAATATACCTACCGTCGTAACGGTGGTAATGTGGAGATTGAATGGTATTACAATGCCAAAGACGAACAAAAGACCTGGATAATTGAATACAAAGCGCATGGTGCATTAGAGTTTTTAAAAGATAATGATAGGTTCTATTGGAATTTATTTACTGATTATGAAGTACCAGTAGAAGCGGCGAGTGTTAAAGTATATTTACCAGAAAATGCTAATTTGTCAGTCGCGGGTTGGGAAATATATCCATCAGGGGGCGTGGCGGCAGTTTCTTCATTTGACAGTAGTCAGGGTTATTTTTATGCTTCTGGCGAAAATTTTCCTCCTCAGGGCATGTTGACAGTGAATCTTTTCTGGCCAAAGGGAGCGGTAAACCGTTCAGCATATTGGTCAGATTTTTGGAAATTAAAGTATGGTTATATTATCTCAATATTTTTATTAATATTAACTTTTTCAATTGCTATTATCCGCTGGTTAATGGTTGAACGTTTAGTTAAAGGGCGAGGTACAATTGTGCCGCAGTATGAACCACCAAAAGGAATGTCTCCGGCGGAAATGCAAGTAGTGTTAAAAGAGAGTGTGAATAGTCGAGCGCTGGCAGCGACGATTATAGACTTGGCAGTGAGGGGCTATGTAAAAATTGAAGAAGAGCCACCAACTGCTTGGCATAAAATGTTGGCGAAAGCAACGGTTGGTCTGTTTGCTGCTATTTTTATCTTACTTTTTATTGGTATTTGGTATTTTGGATCAGGAAATTCTATTAGTTTGTTTTTTGTTGCAGTAGCAGCGCTTATTTGTTTTATCATATTGCAGAAGTTTAAAACCGGACGTTACGGGCGTGATTATCGAATTGTTAAAACTGAAAAGGATAATAGTGGTTTAAAGGATTATGAGAAGAAATATTTGGATGCACTTTTTTGGTATGGAAGTGAATATTTTTCTACTCGCGAAATGCGTTCGTCTTCTAGTTCTTCTCGAGCGGCGGCGATGCAAAAAAATATTTTAGAATTGCGAGAAGATATTTACAAATCAGTTGACCCGGATAACAAGTTTTATGAAGTCTCACCGTTAAAAGAAAAAATCAAATGGGGTGTTTGGATTTTGTCTGGGATTATTATTGTTATTTGTTTGTCTGCGGGAGGAAGTTGGTTTTTTAGTTTAGCACAATATTGGTACATTGTTTTTTCTTTAGTAATATTTGGTTCTTGTTTATTTGTATATTTTAAATACGAAGCTCGTTTAAGTCAGGCGGGTAGAGAGCTTAAAGAAGAGATCTTAGGCTTTAAAATGTATTTGTATTCTGCCGAACGGTATCGTTTGCAAAATCTTACGCCCGATATTTTCGAGAAGTATTTACCATACGCAATGGTGTTTAAGATCGAAAAACAGTGGGCAAAGACTTTTGTTTCGAGAGACGTTAGCCAGCCTTCTTGGTATTATACTGGGTATTATGGTTCGGATTCCTCGGTACCGTCAGTAGCCACATTTTCGGCTACTGCCTTTAGCGCTAGTTTTGTTTCATCTTTTCCCGCCTCCTTTTCAGGTTGGTCGGGGGGGGGGTGGGGGGGGTTTTGGGGGGGGGGGGGGGGGGGTGGGGGAGGCGGTGCAAGTTAGAATTGACTAGTAAGCGGTTTTGAGTTAAAATTCTTCTGTTTTATACTTGCTTGTAATTTCTGCCCTCTTTGTTCAGTGGTAGAACAGTGGTATCGTAAACCACAAACATCAGTTCGATTCTGATAGAGGGCTCATTTAAAATTTCGCTTAATAGCGGAGTTTTTTATTTTCCACAAACCCTTGCTTTTTTTGTTGTTTATGATAGGGTTATTAAAGAAATTTGGGAATATATTTCCCTTAATTTGCATTTGCACGCTCGTGCAAATGTTGACCGATATTTGACAATTCATTACGGAAACGGAAGAGGGAGTTAGTGCTAGTGCTGGAGCGAAAACTGTTTGGGGGAGGAATAGATGTTGATTCCACGCGAACGCATGCTCGAAAGGTTCATGCGCTACGTGCGCATGGACACCCAGTCGGTTGAGGGAGCGGAGTGCTACCCCTCGACCGAGAAGCAGAAGACCTTGCTGCGGCTGTTGGTCGACGAACTGAAGGCGCTGGGCCTCGCCGATGCGGCCATGGACGAGTGGGGCTACGTCTTCGCGACGTTGCCGTCGAACTTGCCGGCCGACCAGGCCGCCAAGTTGCCGGCCATCGGTTTCTTGGCGCACGTCGACACGTCGCCGGAAACGAGCGGCACGGACGTGAAGCCGGTGATCTGGAGGCACTACGATGCGGGCACCAACCTCGTGTTGCCCGGCGACCATTCCCAGGTGATCACCTGGGACGGTAACCCCGTGCTGCAGCGATACGTCGGGCAGGACATCATCACCAGCGACGGCACCACCCTGCTGAGCGCGGATGATAAGGCGGGCATCGCCGAAATCATGACCGCCATCGAGGTGCTGTTGGCGAATCCTGACATCCCGCGCCCCACCATCCGTGTGGCGTTCACGCCCGACGAAGAGGTCGGTATGGGTACTGCCCATTTCGATCTCGCGAAGTTCGGCGTGCAGGCCGCCTATACCCTCGACGGCGGCGAAATCGGTGAGGTTGAATGCGAGACATTCAACGCTTACCTCGCGACCTTCACGGTCGTCGGCAACAACTGCCACCCCGGCTACGCCAAGGGGAAGATGGTCAACGCCATTCGTCCCATGGCAGCTATCGTCGAGGCCTTGTCCGACCAGCCTGCACCCGAGACCACCGAGGGTCGCCAGGCTTACCTGCACCCGTACGATCTCAAGGGTGAAGTTGCCAAGGCTACGCTCAAGGTGCTCATCCGCAGCTTCGATGAAGCAGGTATCGAGTCGCGCAAGATGTTCCTCGCGGGCGTGCGCGATCGCGTAGCGGCGGCGTTCCCTCAGGCGAACATCGTTCTCGAGATGGTCGAGCAGTACAAGAACATGAAGGTCTACGTGGATCAGGATCCGCGTGTCATGGCCTTCGCCACGGAAGCCATCATCAAGGCTGGTCTCCAGCCGATCACACGCGAGATCCGCGGCGGTACGGATGGCTCGAAGTTGTCCGAGAAAGGACTGCCTTGCCCCAACCTGTTCGCGGGTGGGCACAACTTCCACTCGAAGTTGGAGTTCATCCCGGTGCAGTCTATGGAGAAGGCCGTGGAGGTCGTGGTCTACCTGGTCGAGCGCTGGGCCAACGCCTGATCATCCCGTCTCAGCCGTTTCTGGCTAAACACTTACCACATTGGAGGGAAATGGTGTGGCACAGTGCGATTCATTCGCCAAGCTATTCCCCTCTAAATGAAGATTTTGATTTAAGTCTTTATTTAGAGGATAGTTTGGAAATATTAATAAGACCATTTGTATAAATTACGAGTGGTTTTTTATTTATACACATCCTTTGGTTTGGTAGGTTTTCTACTTCTCCTTTTTTGTGATATAATTTAAATACTATCGCTTATGATTAAATTACAGGGAGTAACCAAACTTTATACCACTACCTCAATTGCCTTGAGGGATATTAGTATTAATATTGGGGCGGGGGAGTTTGTTTCTATTATCGGACAAAGTGGTAGTGGTAAAACTACGTTAGCTAAACTTTTGATTGCGGAAGAGCGACCGACTAAAGGGGTCATTCATATTGGTGATTGGGATCTAACAAAAATCACTTCTAATGAAATTCCTTTTTTACGTCGTCAGATCGGAATGATTTTTCAGGATTACAAACTTTTACCAAAGAAAACTGTTTATGAAAACGTTTCTTTTGCGTTAGAGGTTTCCGGAGAAGATAGTCATCGTATTAATCAGGTGGTTCCGCAGCTGCTCGAGATTGTTGGTTTGTCAAAAAAACATGACCGTTATCCTTTTCAGTTATCTGGTGGTGAACAACAGCGTGTGGCGATCGCTCGTTCGCTAGCGCATCGTCCAAAGATTATCGTAGCGGATGAACCAACTGGTAATTTGGATACAATTAACACTGAAGAGATAATTCAAATTTTGAAAAAAATTAACGAGTTTGGTACTACGGTTATGTTGTTAACACATAATCGCGAAGTGGTTAACAGTCTGCGTCGGAGAGTAATTACTTTACATGGTGGTGAGATTATTATGGATCAAAGTGAGGGTAAATATGTGCTTTAAAATATGATATCATTTTGGCGAGTGTTAAAATTTGCGTTTCAAGATTTAGGCCGTAATTTAGGCATGTCTTTCATGACAGTTTTTATTTTAGTCTTGATGTTGTTGTCTTTTAATACTCTCTGGTCAGTGGAAATCTTAACTAAACAGGCGGTTAGCACAGTTAAGGATCAAATTAATGTTAGTATATATTTTTCGGCTGATGCTAAAGATAAAGAGGTGGAGGATACCAAAAGTTATCTTTCTGGTTTCCCTGAAGTAGTTCAGGTTGATTTGCGTAGTCGTGAAGAAGTGTTGCAGCTTTTTAAAGATCGCCATAGTTTAAGTAAGGAAGTTTTGCAGGCATTAGAAGAGTTGGGTGGTAATCCTTTTGGTCCAACTGTAATTGTAAAAACAAAAGAACCGGGGGATTACAAAAAGATTGTAGAGGCACTGAACGCTCCAGAGTACAAAGATTTGATTGAAGCCAAAAGTTTTGATGAGCATGCAGATGCGATTGATAAGATTCAGAATATTACTAACCGAATCGAAGGGGCGGGGATGGGTTTAACTATTTTGTTTGCTCTAATTTCATTTTTAGTTATCTTTAACACTGTGAGGGTGGCAATTAACAGCCAGCGGTTTGAGATTGGAATCAAGCGGTTAGTGGGGGCAAGTAATTGGTTTATTCGTGGCCCGTATTTGATCGTTTCAGTAGTCTTAACTTTGGTTAGTGTGGGTATTACGGCAATTATCCTTAAATTTGCTTTAAAATGGGTGGATCACTATTTATCCGTGGTCTTTTCTGGTGGATTCTCCTTGACAAATTATTACAATTCGCATATTCTGTACGTGTTTGGCGTGCAGATTATAGTGGTCCTGGTTTTGACAGTGGCTTCTAGTATCCTAGCAATGCGCCGACAGTTGAAGATATAAAATGCAATTTTATAAATATTCGGGGATCGTCTAATGGCAGGACAGCGCCCTTTGAAGGCGCTTATCTTGGTTCGAATCCAAGTCCCCGAACTATGTGGTTACTTTTCTTCGTAGGTATAGTAGAAATGGTGATTATTACCGCCTGGACTAAGGTGGTTTCTGATACCAAGGTTATAGCGAGTGGAGTTATAACTGTGATTAATATCATTATTTGGTATTATGTTTTGCGTATATTCGTAGAGAATATTGAAAATATTTACTTTTTAGTTGTTTATATTGCTGGTTGTGCTTTAGGCACCATGGTTACCACTTATTATTACAAACAGCAAGAAAAAAAGAATGTTATAAAATAATAGCTTAACCAAGCTGTTATTTTTTTATACCTGAATGGGATATTGTGATTATTACAGTCTCTGTTTAAACAAAAAATCACTTTATAATAAGTGGTTTGATGTTTGTTTAAATGAATCTGTGTGGAACCGGCGCGCCTATCCACACAGAGGCGGAAGAAGTGCGCCGGGTCCTAGGCCTTGTACGTCGTCACGCGGTCTTCTGCTCGGGGTAGTACCCCGTGTCGAACATCGCGTCGATGATGTCCGCCGGCACCACGTCCTCCATGCGGATGAACGGTCCCGGCGGTGGGAGGTAGATTCCTCGCTTCCTCTCGAATCCAACAGCCAGGAGGAGGCTGCGGAATTCGTCGCATGCGGGCACGGGCACCGCCATGTCGTTGACATCGACTGCGATTGCGCCGATAGGATCGTTCGGTTCGAAGAGGTTCGTGGCGTCGTCCATGACACCCTCCAAAAAAGTTACTAATAGTAGACTGTCATATTTTATCAACAAAGTCAATATTTAGTCTAATAATTTTATTGTTTTCCATGGTGTGGAATGGTGTAAGTAAGGTTGCTTTAAACCTTGTTTTTTGTTAAAATATTAATACTATGAATAAAATTGAAATTGTTTTTAATAACCAAAAAATTAAGGGTATTTGGCGTGATGAGGCAGACGAGAGTGTTTGGGCGGAAATATTTAAATGGCGTGAATATCGCATCGCTGAGGAAATAATAAAAAGCGAGGGTGCAGTGGTTTTAGATGTCGGTGCTCATGCCGGTTTTTTTGCTTTGTATTGTTTGTCTTTAAATGGTACTGTCAAAATTTTTAGTGTTGAGCCAGAAGAGAATAATTTGGCAACAATGAAAGATAATTTGAAATTAAACGATAGCCTTAAAAAAGTCTCTGTTATTCCGGGCGCGCTTTCATTGGTTGAAGGCGAGTGTTTTTTAAAGGTTTCCGAAGATAATCACAATCACCATCTTTTGGGTAATGATGAAAATGATGAAGGTGTAGTTAAAGTGGCAGGTTTTAGCTTGCTTGGCTTGTTAAAGAAGAATAAGGTTAAAAAGATTGATTTATTAAAAATGGACATTGAGGGCGGGGAATTTGATTTAATAGAAAGTTGGGGGGCAGAGGAGTGGGGGGTAATATCTAATTTAATCTTTGAATATCACGAAACCTCTAATCATAAAAAAGAGACCTTACTAGAAGTTTTACGTCAGAGTGGTTTTGGTGTACAGGTGTTTCCTTCCAAATTTGATAAAACAATGGGAATAATTTTTGCTAATAACAAAAGAATTAAAAAATAACAATATGGACCACGAAGCTTGGGTAGTTGCAGTGGATATGGGTTACGGCCATCAGCGCGCCGCTTACCCTTTGCGCCATTTGTCTCCTACTGGTAAAGTAATTATTGCTAATAATTACGAAGGTATCCCTAAAAGCGATCGTTTGGTTTGGAAAAAGTCACAAGATTTTTATGAGTTTTTTTCTCGTACCAAAACTTGGCCAATAATTGGCAATTGGATGTTCAAGACTTTTATTGATAATCCACAACGTATTAGTAAGTTTTACCCACGACGTGATTTATCTAAACCGAATTTTCAGTTGAGCTACAATTATCGTTTGATTAAAGCTGGATGGGGGAAGGATTTAATTAATTTTTTTAATAAAAAAGACATCCCTCTCATCACCACTTTCTTTGCGGTTGCTTTTTTTGCAGCAGAACACAAGTTTAAAAATGAGATTTACTGTGTTGTTTGTGATAGCGATTGTAGTCGTACTTGGGCGCCACTTAACCCTTCTAAGAGCCGAATAAAATATCTTGCGCCTTGTCGTCGGGTAGTGGAACGGTTAAAACTTTATGGTGTACCAGAAAAGAATATATTTTTGACTGGTTTTCCTTTGCCTGAAGAAAATTTAGGGGGCAAGAGTTTGGGTATTTTAAAAGCTGATTTAGCAGAGCGCATCGTTAATCTTGACCCTGATCGCCACTATCGTCAGAAGTATATGGGTACAGTAAAACAGTTTTTGCAGGGAGTAAAAGAAGATGAGCGCCACGTGCATCCTTTAACTTTAACGTTTGCAGTAGGTGGAGCGGGTGCGCAGCGTAATTTGGCTTTAACAATCTTAGGAAGTTTAAAGGAAAAGATATTAAACCATGAGATTAATTTGAATTTAGTTGCTGGTTCTAGAAATGATGTATATTTATACTTCAAACATCAGGCGGAAAAAATGGGGTTAGACAAGAATTTAGGGGATAATCTGAATATTATTTTTGCTGTTGATAAGGAAGATTATTTTGCTATGTTTAATGAAGTTTTGCGTACTACTGATATTTTGTGGACAAAACCAAGTGAGTTGGTGTTTTATACCGCTTTAGGATTGCCGGTTATTATCGCTCCACCTTTGGGTTCACAAGAGGATTTTAACAAGATTTGGCTTAAGACAATTGGGGCTGGTATTTCTCAGGGCGACCAAAATTATGCGAACGAGTGGTTATTTGATTGGATAAAGAGTGGCTGGTTGGCGGAAGCAGCGATGGCTGGGTTTTTGGATGGTCGTCAATTTGGTGTGCAAAATATGGTTGATGTAGTTTTCCATGGCGTTACTGAACCAGCTAAGGATTATCAGTTGTTATAGGGAATGTTTATTGTGTTGTATTAAATCAAAATACCGGTTTCAGCCGGTATTTTGATTTGGAGAAATATATTTTTTGGTATGTTGTGATACAAGATATTTTTTCTTTACGTATTTTGTGGTATAATTATATTAGTTACTTTTTGTTTCAAACAATCAAACTATGGACAATATCTTTTTACAGATGACAGCGTTGCTCGGGATCACCGTCGGCGTGTCTTTTTTGATTCGTTTGTTACGCCAACCGTTAATTATTGCCTATATTATTACGGGGATTGCTTGCGGGCCACTTTTCCTTAATCTTTTGCGTGGGCAGGAGGCAACATACAATATTTTTGCTCAATTTGGTGTTGTTTTGCTTTTGTTTATTATTGGTTTGAACTTGAATGTTCACCATTTAAAACATATTGGGAAAATTTCTGTGATAGCTGGCTTTGCTCAGTTTTTCTTTACAGCAATAATTGGGACACTTCTTTTATTAACATTTAAATTGAGTCTGGTAACGGCATTGTTTTTGGCAGTAGCGATTACTTTTTCAAGTACGATCATTATAATGCGTCTGTTGACTGACAAGAAGGACACGGAGACTATTTATGGCAAACACACGGTTGGTTTGCTCCTGGTTCAGGATATTATTGCTATTTTGATTATGATTTTCTTGGGCGTACTAAAGAGTGGCGGTAACGATCAATTAACTTATACTTTAGTTATTTTATTTGTTAAAGGGGTTTTTGCGGTAATAGCAGTTGTTGTTTTGTCAAAATACTTGTTGCCAACTATTTTAGAGAAAGTTTCTGGTTCAAGTGAATTATTATTTATTTTTACAATTGCTTGGTGTTTTGGTCTGTCGAGCTTGTTATTCTTACTTGGTTTTTCTTTGGAGATTGGGGCAATTGCCGCTGGTTTATCGCTTAGTACTTCTCCATATCAACCGCAAATTATCAGTCGTCTTAAGCCGTTGCGGGATTTCTTTTTAGTTTTATTTTTTATCGTACTTGGAAGTACGATGAGCGTTTCTTCTTTTTCATCAATTTGGTTACCGGGCATTATTTTGTCTTTATTTATTTTAATCGGTAATCCGCTTATCTTGTATTTTGTATTTCGGAGCCTTAGCTTTACCAGAAGAAACAGTTTTTTGATTGGTTTAGCGGCCGCTCAAGTTAGTGAATTTGGTTTTATTATACTTTTTACTGGTGAACAAACCGGACACGTAGTTGGTCAAGAAGTGGCAATTTTTACCTTTGTTGCCTTGGTAACAATATTTTTCTCTTCATATTTGATAATTTACAATGAGAGGATTTATCAGTGGATGTTGCCTTGGTTTAAACTATTTGGGCCAGATAAATATTTAGATAAACGCCACAAACATTTGCCACTTTATGATGTTTGGGTAATTGGGTATCATCGTATTGGTTATAGTATTTGTGAGGCGCTTTTGGCAATTAAAGCCAAGTTTGTGGTAATTGACTTTGATCCAGCGGCGATTAAAAAAATACATACAAAAAATATTCCTGCCATTTTTGGTGATGTAGCAGATATTGAATTTTTAGAAGATTTGAAATTTAAAAATACTAAATTGGTTGTTATGACTATTCCGGCAGCCGATGATCAGGTTAATATGATAAAGCATTTGTCGGCTATTAAAAGCGATGCGATAATTATTGCTAATGCGTACCACCGAGTTGATGCAGAATTGTTATATCGTGCTGGTGCACATTATGTTTTGATGCCATATATTTTAGGTGGTGATTGGGCGGCTAATATATTAAAAGGACAAAAATGGACTAAAAAGAATTTTGAGAAATTGAAGGTAGAGCAGAAAAAGATATTGAGTTTAAAGTAAATTGTAGATATTAAAAAATTCCGATTAAAATCGGAATTTTTTTGTATTTGCGTTTATTGTAAATTAGCTACAAAGTAAGGGGTCAAATATTGTTTTTTGTCAGGGCTATGTTTAAGATTAAATATTTGAGTACCATCTTTGCCGCAATTGCGTATTATTTTTTCTGGACCACCTGGGTGTTGTGGAATGTATGATGTGACATTGTATATTTTTCCGTCAATTACCATCCAGCAATCATTAGCGTTATTATGTTTGCTTACTTCAGCCAAGTTGTACACCACAGTATTTTGTTTTGGTGCTGCGGTAGGTGTTGGTGCAACGATGGTTGGAGGAGGAGTGTTCGATGGCGCAACATTTTGTGTAGTAGTTGTGCTTTCTGTTGGAACAACTACTTTGGTGGGTGTTTGAGCTATTTGTTGAGTTGTTGTGCCGCAGCCACTTAAGAATATGGTTGTAAATGCAATTAAGGTAAGTATTTTAAAATGAGAATTTTTCATAATATATATTTGATTTATTAATTCCTAGACTAATTAATTGTTTTTTTAGAGACATCATCATTCCTGATGGCCCGCAGATGTATGCTTCGCGCGAACCAATATCAGGTACGAGGCAAGAAATACAGACTTCATTTATTAATTTGAATTTACTGTCGCTTTCTTCTTCGCTGGTGATATAGTGTACTTTTAAATTGTTGGAATATTTTTTTGCTAAGTCTTCCAGCTCTTGTTTGAAGATAATCTGGTTGGTTCTGCGAGCGCTATATAATAGTACCAAATTTTTATTGTTTTTTGCAAGTTGTTCAATTAAAGCGCGTATTGGTGTTATCCCCACACCGCCAGCAATCAGGAGGATTTTGTCTTTTTGTTTTTCTTTTTCGGTAAATATTCCATTAGGTCCGTCGATTATTACTTTTGTTCCTATTGAGATGTCTTTTAATGTCGCACTGGAGTCGCCGAGATTTTTAACCGTTATTCTTAGATATTCTTTTCCTGGTATATCAGAAAAAGAATAAGGGTGGGATTCTGGCCAGATTTTTTTGTTTAGGAAGCGGAAGATGCCAAATTGTCCAGCCTTGTAAGAGAATTCGTTTATTTTGTTTCCTTTAATATATATTGATGTTGTATCGATAGTTTCGGTAACTATTTTATCGACATAAAATTGATGTTTTTTGAAGAGGTAAATTTGCCAAAAGAATCGATAGAAAACAAAGTTAATACCAGTGAACACATAGAGTAAAATCCAATAGGCAGCAAAAAGGTGGTTAGTGTTTAAATCAAAGCCAGATTCTAGTTGATGGCTGTAAGCTAATAAAATTGCTAAGTATGAAATCAGGTGAACATAATACCAGTTCTCATATTTCATTCTTTTCTTTACCAAAGTGATTGACCCGATGATTGTTATAATAAACAATATCAAAGAAATTGTAGCAGGTAAGAGCTCTTCCCAGTTAGTAAGGAAATCCCAAAATTGTCCAATCCAGCTTAATTCATATATCTGGGCATAGCCAGCAAGGAGTAGTAGGAAATGCAAAACGATTAGTAAAAAAGCTCCTATGCCTAGCCAGTGGTGGGCTAAAGATAGCCTATCAAGCCCAAATATTTTTTCAATCCACTTTACTCGGCCAATTACTAATAGTTGGACTAAGATAAAATATACAGCCAACAAACCGGCGATTCTACCAAAAACAATTAAGACGGTCGATGGGCTAGGACTGTTTAATAATGATTTTCCCGAGATTGCCCACCAGAAAGAAACAATAATTAGCAAGTTTACTGAAAACAAAATATAGAGTAATGATTTTTTCATAGCCATTTTCTAGAAGCCGCGTTCGTTTTTAATTTTCTTTAAAATATTGAGCGGGCTTTCTTTGCAGAAGTTTCCAATGTAGGTTTTAACTAAGTTTTTCTTTAGAACAGCGGGTAGGGCTTTTTCTAGTTCTTTAATAATGGTATCTGGTGCGAACAAATAAACAAGATCAATTTTTTGTTCAGTTGATAATCTTTTTGTTTCTTCTTTAAAACTTTTAACAAAGTCTCGTCGTGCTGCCTTTTTTATTTTTTCAGTTATGGCACCGGTTTCAAAAGCCACTGAACCACGACGAGAAGAGTCTTCGCGATCAGAAAATTTAGTTTTTTCTAATTTAAAATGGAAGACGCCGCTGATCATGCTGTTTTGGGCAAGGAAGAAGTCGGCTTCTTCTGTGCCAGTTACCAAAATTAATCCAGTTTTGTTTTTGAACTGTATTAGCGTAGATGGTATTTTCATATTTAATTAAATATTAAATTATGTTTTAGGTTGTGTTTTTTGGTCAAAACACATATAATTAGTATACCAGAATTGATTTAAATTAGCTACTGGTTTTTAAAGATGATTTTATGCGTACTGCCAATCGAAAACCCGGGAAATTTAGCATTCTTAAGCCAGACCCAGTTTTAACTAAAGAAAAGTTTGGGGAGCTAGAAAGTAAATTAGAAAAATTGAAAAAGGCTAAACCAGGGGCAGCGGTTGAAGTCGCCCGTTTAGCTGAATTGGGTGATTTTTCGGAAAATGTTGAATATCAGATGGCTAAAGGTAAACTACGAGGAATTAACAATGCTATTTTAAATTTAGAAAACCAACTGCACGAAGCGGTGGTGGTTAAAGAACATAAACCGTCTGGGGTTGTACAAATTGGTAGTACTGTGACCGTCGCTCGGGGCGGGGAAGAAAAAGTATATAAAATCTTAGGATCAGTTGAATCTGACCCTAATAAAGGGGTGATTTCTTACAATTCTCCGATCGGTGAGGCTTTAATGGGATGTGAGGCAGGGGAGAAAGTACTAGTAAAATTAGCAGATCGAGAAGTTGAGTATATGGTGGTAAAGATAGAGTAATTCTTGTCTTTGTTATCACGCATTGACTTTTTATTGTTTTTGTGGTATACTAATTCTACAAAAATATCCTTGGAAACCTCGTCGACTTTCTTCAACGGATATATAAAATTTTGTAATTATTTATTAGTTTTTCTCGTATGAAAGGTACTATCAAAAGTATTATTGCTGAGAAGCATTTCGGCTTCATCACACCAGAAGATGGCTCAAAGGACGTTTTCTTCCACGAAAGCGGTCTTACAGAAGTTCAATTCTCTGAATTGAAATCTGGCGATGTTGTCAGCTTCGATGTAGAGCAATCTGAAAAGGGTCCTCGCGCTATCAACGTTGTTCGCGCTTAAGTCTTTTTCGAAAGCATTAACACCAGGCACTATTTTAGTGCCTGGTGTTTTGTTTTTTATTGACAAAAGGCTAAAAATATGAGATTATGTCGTTGTAGCGAACCTTTTTAAAGGCTCGCTATTCATATCAATTAAAGAAATAAGTATGGCAGAAGACGTAATTTTACGTTTTGATAATGTAACATTTGAGTATGCTGATAAAAAACCGGTTTTAGACGAGGTTTTTTTTGGTGTACGTAAAGGTGCGAAGATAACCTTAATGGGGCAAAATGGCGCTGGGAAAAGTACAATATTTAAATTGATTAAACAAGAATTAAAGCCAACCAAAGGTAAGGTGTTTATTACTAACGAAGCTAGCATTGCCACCGCGTTACAAATGGTTGAAAAGCAAGACTTAAACTTAACGGTGGAGCAATATTTTGCTAAATCTTTCCATAGTGTTCCGGGCAATATTAAGAGTCAGATAAGCAAAGTAATGAATGCGGTTAATTTAGCTGTACCAATTGATTTGAAAGTAGGGGATTTATCTGGCGGTCAACAAGCAAGACTTTTGCTCGCTTATGCCCTTATTCAGAATCCAGATATCTTGCTTTTGGATGAGCCTACAAACAACCTGGATAGGGATGGTATCGACCATTTGATACAGTTTTTAGTAATGTACGACAAAACAGTAATGGTGATTTCCCACGATGCTGACTTCTTGAATTGTTTTACTGAAGGAGTGGTTTATCTTGATGTTTTTACTAAAAAAGTAGAAACATATGTTGGTGATTACTATTCTGTGGTAGAAGAAATTAAAAGCAGAATTGAAAGAGAGATAAAGAAGAATGCTCAGTTAGAAAAAGAAATTAAAGACAACAAAGAGAAGGTTAACTTTTTTGCTCACAAGGGTGGTAAGATGCGTAAATTAGCAAGTAAGTTAAAAGAAGAGGTGGAAGATTTGGAAGAAAATAAAGTGGATGTTCGTAGAGAAGACAAGACTATTAGAGAATTTACTATTCCCGCTCAGGGTATTGTTGGTAATGTAGTGGTAATCAAATCGGTAAAAGTAATTAAGAATCATGAGTCAGAAACTAAAGATGTAGATATATTATTAAGGCAAAGAGATCGTCTTTTAATCTCTGGACCGAATGGTATTGGTAAAAGCACGTTGTTGCGTTCTTTGATAAGCGGTACTAGTGAAGGTGCAACTATCTTAAAAGATACTCGTGTTGGCTATTATAGCCAGGATTTTGCCACTTTAGATTACAATCAAACAGTTTTTGATTCTTTAAAAAGTGTATTAACCGCAGAAACCGATATCCAAGAGATGCGCTCGGTGGCGGCTGGTTTTTTGATTACCGGTGAGTTAATGGGGTTAAATATTTCTCATTTATCCGAAGGTCAAAAAGGACTATTGTCTTTTGCTCGATTGGTATTGATGCGGCCGGGTCTTTTGGTGTTGGACGAGCCTACTAACCACATCAATTTTCGCCATATTCCCGTTATTGCTAAGGCAATAAACGAATTTGATGGTGCTATCATCCTCATTAGTCATATGCCAGATTTTGTCAAAGAAATTGAGTTTAATAACGAACTTGACCTTGGGAAGCTCTAAAAGCAGCCTGGCTATTGATTTTTATTAAGATTTGTGCTAAACTAATGGAAATTACATTTTAAGTAATTCAAATATATCGTATGGGTAATTATAATCGAGACAACGGAAGATCTAGTGGCGGCGGTGGACGCGGTGGTTTTGGTGGTCCAAGTAGATCATTTGGCGGTGGTGGACGGTCATTTGGCGGTGGTGGTAGATCGTTCGGTGGTGGTAGAGATGGTGGTAAGCCAGCTATGCACAAAGCTACTTGTAGTGAATGTGGTTCTAGTTGTGAGCTTCCTTTCAAGCCTACCGGCGACAGACCTGTTTTTTGCAGCACATGTTTTGGTAAGCAGCAAGACGGTGGTGGCAGCGCTAGACCATCTAGTTTTGGTGGTGAAAGACGCGAAAGACCTCGTTTTGAAGACAAACAAATGCATGATGCTACTTGTGGCAAATGTGGTAAAGAATGCCAAGTACCTTTTAGACCAATGGCTGGTAAATCAGTTTTTTGTAATGATTGTTTTGAAAAGGGTGGAAGTAAAGATTCTGGTGAAGTCATGGAACAATTAAAAGCTTTACATGTTAAAGTTGACAAGTTGATGGCTTTTTTAAATCCAAAGGCTCCAGTAGAAAAAGCTGAGAAGGTAGAGGTGAAAAAAGAAGTAGCTGTTAAAAAAGAGGTTGTAAAGGAAAAGAAAGAAAAAGTAAAAGCAAAAGCTGCTCCAAAAAAAGTAGCAGCTAAGAAGAAGAAATAAAAAACAAAATTTTTTAAAACCCCGACTGTAAAAAGTTGGGGTTTTTGTTAAAAAAACACCCTCCACATAAGTGAGGGTGTTTGATTTTGTAGGTTTAAGCTTGTTCGCTTGTAGTATCTTCGGTCGGTGGAGTAGCAGGTTCGACTGGAGCGTCACTAGGGGTTGGGGTAGCAGTAGTTTCTTCTCCGTCAAGATTGTTGAACACCATAGTGTACAATGTTAGTTAATAATCTGCCAACTAGTGGTAGCTAACATTGGCGATAGTTTAACAGAAAATGTTGCTTGTGTCAACGCTGAGCTTTTGTTTGTGTGATTAGAGTGTGCGATGTTTTGTTTTTTTATACAAACAACAACCAGACTGAACTCGCAATTACAATTGAGACAGCGGCTACTAAAAATTTTAAAGCAAATTTTCGGTCACCTTGTAGGTAAGAGTAAGTGGTTTTACTTAACAAGTTGGTGGCATTAACCAACAAGAAAGTAATTAAAGCAAATTTGAAAGTAATTGTTTGTCCAGCCATTTCTGCTAAGTTCACTAGGATTGCGTCGATACCAGCAAAAGAAGCAATAATTGAACTGATAATAAAACCAGATTGACCAAATAGAATTAAGCAGATTTTTGTTACAATTTTTACGATAATCAAGATGCCGGCAAATTTTAGCGCTGGCATTAAAGAAAATATTTTACCAGCAGTTAATTCTACCTCTTTTTCTTGTTTGTTAGGTTCTTTCTTTCTTAAGAAAATTATGGAAATTAAACCAGCAGTGAGAATCATGATAATAATGCTGGGTGCGATAGAGACAAGCCATCGTGGGTTAAGAGGTCCAACTAATAAAAATATTTGTAAGAAGCTTGCGAGATTAGCTAAAACTGCTGCTCCAACCAAATGATTAATGAAATTGGTTTTTTTACTCTTTTGCGCCAGAGATTGTGTGGCGGAAGTAGAAGAAACAAAACCAGCGATGAAACTGGTTAACGCAAAGCCTTTTTTGCTACCGACGAACTTACTCAAGAGATATCCGAATACATCAATACCTGTGATCAACACCACAACTAACCAGATTTTTCGTGGGTTTATTAAATCAAGAGTATTAAATTTACCTAAATCAACATTAAAACCTTGTAAAATTGATGATAAGACTGGAATATCTTTTAATTTGTAGGCAATGTCTGGTAAAAATGGTAATACCACTAATGCGATAATAGCATAGCTAATAAAGGCCTGGAGTTCTTGTCTAGAAACACCAGCTACGATTTGGCTGGTTTTAGATTTTAAAGACAGAATAAACATTAATATGACAAAGATAGCAATAATTATTTGGATTGGGATGATGTCTAATACTAATAACAAACCAATTAAGAAGGTTATGATAACCGATAGCTCGCTAGTGATCCCAAAGTCGTGGGTGGTAGAAGAACCGACAATGTAGTAAGAAATTAGTAAGATTAAAAATCCAGCGGCCATTAAAAGCGCTAATGAAGAAAAATCATTAGTAAAAAATATGCCAACTAAAGCACCAATTAAAGCAATTAAAGAATAGGTGCGCATGCCGCCGATTCCACCGTTGCCTTGGTTGCTACCTTCGCGTTCTAAGCCAATTGTTGCACCAAAGACAATTGCTAATATTAATTTTATAAATAGTCCGGTAAACATAAATTAAACAATATTAGTTATTATGAATTTTTAGGATAGGGGATCGGGAACAATCCTTTTGCTTTGAAAGCATTAGTTTTTTCTCCGTTAATCGTTAATTTGGCGTAAAAATTAAATTTTTCTACATTTACTAAATCTTCGGGGTTAAACCCGAATCCGCTTCCTACTTGTTTGGCGGTGCGACCGTCGGCAGTAAAACAAATGACATGATCAACTACATCAAAGAGTTGTTGTAAATCATCATCAGAATAGTGACTGATTGATTGGTCAGAAAAATGACATTTGATTCCGTATTCTTTGTTTGCAGCGATATCGTATTCTTTGTTTACGAAATTATGGAATTCATCGATAAAAAGAGATGTGTTGTTCAAATCACTTTTTAATTTATAATATTCATTTAATATGTACGTTCCGATTTCACGAGCAACATGGCTGCCGATTATCTGATAGCTTATTTTGCATAATATGAATTTACCATTTTTAATTTCCGTTAAGTCAATTTCTTGCTTAAATTTGTTTATATTAAATTCGGCATCTCCTTTGTCTGCTTCAAATATGATTACGTTGTCTTTGTTTGCATATTGCAATACGTCGTTGATAAGGTCCCCGTATGGATCGATAAAGAGTCCACCTCTCGAATTTACTAAGTCTGAGATTAATAAAGTTTCTAACAAAACACTTTTACCGGTGCCACTTCTTCCTAATACAAGCATGTTTCCTTTTCTGTCTTCTTGGCTTAATCCAAAAGTGCTCCCATCATCAGTTACTCCGATTGCTAGGGCGTCATCTGTTAAAACATCAGTAATTATTTTTGGCTCTGCCATATTTTATATATTAGTTAAATTAATTAGTTTTAGTTTGTTTTCTCTTGTTAGTTTTTTCATTTGACTTTCTGCCTTAGAAACAGAAGAGCGGTTACGGAATTTTTTTGAATATACAAGTTTTACTGGTCGACGCGCTCGGGTATATTTTGCCCCGAGCTGGGAGGTGTTGTGTTCTTTAACTCTTCGATCCAGATTAACAGTAATGCCAGTGTATAATGTTTTATCGGCACATTCAAGAATGTATAGGTGATACATATTATTCAATCGTTCGTCTGCCAACTTTTATTTGTGATCGTATTTTTTTGGATTCGATCCTTCTTAGTTTAGAAGCTTTGGTCGGCCGGGTAGGTTGACGTTTTTTTGGTATATGTAAAGCTTTGGTTACTAATGTTTGAAGTCGGGAAGTCGCTAAAATACGGTTTTGCGGCTGTGAACGTTCTTCCTCTGAGGTAATTACTATTTCACCATAATTACTGATCCTATTGGCCAATTTTGACCGTACACGAGCCTTTTCTTCTGGGGTTAAAATATGTGAATGATCCACTGACCAATGGACAGTTGCTTTGGTTGAAGTTTTGTTAACATTTTGTCCTCCCGCACCAGATGAGCGAGCAAAGCTCACCTTAATCTCATTCGCTGGTATGTGAATAGGGGAGGTGGTATTTTTTAACATATGTTAACTTTAGACTACTGAGATTAATTATATCATTTTTATAGGAAAATCATAGGATTTGTGAATTAGGTCGTGATATTGTACAATTCAGTAGGTATTTTAATTATATTAAATTTATGCAAGAAGAACGTTTTAAATTAAGAGCGTCAGTACATATTCTTTTTCTTAAGGAGGACCAACTACTACTTTCTTTGAGAAAAAATATTAGCTCTGATGGTTTATATGGAGTGGTGGCCGGTCATTTGGATGGCGGAGAGTCAGTAACACAAACGATTATACGAGAAGCCAGAGAAGAAGCGGATGTAGAAATTGGTTTGGGTGATTTTGAAATAGCAACTGTTTGTCACAGTCTGATTTCACAGAGTAAAATAGAATACATCCAATTTTATGTTATTTGCAGGAGCTGGCAGGGGGAGATAAAAAACAAGGAATTAGGCAAATGCGGTGAGTTGAAATTTTTCCCGATTAATTCATTGCCAGAAAACATGGTGCCGTATGTAAGAGATGGTATAGAAAAAACATTGGCGGGTGTTAAATATTATGAATATGGATGGAATGGGGAACAGTAAGGTGAAAAAAATTAAGTATGCAACAAACAAGCGCACGGTTTTTGTTTTAATATTTCTTTTTGTTCTTTAATTGTGTTAATAAAAACACTTTGGCTTTTTAAGCCGGTAGCCAATTTTTTATCGAGCGGGGTATGGTGAGAATAACCGCGGTTAGCGAATTCTCTTATTAGTGCTTCATGTCGTAGGTAAAGAGCGTGTTGTTTGCCTACCCAACGTAAGGTCTCTGGATGGTGCGAATAACCACCTTTACCTTTATGTTTGGTTAAAATATTCCAAAGGCCATGAAGTTCTCGGTGTTCGGCGAGTAAATGTTTGTGGCATAAATGCTTTGGATGTATGTCCCAGACACGCATATTATTTTATTTTGGGTTGGTTAAAAATGTTTTTCTTGCCCTTGCCGATAATTTTTGTATTATTGCCATTAATTAATATTGCCTGTTCGTCAGTTAAGGATATGATTTTATATTTTGTATTTTTAGCTTCTTCTTTAACAATCGGATATGACTTTTTGTCGAGATGGGCTGTTACTAAAAATGGGACGAAATTAAAACTTTTCAAATTTTTAAGTCCGATTAAGTTTTCATCCACATTTTTCCAAGTCGCAGCTTCGATTGTCGGCGCCGCGATATAGCTGCCGGCGCTTAATCCGACATAGACGCCGTCTTTCTTTACAAAATCTTTTATTATTTTATAAAGACCAGTTTCTTTAATTCTGGATAAATACTCAAAAGTATTTCCTCCAAAAACAAAAATTACGTCAGTATCCGTTAGTTCTTTTTTGTTTACCTTCCTATCTAGTTGGAAAAAGGTAATATTTTTTTCTGGTATTTTGATTCCATTAAATTGGATGAGCTGTTTTAAAATGTATTTATTTCTTTTAAGATATTTGATCGGGGTGATAACTAAAAAAATTTTAATTTCAGCGGGTTTTTTATTAACTAGTTTTAATAATTCCTTGCCGATAGCAGGATTTTCCCCCCAACCAGCGGATGTAAGAAGTAGTTTCATATAAATTGTCAGTTTAATTAAGTGGTTATAGACTTGTTTCTCAAAAACATTATTAAACTAATCGCCCCTAAAACAAAAATAATTATTCCCGAAAGGCTTAGTGCTTGACTTAAGCTATATATATCAACAAACCATCCTATAAATGGTGTGATTATTGCGAAAAATGTTTTTTCTATTAAACTTTTGACTGATAATATTGTGGCTCTAATACTCGAATCAGTTAGTTGGTGTACGTAATCAGAAATAATTACTTCGGAAAACCCTCTTACAAATTGAAGTAAAAAAGCAAAACTAAAGCTAAAAAGATATATAAAATTACTCATCAACAAAAAGCTTGAACCGGTAAGTACGAGCAACAAAACAAGAGAATGTTTTTGGCCCATTTTTTCCTCAAGTATATGAGAATATTTTGAACTTATTGCTGCGACCAAATTAAACCCAGCAAAAACCACCCCGAAGTAAATTACATCTAATCCTGATAATTTAAAATATGGTTGATATAGAAAATATGCAATATTTATGAATCCGATTGTAATGGCCGAATAAGCTAGTAGCCATCTCATTTTTTTATTTTTTAATACTGATAATTTTATTATTTTAAATAAGTCAAAAAGATAATTTTTTGTTAAAATTGTTTTATATCTTTGTGGTTCTGTAAGGGATAAGGAAAGGGGAATGAGTAGTAGCATAAAAGGTATCATCGCATAGAACGGATATCTATAATCAAACTTACCGAGTAGTCCGCCAATAATACTTGCGAAAGCTGTTCCGATAGAATAGTAAAAAACAATATTTCCCCATATTTTTTTATACTGCCCTTCTTTTCTAAGATCTTTTAATGTGTCATAAACAAAAGCTGAGTCTGCGCCAGAAATAAAGACACCTGCCAATGCCCATAAAGTAACTGCGAGTAAGAAATGATAAAAATTTGTTGATATTGCAAAAATAAACATTGCTAGCGCTGAAAAAACACCTGTAATCGTAAGGGCAATTTTTCTTCCAAAAATATCAGCAAAGTATCCTGTAGGTATTTCTAAAACTACAAACAATATTGAAGATAAAGATTGTAGTATCATTATCTGTGTTAGTGATAGCCCGTTATTTTGATAGAACAGAACAATAATTGGTGTAAAGAACATTAGGCTATACAAAACAACATACAAGTATATTTTCCAAATGTTGCTTTCTAATTTCATTAAATTGAGATTATGATTTTCCATATATTACGGTATCGTGCCATATTGTATTATCGCAATAACTGTAGTGTAATTTTTATCATTCGTTCTTTGTTCTTCGGTTCACTTTCTGCGACCAGTAGTGTCAAAGCGGTAAGTGCAGCGGGGGACATAGCAGCTAGATTAAATATTCCGGTTTTTTTCAAAAACCAAATAAAAGCATAAGCCCCGCTTCTTTTATTGCCATCAATAAAAGGGTGGTTTTTAATCATAAAGTACAATAAGTGGGCGGCTTTTTCTTCGATGGTAGGGTACATGGGTTTTCCGCCGAAAGATTGCATAACATTACCGACGATACCTTCTATATTATTTTTTTGTCTTTCTACTCCGAATAGTTCAGATGCTTCACCTCTTTTTGTTAACGCAACCTTAAAATCAACCAACGTTTTTATTAGGTGTTCTGTAGTAAGATTGACAGAACGCCTAGTGGTGCCAGTGGTTACCAATTTGTCTTTGTCGTAAGCATCAATGGAAAGCCAAGTTGCCGAAAAAGCATTAATTAATTCTAGTACGCTTTTTTGGTCAACAACACCATCTGGGGGTAGTAAAACTTTTAGATTTTCCACCACTTTCATGAATTCAGAATAATTATTTTTGATTTGTGAACGATTGACAGTGAACCCCTTGGTGATATGCTCGCGGAGGGTTTTTGTTGCCCATTGGCGAAATTTTGTACCGACGATCGAGTTTATTCTATACCCAACAGCAATTAATATATCGAGATTATAAATATCAATTTCACGACGCACTCGTCTCCCTGACTCATTTTGAACTAGTTCCATTTTGGAACTAGTTGAGGATTTTTGTAGTTCTTCCTCCTTATATATATTTTGAATGTGTTTTGTAATTGCTTGTGGGTTTACCCCAAACATTTTGGCCATTTGCATCCGGTTTGCCCATAGAGTTTCTTTCTTAAAATCGCCCTTCAATTCAATCGCTCCAGTTTTTGTTTGGTATAGAACTGTTTGATTTTTTATTTTTTTCATAGTTTTATTGTAAATTTTAATGCATGATTATTATACAAAAAATCGCCAGGTTTGGCGATTTTGTGATATATGCTCCCCGGGTCGGTTGCGAAATATAAATAACTGTATGTGTTAGGGCTTTTTCGGAGGTCTTATTGAGGGGTTTGTTACGGGAGCGGGTCGGTATGAGTTTGGCCAGGTTTACTAATCATCATTACTATTTTGTGAGAATCTGGAATTGGAATTAACTGGTCAGGGGCCAATTCAAATTTACATTTTAACACACCATACTTAAGAATTTTCTCGGCTTTATTAAAGTATTGATTAAAGTCAATATTTATCATTGAAGCAAATTCTCTTTCTGGTGTATCGAAATATAGAACAGGCATAGGTGTGTCTTTGTAATCTTTTATTTGACTTTTTATCTCTGTCTTTGGCGGAACAAAAAGATCAATTTCTAATTCTTTTTCAATTTTTTGAATCTGAATTATATAAAATACATTACCACTTTCCAAATTTACCACTTTAGTAATCCAATAACCTCTATCCAAAAAAACAGATGTTCCTTTGCTATTAACTAAAATTTGTACTTCTTTATTTATACCAACATCAATTCGTAAACCCACGTTGTAAAGGGATTGTTTTTTTGTATTAATAACATTTAGTGTATGTTTTTCTTTGTAATTAGTATTATTGATAATTTTGCTTTGGCTAATTTGTATTGGATTAAATTTATCAGTAAAATATTCATATACAGATGGAAATTGTAGTATACCAATAATGGTAGCTAAAAAACCTAGAATAGCAAGTAAGGTAAACATAATTTTTTTTAATGATTTTATAAATTTTACTTTTATCTTTTCGACTCTCATTTTTTATTTAAGATAAAACAAACGAGAGCGACTCGTTTGTGTTTTAGGCAAGCAGAACCCAAACGGGTCGCTTTTACGTATTTACTTGGCTCGGGGTTGCGGACGATGTTCGAACTGAGGTTACTTTGAATTGATTATTTTTCTAGTAATCGGTCCAAAGTATCCAATCACTGGTTTAATATTATTAGCTTTCTGAAATTTAATTAATGCTGATCTAGTCGCCGAACCGAATTTATTTGTTTCAAATCCAACAGAACCAGGTTGACCAGATTTAGCGAGTATATACCCATTAGCGTTAAGCCATTTCTGAAGCTCTTTAACATCAACACCAATTACACCAGTGCTAAGATTATGATTAAAAATAAATTTTGTTGTTGATGTGTTTATTGTTGATATTATATTTTTTTTCTTAATCTCTTCTACATCAAACAATGATCTGATTGTAAGCTCGGCTCTGTTTGTCCAAATATTGACAAATTTAACTTCAATATCCTTGACTTTATCCCCATCCAAATCCACTTGACCTATCTCTCCAAGTTTTAGTTTAACTATTTGGGGTGTAGACTGAATAGTTAGTTGTATAATATTTAATGCAAGATCTAAATCACTAATAACAAGTTGATGATTTTGAAGTATCTTGTTGCCACTAACAATAATACTAAAATTAGCTTTAGAATTAATATAAGATAAATAATTAATGCCATCAAGACCAATACTACCGATATCACCAGTTTTACCCATGGATCCATATTTGTCTGTAGTTCCAACCCCTACACCAGCTGGTGTTGATACTACGCCACCACCACAACTCGACGTTGACTTTATAATTGTTGCAACATCAGTCTCTACACCATCACCATTTCTATATTTTACAGAATAATTATATATATTTCCACATGATAAGTTTGAATCTGTCCAATTATTTGTTTGAATCCACCCTGAATTAGCATTAGAACTTGAAAAATAATAACCAGACAAACCACTATTACTGTTTAGAAAACTACCAACTGTTAAGGTGACGCTATTTAAAGTTGCGGAGGCAGAAAAATTAGTTGGGGTGTTCACCAATGTATATTTACTTGCCTCTGTTCCATAACTTGAAGTATTACTAGAATTATCATTAAATTGAACTTCATAACTATACAAAGTATTTTCCAATAATGAAGAATCAATAAATGATAGTGTATTAGTTACATTAAACCCTAATTCGGAAATACCATTTTTTCTTATTTGCCACTGATATAATCCAGATCCATTTTCAGTTACAGATGATGGTTTGATAATTTCAATTGAACTTGTAGTGATAGAACCAAAAGTTGGGGCACCAACAGAGGCAGGAGCAGTTGTATCAGATAATACTGTAACCGTAATTGTATAATCTTGCGAAGTAATACCATCTTGAGCAGTCACTGTATAGACAACTGGACTAGTAAAATCTTGGGTTGCACCAGACGTCGGCAAAATAGTTGCACCATTGGACATTGTAATTCCTGGCTCAAGGGCAGTAACATTAGTACCATAAGGCGCAGAAAGAGAAATAGTATGATTAGAATTATTTATTACCCCAGTAACTGACGGGCTAATAAAATTAAAAGCAGTAACTAGTGCTTCTGAACTAGAAGTTATGCCTTGAGCAGAAAAAGAAAGTTCATTACTAGCAGTCTGGTTGTAATATTCAAATTTTATCCAGGGCGCCGTATTTGCAACTGAATAAATACGAAATTCATCAACACTTACTGCTCCGTTTGCTACTGCTATACCTAGCCTAGTGGTTGCAGCACTTGGAACGGTAGGTG